>JAYZCO010000032.1:0-62656 GCA_036338285.1 Pseudomonadota bacterium
CTTCGGAGCCTGCATGGTCGAACCATTTCTAATAGGCAAAGAAGTCACCGTTGGTGTGCTTGAGCGCGAACGCGAACTGCTTGCCCACCCGGCCATCGAAATCGACACCGATGACGATCAGTGGTACGACTACGACAACCGATACACAGCCGGACAGTCCGAACACATCATTCCCGCCCGATTGGATACGCGCACGTTATCTCGTCTGCAGGAGATCGCACTCACGGCACACAGGGCACTCGGTCTGCGAGATCTCTCACGAGCAGATTTTATCGTAGCCGATGATGGACAAATTGCTTTGCTGGAAGTGAACAGCTTGCCGGGCATGACCTCTACGAGTCTCTACCCCGACGGGGCACGACACCTAGGTTATGATTTTGTAGAACTCATTGATTTTCTGGTCACACAGGCAACCCAAAGACCTGCATAACCTTTATTTTCACTCGCTCTTTTTCGCCACTATCCCACCCTTGGGAGAACCAACAGGTCTTATCGGCCGAGCCTTAGATATCGTAACCACGCTCGTTGTGTGAAACGAGATCAAGGCCTTCAAGTTCTTCATTTTCTTCTATGCGATTACCAACCAGAGCACCGGTTATACGCAGAATGACGTAGCTGCCGACAGCGGTGTAGGCGACCACCGCAATAACCCCTACTGCCTGAATGCCGAGTTGTTCACCAATATTGATGTCCTGTTGGCCAGAAAATGCACCTAACGCGTTGCTGGCGAAAATACCTGTCAGCAACGTCCCCAAAATGCCCCCTATACCATGGACAGGGAACACATCCAGACTGTCATCAATACGCAGTCGGCGCTTGATGTAGTGTGTGGCATAAAAGCAGATAAACCCTGCCGCGACGCCTATAACCAACGCACCACCCGGGCCCACATAGCCTGAGGCTGGTGTGATTGTACCTAGACCCGCAACCATGCCAGTCACGGCCCCTAAAGCAGAGGGTTTGCCATATCGCACCCATTCCACGCAAAGCCATGTGAACGCCCCGGCCGCGGCTGAAATATGTGTGACGAGCATTGCCATGGCCGCATCCCCATTGGCGGCCAGTGCGCTGCCACCATTGAACCCGAACCAGCCCACCCAGAGCATACCCGCACCCATGATGGTTAACGTCATGTTGTGCGGGGGCATGGCTTGTTCTGGAAAACCACGTCGATTACCAAGAACTACGGCCGCAACCAGCGCACCCACCCCGGCAGCAATGTGCACGACAAGACCGCCGGCAAAATCCATTACGCCCAAGTCCTGTAACCAACCACCACCCCAGACCCAATGACAAATAGGCACATAGACAAACAACAGCCACGCCGCACTGAATATAACGACCGCTGAAAACTTCATCCGCTCTGCTAATCCGCCAACGATCAGAGCCGGGGTGATGATTGCAAAGGTCATCTGAAATAGTGCAAATGCACTGTCGGGTATCGTGCCGCGCACCGCTTCTTCTGTGATACCGACCATCAGGAAGTTCTGTAAGCCACCCACAAAGGCGTTCATCGCGCCGCCATCGCCAAAGGCCAGTGAATAACCAACCAACAGCCACAATATTGAGGCAACACAGGTAATGGTAAAACACTGCATGAGAACACTAAGTACGTTTTTCGAACGCACCAAACCAGCATAGAAGAGGCTGAGACCCGGCACTGTCATGAACAACACCAATGCGGTCGCAGTTAGAACCCAGGCCGTATCAGAGCCATTCAGATCGCCCGCCCATACTCCCGTTGAGAAAAACAAACCCACGATTAGGGTCGCGGCCATGCCAACCCATGGTTTTGTTTTCTGCGTCTGACGATTGAATTTCGACTCTGCCGACATAAAAGCACCTCCAGGTGTATTTGCCTGTTGATTATGTTGTAACACAAAGGCCAATACCAGATTTTGCTTTTAAGGGTGTCCTGCGAGTGTGACACCCGATATCTGGCAGAATAATCCGTTGGCTGCTATCCCCTTAACGTATTCGACTTACCCTTGTAACCATCTAGATAGGGCAAATGGTTTGCGGCTGGACACTGAAGATTCCACCTCACATTTTTCGCATGTTGGGCGGCTTGTTGCCACGGGTGAGCCTATTCACTCTGGTAACGGCCACTGGGATTTGATCTCTGAATTTGATGCCATACAAGGTCAGACTTTCACGACATTTTGTTCAAAGTGCGCATAATCGATGGCATCCTCAATGCTGAAATAAACTTGCTGCTCGCCGCCGTCTAGCTAGCTCACAATCAAATAAATAATTGCTCCGACACTCAGCGAATTAACGGCAAGGTGGAACAGAAGTGCTGGCCAAATACTGCGTGTGTAATAAACCACAAATGCCATGAATAGACTCAGCGGAATGAGCTGCGGCAACAACCACAGCTGGAAGGTATGGTAAAGCGCGAAAGCGGCACCGTTCACTGCCCAGGCGACAGCACCCAACGTCATCATTTTGGGGAGAAGCCAGGCGCGGAAGTAAATTTCTTCAACCAAAATATTGAGCAGCAAGGTAACAATCATCAAGCCGATGAGCCAGTAAGCCCCTTTGAGCTGAAACCCGGGGGTCAATGCTTCGGGAGCCATGGCCATAGGGTCGAGCGTTGGGTTGAGAAAAAATGGAAAATATTCGGGTACGCTAAGACCTGTTATACCCATCCAAATGCCATTCAACCTGCCCGTCGCACCGGCCACAATAAGGCCAACAATTAAAATTGCTGAAGCGACAAGCCATTGCTTGCGATCGAGTGACCTTAGGCACATACGTTCTTTAAAGCTTATTTCAAGCGCTTTGGCCTCTCGATGCATCATCCACAGAGGAGCAACGGTAAACCCGAGCAACATCACGGATGCAATCACGGGCCAGGCGAGGATCGAAGGCGCACCCGCAGCGTGGACCGCGGGTAAAACGAATCGAAATCCGGTGAATGCAATGGCACTGGGTATCGCAAATGCGAGAAATATTTGAAACAGACTCAGCTGCTTCGCTTCTGACCACTCAAATTTTTTGTCAGTCATGCCACCCTGATATATTTTTTTGTGTAGAGCTTGTCCGGAGACTGATGCTGCAAGCCTCATTTTTAAGCCCAATCCCAACTCAAGCCCAACGCCATGCACGCGTTTGTGAGGTGGACGTTTTCTTACGCAAACTCGTTTTCTTACGCAAACTAAAGGAAAGCCAGGCGCCGCTCAGCCATGGTGCCTTGGCACTGTAACGCCAGCCAACCCTATATCCATAGGAAAACCCAGAAGCCTTCATCTCGATTATAAAAACTTGCTACGCTTAGTTGAACTTTGCCGCACATGATTCGTCCCGATCCAATTCGATGAACTTCCTGCTGCTCAAGGACTGTCACCTTAGATTCATGGACAGCGCTTAATCCATAAAGCGCGCTGGACGAAAGCCACCTTCCCGCTACAATACTGCCTCTTTCGTAAAGATCACCCTATGAATACCACCAGCCCATCTTCTGCGTTCACCTCAATTACTCAGGCCCAGTCTTTCCTAGAAACTAAGATCATCGGGCAGACAGTGCTGGTTGAACGCCTGATCATGGCCCTTCTGTGTGACGGGCACCTGCTCGTCGAGGGCGCACCCGGCCTGGCAAAAACTCGGGCCATCAAGGAGCTTGCAGAACTCGTGGAGGGGGATTTTCATCGCATACAGTTCACCCCGGACCTCCTACCCAGCGACATCACAGGAACCGAGATCTACAGACCAGAAGATGGCAGCTTCAAATTTCAAAAGGGTCCAATCTTTCACAACCTGATTCTCGCCGATGAAGTCAACAGAGCGCCGGCCAAAGTCCAGTCCGCCCTATTAGAGGCAATGGGCGAACATCAGATCAGTTTCGGCCGCGAAACGTTCCCCTTAGCAGACCTCTTCCTCGTGATGGCAACACAGAATCCGATCGAACAGGAAGGCACCTACCCGCTTCCTGAAGCGCAGCTGGATAGATTCTTAATGCACGTCGTTGTTGATTATCCGGATGCAGAAACCGAAACCAGCATCCTAAACCTTGTTCGAGCCGAATCTGCGGGTATCGATCAAGCCGAAAAGCCACCTGTCGTGACACAAAACGAACTCTTCACAGCACGCCGCGCCCTTGTCGATCTGCACATGACCGAATCCGTGGAGCGCTACATCGTCGCCCTGACAATGGGGACTCGCCAGCCACCCGAAGCGGTTGCAAATTGGATAGAGTTTGGCGGCTCGCCCCGCGCCACCATTGGCCTCGATATTTGTGCGCGGGCACTCGCCTGGTTGAACGGTCGAGATTTCGTGACGCCAGAAGATGTCCAAACAATCGCGCACGATGTTCTACGACACCGCCTCATCCTAACGTTTGAGGCCGACGCACAGGGCATCACAACCGACCTGGTGATCGACACCCTGCTCGGCACCATCCCGGTGCCCTGAACGCGATGTCGGTTTTCGCGCTGAGACAAGAAGCAGCGCTGCACGGTGCCTACGTTGACCTTCAGCAACTTCTTGCGCTGCGCTTTTTACCTGCGCCAGCACAACTGAAAACGGCCACGGCACGCATCGTCGGAAATCGCGCTGGCAGCAAACTTTCCAAACTGAAAGGCCGCGGTGTTGATCTAGCAGAAGTACGTGCATACCAGCCCGGAGACGACATTCGGGCAATAGATTGGCGCGTCACCGCACGCACCAACAAACCGCATACGAAAATTTTCCGCGAAGAAAGGGAAAGGCCAACCCTTATCGTCGTGGACCAGACTCAAAATATGTTTTTCGGCTCAAGACTTCGTTTGAAGTCTGTCGCTGCAGCGGATGTGGCTGCCCGGGTGGCATGGCAGACTCTGCAAGCCAATGATCGTGTCGGTGGTCTTGTGGTTGGCAATGATCAGTCAAGACTACATAAACCATTTCGAACCACAAAGGCAGTGGCACGCCTTTTAAACGACGTTTCCGAAATGAACCAGGCGCTGAAACGCAGCGCTGAGGTGACCGGAACTTTGACTGAAGCAATGCTCCGCGTGCGCCGTCTCGCACGCAGTAATTACCGGGTTTTTGTCATCAGCGACTTTGCCGGCGATCTGACCGACTGGTCCAACCACCTGCAGCAACTTGCACGCCACAATCAGGTGACCGTCGTCCACATTCACGATCCGATCGAGCGCGAACTCCCTCCTTCGGATCATTACCTGGTCACAGATGGCGCCGAACGTTTACAGTTCTACACGGGCGATCGCGGTCTACGAGATCGCTATCTGGACCAGTTCGAACGTCGCTGCGCAGACCTTGAGCACATTTGCCTACACGATTCGATGCGCTATTTCCCCATCGCGACGGATAAAACAGACCTTGCGTCTGTCCAATGGTTGTAATGCAAACGGACCCGCTACAGCAATTACGCGATGTGCACAGCCCGCCGGATCCCAGTTGGTGGCCACCGGCCGTAGGTTGGTGGCTGCTCGGCATTTGCCTAGCTGCTGCATTGATCTGGGCATGCTGGCGCCTGTGGCAACGATGGCGTCTCGGCGCACCTTTGCGCGCTGCGCGTCAGCTCCACGCAAATAACTACATCGCCTACCACGAAGGGCGATTGACCATGCACCACTACCTGCACGAGACCAACGAACTCTTGAAACGATTGCTGGTTCGCGGTTACCACCACGATGTCGCACCACTGTCGGGTAGTGGGTGGTTGGAGGCACTGGATCGCATTTCCGACAGCCATGAATTTTCGCAAGGCCCAGGGCAGGTTCTTGGCAACCCTCGTTTTTCCATTAATCCCGAATTCGACCCACAATCGTTGCACACGACTGTTAAGCATCTCCTAAGCCATGGGAGGATCCAACATTGATTGAATGGATCTGGGTTTGGAGTTTCTATCTTCTACCTTTGCCAATTCTTTTGCGCGCTGTCCTGAAGCCACGACGCAAAGATCAAGCAGCCTTAACAGTACCTTCCATTGCCGTGTTCAGCGCCGTAACTCACGGCGGTGGCATCGAGAACAACCATCGTCGAGGGCGGTTGGTGCTGCTGGCTTTGGTATGGATATGTCTCATATTAGCGGCCGCGAGGCCGCAGTGGACAGGCGAGCCCATTACACTGCCACAAAGTGGGCGGGACCTGATGCTCGCTGTCGACATTTCGGGCAGTATGGCAACCGAAGATATGGCCGTTAACGGCAAGTTTATCGACCGTCTGACCGTCGTCAAAGCAGTGGTCGGAGCGTTCATTGAAGCCCGGCAGGGAGATCGCACGGGGCTGGTGCTCTTCGGCACCAACGCCTATCTTCAGGCACCGCTTACATTTGACCTTAAGAGCGTAAACCGACTTCTAACCGAAGCACCCGTGGGCATCGCTGGAGGGAAAACCGCCATTGGAGATGCCATTGGTCTTGCCGTAAAACGCCTGAGACTTCGACCACAAGAAGACAAGGTCATCATCCTTCTGACGGATGGTGCCAACAATGTCGGGGAAGTGGCACCTGCAAAAGCCGCCGAGCTGGCCGCATTCGACAAAATAAAAATCTATACCATCGGCGTAGGCGCCGACGAAATGCGCATGCCCAGCCTCTTTGGCAGCTTAGGGCGAATGACCAACCCATCTGCAGATTTGGATGAAGAGACGCTCAAACGCGTCGCCACCACAACAAAAGGCAAATACTTCCGGGCCAAAGATACGGCCAAACTCCAGGAAATTTATGCACTCATCGACGAACTCGAACCCATCGACCAGGACCCTGAAACCTACCGACCTATACAGGCGCTCTATTATTGGCCAATGTCGGCTGCTCTGACCCTGTTTGCGATCCTCCTGGTGCTTGACCTGGTAAAGCGACGTGATTGAAGCCTTTCATTTTCTCCGACCCACATGGCTTGTAGCAGCCGTACCATGCGTGTGGCTCGCATGGTACTGGTTACGTCGAACCCAGCGCGGGTCAGGTTGGGAGTTAGCCATTGACTCGGAACTCCTACATGTTCTCCTGGATGCCAGTCGTAGCAGCGGTGGTCGATGGTTTTCCGGCTTTCTCATCGTCGCTCTGGCCGCTGCGACTATCGGTCTTGCTGGTCCAACATGGCAAAAACTGCCGCAAAACGTTGAGGAAAAGCAGGATACGCTGATCATTCTCCTCGATCTTTCGATGTCAATGCTCGCTCGTGATACTAAACCATCCCGAATCGACAGGGCACGCCAGGAGGTTGTAGACATCCTGCGCCTGCGCAAAGAAGGACAGACCGCCCTCATTGCTTATGCCGGGGACGCACACGCGGTTGTCCCGCTAACGGATGATGTGAACACCATCGAAAATCTTCTCGGTTCTCTGAGTCCCGAGATGATGCCCGTATTCGGCAGCAATCCCGGTCATGCGCTCAACATCGCCCATGAGCTCTTTGACAACGCCAAGGTGTTGCAAGGGCGAATCATTATGATCACCGATGGCATAGACCTTCTAGGTGATATATCCCGGCATCGCAACGCCGCCTTTCCGATTTCTGTACTCGGCATCGGCACAGTTAATGGTGCACCCATCCCAATGGACCGTATGCGCCAACCCGGTCGTACACTGCGTACTCAGGCGGGAAACCAGATTATCGCACAGCTCGATCCTGTCAGGTTACGAGAGGCGGCCGATCTTGGTTTTGGACGATATAGACAGGCACAAGTTGGCGATGCGGATATTCTTGATCTCCTCAGCACACACCTGCCTACTGAGGATGAAACGATAGAAGTCGAACGCGAGTTCGATACCTGGTCTGACCAGGGGCACTGGGTGGCCGTATGCCTTATCCCTTTCCTTTTATTTGCCTTTCGCAAAGGCTTGATCTTATGCATCTGTACAGTCTCATTCTTACCGGAGACCACCTTCGCAGCACCTCCCGGCAGCATCGAAGCGACTCAACTCTCTTCGTTTTGGGAGAGCTTGTGGCAGCGAGACGATCAACGCGCACGCCAGAAACTACGCAATGGACATCCCGAATTTGCTGCCGCCTTGTTCGAAGATCCTCAATGGCGTGCCGTCGCACAATACAGGAGCAACGACTTTTCGGGTGCTTTGACCGGCTTTAGCAACGACCAGACGCCAACCGGCCAGTACAACCAAGGCAATGCACTGGCGCGCATGCAGCAATACGCCCAGGCCATTGCCGCTTATGACCAAGTACTGTCGCAGCGGCCCGACCACGAAGATGCTCTATACAACAAAAAACTGGTAGAGCGCCTCCTCAAAGACCAGCAAGACTCCGACGCGCAAAGTGAGCAACAACAGAGTCAGAATAACGAACAACAGGAGAATGAAGACCAACAGGAGGGCGAAGACCAAGAACAACAATCGGATGAACAACAGGAATCAGATCAACAACAAGAGCAAAAAGAGCAGCAAGCAGCCGAAGCCCAGGAGTCCGAAAGCCGTGACGAAAAACAGGAGGCTCTGGAGCAGTGGCTGCGCCGCGTGCCCGATGACCCCGGTGGACTTTTACGGCGAAAATTCTCCCACGAAACCAAGCAACGTCTCCGCCGCGGAGACTATGAAAACAGGCAGGGAGACAAGATTTGGTAACAACGCTGCAACGGTGCGCGACATTTATTGTTCTGATCCTCGCAAGTTTCCATGGTTGGGCAGCCGTCTCTGCTCAACTGTCCGAACAGGACATCGACGAACTCGAATCCGTGCGCCTGACGATCAGAGCCACACAGACCCGCAGTACTGAAACGCTGGACCTGTCGCACCTCGAAAGCGATTTTCATGTAATGGGAACAAACACCAGTTCCCAATACCGGTTTGTTAATGGTCGTGAACAGAGCTGGGTCGACTATCAAATCACCCTGCAGCCCAAGCGAACCGGCACTTTAACAATTCCCGCTATCCAGGTGGGACGTGACACGACGCCAACATTGACCCTTCGGGTTCGAACCCTCTCTGAGCAGACGCACCAAAAAATCAAAGAACTCGTGTTTTTCGAAACCGAGGTGTCTGCAACGGAAGTTTATGTACAGGCGCAACTGATCTTTACACGACGGCTACTCTACTCAAATGGGGTACAGCTCTATAGTGACCTGCCTGGGGCACCGGAAATTGCCGATGCTGTTGTCCTGACACTTGGAGAAACAACGGCGGGCACGATACAGCGCCATAGCAATAGCTACGGCATAGTCGAGCAACGCTACGCCATCTTTCCCGAATCCAGTGGCGACCTCACCCTGCCCGCAATCAATGTCACAGCCAGTGTGCGCCTTTTAGAAAGTGGGAGAGTCTCGCGAAAAGGTGTCCGCGTCGGTACGGAACCCACCACGATCCGAGTTAACCCCGTGCCACCGGACTATCCAGTCGGTCACCCGTGGCTGCCGGCCGAAGAGGTTAGCGTACATCAGGAAATTAGCCGCCTGACCCCGCTCAACGTAGGGGACACTGTCACCCACGAACTCCTCGTGCACGTCAAAGGCAACGCGGGATCCATTGTCCCACCCGTTTTATGGAGCATTCGTGACGACCAAATACGTATCTATCCTCAAAACCCAGTCATCAACGACGATACAAACTCGAGCAGGGTTTCCGGGTCTCGCTTGCAAACGACATCGATCGTGCCTTTACAACCCGGTGACGTCGCTTTGCCTGAGCAAACCGTTTACTGGTGGAACACCAAAACTGACAAACTTGCAATCGCCAAGGCACCACCTATCTCACTGAACATCGGTGGCGCGCCCATCGTTGCCGTGGCTGATGAACCAACACCTGATATGGTGCCGCCAGAAATTGAAGAACACGATCCGACAGTCGATATTGATTGGCCGCCTGTGATCAACTTTGTTTGGGTAACCCTATCAATTATTGCCCTGATCTATCTGTGCATCGCCTTCGGCAGATGGGTGACTCGCTTTAAGCCCGGCAACCGAACGACCAGTGGGTCCAGCATTCAGAGCATTCGAGATGCCAATTCACCAGCCGAACTTCTCAATGGCATCGCCGTCTGCCTCACGCCTTATTTCGGTGCCGAAAGAGCAGCTGCTTTCGATCAGTTTCAACGCCAATCTGATGTACACAACGACCTCATCATGAGTCTGCAACGTGCCGCCTACGGCGAACAAACCACTTCGTTTAAGCAACACAAGCAAATGGCCCTGCGCATCCTGCGCAAATTCAAACCGAACGAAGCGTCGAAGCAACAACCGGTGCTGCCTGCTTTATACAGCTGGTAGCATCAGGGATTTGACTGCCGCTGATTTGCACGACATTGGCTGCGGTGGAAAACTCCCTGACAACAATACGTCAGTCATCTGCCAGGGCCTTCGTGACCACTTCATACAGGTCTTTGGACATCTGCTCTGATGCGGCAAGTGTGCGTAACGCATCACGCATTTCATCCTGACGTAACGTATCGAAGCGGCGCCATTGCGTTAAAGGCGTGCACACTCGTGCAGCAAGCGAAGGGTTAAATGAATCCATTCGCGCGACCGCCTCAGCGACAAACCGATAGCCACTGGCATCCAGCGCGTGAAAGCGTCGATGGTTGTAGGCACCAAAGACTGAAAACAATGCGCGCGCCCTATTAGGGTTTTTGATCTCGAAGGCGGGATGTTCCTCAAGAGCGCGAATCTGCTCAAGTGTTAACACAGAACTCTGTGCCTGCAGATTGAACCACAGATCAACGACCAACGCTTCATGTTGCCAGCGGTCGAAAAAATCTTTGAGCAGCATCTCCCTCAACTCTTCAGCCACCGACTCTTCGGTCAGCGCCACGTGCAAAGCTGCCCGGCGATCCGTTAAGTTATCCGCTTGTTCGTAGTGCGTTCTCACCGTTTCAAGCAGTACATCACCCGACAGGGAGTGCGCAAAGTATGCAAATGCAGTGTTGCGCAAAGCCCTGCGTGCAAGCCCCGCACGGTCCGGTGTGTAAGCCTGATCAATACTACATTGGTTATAAAGTTCCTCCCATAAATCTTTGTTATTTGAAGATATTTTATCTATCAACATATCACGTTGCCCGAGCAAACTGTCAACCTCAAACGTTTCCAGCGCCTCAAACAGATAACCCGGCTGTGGGACCACAAGCATCTGTGCCGCAAGCAAACGCGCCTCGTCGTCTGTCAGCCCAAGCGTCTGCTCGCCGAGATCTCCAATTAGCTCACTGACATCCAAGTCGCAGCGCTTAGAAAAGTAATTCACCCAGATACTCTGCAAAGCATCCCATCGTACAAAGCCGTTGTGGTCATGCTTAACCAGCATCGCCAGTTCGGCCTCTGGCCGTGGATACGAAACCCTTACCGGAGCTGTGAAATCTCGTAAAAAGCTGACGATCGGTTTTTGTTCGAAATCCGAGAGGGTGATCTGTGTTTGCTTACTTTTCAGTTCGAGGAGCAGGGAATCTCCATGCGCCACCGGCCGAATTGGATCACCACAATCTACCACCAGGTCAAACACCGAAACCGGATCACCCATGGCATCAATCAATCCAAACTCAATGGGGATGTGAAATGGGGATTTCTCCCCCTGCCCAGGCGTTGGCATGCAATTCTGCTCAAAGTCCAACTGCAACACACCGTCAGAAAATACCTCACTTACAGCCACTTCAGGCGTACCTGCCTGGTCGTACCAAAGTTTAAACTGGGCAAGATCACACTGACCAACCTCGGCCATAACAGCCGCAAAGTCATCGGTCGTAACAGCTGAACCGTCAAAGCGGTCAAAGTAGAGGTCTGTCGCTGCACGAAACTTCTGACGGCCCAGCAAAGTATCGTACATGCGCACGACCTCCGCGCCTTTTTCATAGATCGTTGTTGTATAGAAATTGGATATCTCCAGATACGATTGAGGGCGCACTGCATGCGCCAGCGGCCCCCCATCTTCTGCAAATTGGATCGTACGTAGAAACCCCACGTCTTCTATGCGCTTGACTGCAGCAGAATTCATATCCGCGCTGAATTCGGCATCCCTATAGACGGTAAAGCCTTCTTTGAGACTGAGCTGGAACCAGTCCCGGCACGTAACTCTGTTTCCAGACCAATTGTGGAAGTATTCATGGGCGACGACTGCTTCTACCCGTTGATAGGCAGCATCCGTCGCCGTATCCGGGGAAGCCAAAACGCACGACGTGTTGAAGACATTCAGACCCTTATTTTCCATCGCGCCCATGTTGAAGTCTTCAACGGCAACGATCATGAATATATCCAGATCGTACTCGCGGCCAAAGCGTTCTTCATCCCAACGCATAGCCCGCTTGAGCACGTCCATCGCATAATGGCAATGGGCGATGTTGTGAGGTTCAGAATATATCTGCAGCGTAATTGCACGTTTGCTGGCGGTGATGAAAATATCTTCGATCTTGTCCAGGTTGCCGGCCACGAGAGCAAACAGATAGCTCGGTTTCGGAAACGGATCATGCCAGACGACACGCTTGCGCCCGCCTTCGATCAAGCTCGATGCAATCTGATTACCATTGGATAGAAGCGTAGGGTAGCGCTCGCTGTCTGCAATGATCGTCGTGGTATATTCAGCGAGGACATCCGGACGATCCTGATAGTAAGTGATCTTGCGGAACCCTTCGGCTTCGCATTGCGTGCAATACATCTGACTCGACCGGTAGAGTCCCTCTAATGCTGTGTTTTTTTCAGGACATATCTTCGTCGTGATCTCGATTTCATGATGATCGTCGAGGTTTGCAATGTGTAGCCGATCTTCATCTACGGTGTATTCGTTGCCAGACAGGACCCGCCCATCCAACTTGACATCATTCAGCTCAAGATCCTGACCATCCAGTGCAATCTCGCTCGCCTGAGGGTCACATCGACGCACGCGCAGCGTCGATGTGACCATGGTTTCACCATCCCTGATGTCAAACACAAGCGCCACAGCGTCCGTCGTGTAACCGGGCGCTTGATAGTCACTCAGCCGAATTTCTTGGGGGGTATCTGACACGCTAACCTCTTTAAGTATTCCATTTAGGGTAATCCGAGCAGGGTTTAAAACGGGGGCATTTGCCAGCGAGCTTCGGGCTGTCGCATCGAACCTATGGCGAATTCAATACCACGCCTGTCCTGGTCAGCCAGGCTAAATACCTCACCACTGGTAGGCAAATATCCACCTATGCACCCAACCAGGTTGTCTTCGACATGATGATGAGAAACATTCAGAACATACCTGACGGCTGGTGCGACGCCATATCGGACGCGCAACACATTGTTTTCCACCTCTTCCACTTGACGCCGAAACGCCTGAATCATGCCCTGCATCGGAATAGTGTAAAATACGCTCGACGTTCAGCATAGACACGTGCAGGAATTAACCATGCAGGCGATGGATAAAGAGGTACTTGGACAAATTCAGCGTTGGCTAATGCAGGGAGAATCCTGTTGGCTGGCAACGGTGGTAAAGACCTGGGGCTCATCTCCCAGACCTGAGGGTTCTCTGTTTGCCTGCAATAAACGCGGGCAGATCACCGGATCATTGTCTGGAGGGTGTGTTGAAGAAGACCTTCTTGAAAAACTCACTCAGGGTGAACTTGCCGTGGATTCTCCACAGTTTTTTCAGTACGGCATCACTGCGGAAGAAACCGAAAAGCTCGGTCTTCCCTGTGGAGGACACCTGTATATCGTGATCGAGCCCTTGCAGCCAACAGACACGCTGTGCGCACATTTTGAACAAGTCAATGCAGCCTTGGACGAGCGACGCTGTGTACAGCGAACAATCGACCTTCGCAAAGGTAAAACCACCATCATAGACGTTGAAAAGCACCTGCCTTTAACCTGGGACGATGCAAATCAGGTACTCACACAGACCTATGGACCACGTTACCAACTCTTTATTATCGGTGCCGGCATGGTCTCCCGTTACCTGGCCGAGATGGCCGGCATGCTGGATTATGATGTCACTGTATGCGATCCGCGCGAAGACCTCCTGGCCGACTTCGACATGCAAAGCGTCAAAAAAATAACGGATATGCCCGATGACGCCGTGGCTAAATATGCAAAAGATCAGGCCACAGCCATCGTTGCACTCACGCACGATCCACGTATTGATGACATGGGGCTGATGGAAGCACTGACGACCGATGCATTTTACATAGGCGCCATGGGTAGCCGGCGCACGTCAGCAAGTCGTCGAGAACGATTACGGGCGTTGGACCTCACGGATGCCGATATCGATAAGTTGCACGCACCCATCGGCCTACCGATTGGTTCTAAAACACCCCCCGAAATTGCCATTGCCATACTTGCAGAAATCACCGCTGTCCGAAAACAGGTGGCGCCGGCAGCCCAAACTCAGCTCTCAGCCTTAAGTGCCGGCTGACAAGGCGGATGAAAATCGGCGCCATTATCCTTGCAGCCGGAGTTGCAAAGCGATTCGGCACTGACAAACGCCTTCAACCGCTAGGCCAGAACACCGTCGCGACGACCACACTTTCTAACTATGCTGGTATTTTCGACGCGACCCGACTCGTGGTCCGATCAGAGACTGACCCACTGTTGACATTGCTCAGCGATCACCTCGCCCAGTTCGAGCCGGTCTTTGCTGCAGATGCCGATAAAGGTATGGGGCATTCTCTGTCGGCAGGATTTAACAATCTGAAATGGGACTATGCATTTGTCGCACTGGCAGACATGCCTTTCTTAAAGCGCGAATCGCTCGAGTGCCTTATCAACTCTGCAAAAAACAAGCCACAGGAAATCACACGGCCGACCTATCACACTCAACCCGGCCACCCCGTAGGCTTTCCCGCACACCTGTTTGACAAAATTCTTCGCACGCGTGGGGACACCGGTGCGCGCGATGTGTTGCGCGCTTACAACCAAATTGTGAATGACATCGAAATCGATGATCCAGGGGTGTTAGTAGACATAGACACGCCTGAAGATTTGCGCAACGCCTCAGGCAATTTTAGCTGAGTGTCTGTCCACCGAGCCGGCTCGCCCAATCGAGTTTCGATCGACAACTCTCATAAAAGCTGTGCCCCTCCGGATACAACAACCTCAGCGGATAATCATACTTACCAATCCGTACTTCATCCCCTGCAAGCATAGGCATATTCACTTGTGAGTCACAACTGACTTCAGCCTGGTCCTTCACTTGTTGTATGCGTATGCGGATAGAAGCATCGCCTCTCACCACCAGTGGGCGCGACGTTAACGTGTGCGGAAACATCGGCACAATAACAATAGCGTCCAATCTAGGATGCATAATCGGACCGCCGGCGGACAACGAATAAGCCGTTGAGCCGGTCGGGCTGGCTACGATGAGACCATCCGAGCGCTGATCGTACACGTACTCCCCATCTACCCAGAGACTAAACTCCATCATTCGGGCCATGCTGCCAGGATGCACCACCACATCGTTGAGCGCATTTGAACTGGCAAGGCATTTATCTTCACGCCAGACCTCTGCATCGAGGAGGAAATGATCTTCAATTGTGTAATCACCCGCCCAGATCTTGGCAAACTCTGTCTCCAGTGCTTCCGGAGATACTGCAGCAAGGAAACCGAGCCCCCCACGATTGACACCGACAACGGGCGTTGCGGAAGCAGCAATTTCACGAGACAAACCAAGCAGGCTGCCGTCACCGCCAATAACGACGACCAGATCACAAAGTTTACCGAGATCCGCTCTGGGTGCTTGTTCAGTTGCCAGAGTTCCCGCCGGCGAGGCCTGCTTTAAGCGTTCCGCTGATTGCTCGTCAAAGATGACATTAGCACCCAAATTGCGAAGGATCGCTTGCGTGCTAAACACGGTTTCAACCGCGCTGCCAAGTGACCTGCGTGCTACAAGGCCTATCGTGTCGAATGAACCTGTCATGAACTTTAAAATCCCGGACTTAATACTGGCAAACCCACAGTATAGCGAATCCACGCTCCAAGATTTGATCCTTGCAAAATGGCATAATGAGCATACCCTTCGCTGCCCGACGAGAGCCTGCCCCGAGAACAACCTCTATGAATACCAGCACCTTAAAAAACGCGATAAAGCAGCGCTTCAGGACGGTGGCAGCAGAATCTGAATCACCGCTTCTGTCGTCTGTGCGCGACCCGTCGGATCTATGGCCGTTGATGCGCGAAGAAGCACAACGTAAAGCTACGGACGAGCCCATTCTCGGCAGTTATTTTCATGCAACGATCCTCAACCATGCAAGTTTCGGCGCCGCATTGAGCTTTCGTCTGGCAAGTAAGCTCGACAACCCCATGTTGCCCACGATGCTCATCCGCGATGTCATCGGCGAAGCCATAACGAAAGACGAAACATTGCTGGTCGCAGCCCACGTAGACATGCTGGCGACATTCACACGCGATCCTGCTTGTGACGATCTAACCACCCCTTTTCTTTTCTTCAAGGGATTCCATGCGCTACAAGCTCACCGCGTTGCTCATTGGCTTTGGACTCAAGAACGGAAGACGCTGGCACAATTTTTTCAGAACCAGATCTCCGTGACACTTGGTGTGGATTTTCATCCTGCAGCGCAAATAGGTTGTGGCCTCATGCTGGACCATGCGACGGGTATCGTCGTTGGGGAAACCGCAGTCATCGAGGACGACGTATCAATCCTCCATGCCGTGACGCTGGGGGGGACGGGCAAAGTAAGCGGAGACCGACATCCCAAAATTCGCAAAGGCGTATTACTTGCAGCCGGGTGCAAGGTCATAGGCAACATCGAAGTTGGACAGAATGCCAAAGTCGGCGCGGGCAGTGTCGTATTGGATGATGTTCCGGCCAATGTCACAGTCGCCGGTGTTCCAGCCAAGATCGTTGGGCACCCGCACAGCCAGATTCCATCCCATGACATGGATCATTCGATTATCTAGCCTAAGATGAACAGGGCTTATAATGAGTGCAGCCCCAAAAGTGTCAGGCCTGCACGACGACCCGGCTTGAAAACCAGCGAGGATAAAACTACCCAGGATTCGAAACCATGCCCGATCACTCGTGCCGGTTGGCTATCCGCGTACGCACTCTGCGGATAATCTGCAGCATTGTTTCGCTAGTCTGCGCACCAGGCAGAAGAAACGCATCTGCCAGATAGTATCCCGGCACTCCGCTGACCCCGAGCTCCGGTGCCCGTTGGAGCTGTGAGGTGACCTCGGCCAGACCCTCTTCGCCAGACAGATAGGATGAGATATCTGCAGCCGGCAAACCAATCTCAGCGCCTTGTTTAACGAGTTCGTCAATGTCTCCAACGTCCTTCCCTTCGCAGAAATAGGCCTGAAAAAGGCGTTCTGCCAGATCATGTTGACGTCCCAAAGTGTGCGCAAACTCCATGAGTCGATGCGCAAGCATCGTATTGGGTGTTCGTCCTATGAGATCGAAGCGAAGCTCTATGCCTTCGCCTTCTGCCTCAATACGGATGCGCTCAGGAATTCTGCCGGGGTCGGCTGTGTCTCCGTACCGACGGGTGAGGAATTCCTGACGATTTATGCCTTCGACGGGTAGTTTTGGATAGAGCATATATGGACGCCACCTGAGCACCACATCTTCGTCCAGCTCGCTCACCAACGCATTATCCAGTCGCTTTTTGCCGATGAAGCACCACGGGCATATCACGTCGGAAAATATTTCGATTTGCACCCTCTCCTTCCCCGTTTAAGATGATCGGCTTTCAGTATTCATTTAAAGGCAAGATATGCAAGCTGCACTCGTGACAGGCAAGGAGACGCTTGAACTCGTAGAGATGCCTGATCCGAAACCAGGTTCATACCATACGGTAGTGGATATCAGCTACTGTGGAATCTGTGGTACCGACCTCCATGCCTACCTTTCCGGCGAACCCTATAATCCGTCAATCTGCGGTCACGAATGGGTCGGACACGTATCTGCTGAGTCAACTGCACATCACGGATACAAGGAGGGAGATCGTGTAGCCATAGGCGTTGGTACGGCTTGCGGTACCTGTGCAAGCTGCGCGCGTGGTGATGCCGCACACTGTGAGGTGGTGTTCGCGGGTGCTACCGGGCGCGATGAGCACGCAGCCAAGCACGGTGGCTTCGCCAGTTCAATCGCATTTCCAACCACACGCTTATATCACGTGCCCGACCACCTCTCAGACGAGCAGGCGAGCATCCTGGAACCCGCCACCGTCGCGGTGCATGCCGTTCGACGCACCACCGTAAACCTCGGTGACAGCGTGCTTGTCATCGGCGCAGGGCCCATAGGCCTCCTTGTCGCCCAATGTGCAAAACTATCAGGGGCTGGAAAAATGATCGTTGTCGAGCCGGAATCTGGTCGCCGAGAACTGGCAGCCTCGTTCGGTGCAGATCGAACCCTCGATCCCAGTGCCGAGGACTTCCCGGATCAATTAGCCAGCGTGACCCAAGCAGGGGTCGACGTGGTCTTTGAATGTGCAGGTATTGCAACTACAGTCCAGCAATCGGTCGACTGGGTACGTCGAGGTGGCCGCGTTTCTTTGGTCGGCGTCGCAAATGGTCCAGCGACGATCATTCCGGCTTTATGGCTTGTTAAGGAAATCAGTTTGACCACGAGCATCGCCTATCTGCGGGAAGATTTTGAAATCGCTAAGGGGCTGGCTGCAGGTGGAAGCCTGAATCTGAGCGCATTACACACATCGACCGTGCCTTTGTCAGAAATACAGGGTGCTTTTGCTACGCTTGCTCACGAACCGAGCGAGGTAAAGATTCTCGTGGATCCAAGAGCAACAGGCTAAAACGGGTTTTCAGTCGGCAAACCAAGGACTGACCTGCCGACTTGCTCACTGATGCGATCCTGGTGCGCATTGATGTGCAGCGGCATCGCCTGAAAATCCCGAAATCGTCGTGCAAAGGCCGGACCTTCACGCAAACCATTGCCTCCCATTACACGAACCAGCAGACGCATCGCTTCGTCACACAACTTCAAAGCGGTCATCGATGCGCCGGTCTGACGTAAGTAGTTGGATTCGTCCGGGATGACTTTCTTCTCGATCCGCGCATCGGTCTCATTGAGTGCTGCCATTGCAGTGTCCCGGGCCGCTGCAATGCTCGTCTGCGCATGCCCTAAGTTGACATGCACAGTCGCACGATCGGCCATCTTCACCCCGCCGATCGCAATGCGCTCTTTGATCCCGTCGGCTACATCGTCAAAAGCGGCCTGGACGAGGCCAACCGCCATGAGTCCTAACCAAAGGTCGGAAAGCGCCACCCAATCCTCCCGATATCGTGGATCGATCATCGGGTGATCGGGATCGCGGAATACCTCCCGATAGCGAAAGAGAAAAGGCACAACCCGAGCAAGCGGAACGCCTGCGCGATCGTAATAAACCGTATCCGTTGCACTCGCCCGCAGGCTCATCGCTCGCCAGTCAGCATCAACGCTAATACTGTCCTGGGCAATGGGCAGGAGAGAGAAACGGGGTTTTGTCCGATCTTCCTCCACGACAAAGGATACGCCTACCCATTCCGCGTAACGTGCACCAGAACCAAATGCAGCTTTGCCTGACAGATAGTACTGATCACCCTCCAGGTCGCCATGCACACCCGTGCTCGCACCCGCAGGAAAGCAGACCCATTCTCCCATTTCAACGATCTTACTCAAAAATTCAGCATTACCGGGACCCATCAAGCCCGCAAACAGATGGAACGTGGATAAGTGGTTCCAAAGCACCCAGGCGGTCGATGCACAGGCACCCGCAACCGCTTCAAGTTCCAACCCGATTCCAGCAACGCTATGCGCCTGACCACCCAGATTTACAGATGCCGTGAAACCCATGACTTCATTGGATTTGATGGCTTCGATAACTTGTGGGTCGACAGACCGCGTTTCATCCGCACGTGCAGATTGCGCATGAATAATCGGCAACAGTGGTGCAACCGCCAAGTCCGTCTTCGACATCTATGTGGGACTCTTGAAAAACCCATATGCTAACAAAGATTATGGGCTAATCCCCCCCTGACATCGCGATAAGCCAATTCAATTTCTACAGGAAACTGCTCTATCGATCCCTCTGCAATACCTCTCGCAGTCGGCGATTGCGGCTCTGCTCCTGGCGTACCGCGACCTTAAGGGCGTGAATTTCCTGCTGGCAAGCACGGAGTTGATCCTGATATGAGGATTGCTGAGTCTCAAGGCTGCGACGATGTTGACGAAGCACTTCGTTAAGTTGCTGAGCATGCATATGGATCATCCGTTGGACAGAGAACTTACCTTCCCGCCCAAGTAGTTGTTCCAACTTTTCAGTCAAGGCTGCTACATCACCTATATCGTTAGACCCATCACCCTGCAAAAATGCGGGTTCGTACATAGGCAGCGAATGGCGCTCTTCCAGATCAATCAGATCGGTCGCCTCAGGTCCATCGTCTATATCTTTGATGATATCTGCACCTTCCCCGTTGACTTTTAGGTTGAGTTTGTTCAGGTACAGACGCTGCTGGATATCTGCCAATAAATTGTCAGATTGAGGTTCCCAAAGGTGGGTCGCATGCCATGGCACCGGACATGAGCCTTTAGAGGCTTTGCGCAGACGACCCTGCTCAGGGGTATCGAACACCCTTGCCTGTTCCAAGAGGTAGCGAAGTGGCAGATTGAATTTGTTACTAACCCGGCCTGTTTCATCCACGTCGAAAAGAAAAAAGGCCACTCCGGCAAGTCTTAGGCCATTTGCGACGACACAATAGCCTGCTTTAACGACGGAAGCCGCATAAGTGCCCATAGGGGCCCCTGCAAGATGTGCCGCAAACGTCTGCATAGACATTTCTGCCGCGATTTCCTCATCAGCGTTGAATAGAATGACCGCTTCCTGATGGCCAGCCTGGCGCACGCGTTTCTCCGAGCCAAGTTTTGTTACAGTCTAGGCCTTGTGCACAGCGCAAACGGAGAAACAGGTCACACGGTTCGTGGCACGAAGGCGAATACACCGTCGGATTGACAGGCTGCTTACTTATTGGAGGATCATCTTATGGGCATAATCGAAGGTAGGCCGGCACCTGCATTCGACCTTAACGATCAAAATGGCGATATGGTCTCCTCAAAAGACTTAAAGGGACGTCGGGTCCTGCTGTACTTCTATCCACGCGATGACACACCCGGTTGCACCAAAGAGGCATGTGGATTTCGAGACCTACAGGAAAAGATCGGCGCTCACGGCGTACATATCTTTGGTATATCTCCAGATAAACCAGATAAGCATTTGAAATTTATAGATAAATATGATCTAAATTTCACCCTTTTGTGTGACCCTGAAAAAAAAGTAATGAAAAAATTCGGCGCATTTGGGGAAAAGATGATGTATGGAAAAAAAACCCAAGGGGTCATTCGCAGTACGGTACTGATAGATGCAAACGGGAAGGTCAGCAAACACTGGCGCCGAGTGCAAAAGGCGGCGGAACATCCTGAAAAAGTACTCGAATTTCTGGACGGCTTGAAGACTTAAACGTCTTCTCGCCCGCTCATATAGCCTTTGCAAATGCCCCCAGTTGATGCTCGATATCCGCATACCGGAACGCTGCTCGTCCCGGTCCTTTCACCGGTTCCGGCGGTTCTGCGTAGATCATCGTTTCGCCATCGACGTTACGCACATCTACAATGGTATAACCACTGCCTTCAATATAAAAAAGCTTACCGACAAGTTCGTTCACCAGATTCTCCTTCTCCCTTTCCTTAATCACGCGGCTAAACCTCAATGCCGCCAGTCTAGCCCCTAGACCGCCATCGCCCATCTGTGTGGGCTTTCACCTACCTTAACAACTTCTGACTGCCCGCGCAGGTGAGAATCGTGAAAAATTGTAAACCCTCTAATTTTCCGCTGTCTGGCGCCCTCATAACGTGCACCATGCAACACAAACATCGATAAGTAGTGATTACATATTGATGAGCACCGACAGATTGCTATGCTGGTCAGGGTTTAAGCTTATCCGTCTGGCTTTGCTTGAGTTATTGTCGTCCACATGCATTCGGAGACCCCACATTGTGAGTACATATCGCTAAGATTGCGGTAGCCGGTGCAATCGCCTATGACCGGATCTGCACGACAAGCACCATCCTCTCTCAGGCACCGCATCCGCTACTCAACCTGAAACTGAACAGTCAGCAGCTTGCCGGCGGCGGCTGTGCCGGTAATATCGCCTACAACCTTGCACATCTGGGCAGCGAGGTTGCCCTGCTCGCAACGACCGGAATGCAGGACGATGCCGATCTCATCAGTTTTCTCCGGTCATTGGCTGTCGATCTGGAGAATGTTGCCCGTGTCCCTGATTATCCATCGGCCCAGGCGACCATTATCACCGACCCGACCGGCAGCCAATTCACCGCTTTTTTCTCCGGTCCACCCCCGGACCTAGCCCGGTGGCAGGGTCAGCTCGACGCAACCTTCAGTTCCGTGGTTGACTTCTTCGTGCAGGCGCCCCTGCCCGGTGAACTGATGCTTCGGGGACTGCAAACCGCCCATGCCCACAAAGTACGCACTGCCTGGTGTCCCGGACAGTTCGCGGACTCGCTTAGTCCAGCAGAAATTACCGATATGGTAGCGCTCAGCGGTATCATCGTCGGCAACGAAGAAGAAATTAACTGTTTAGTGAAGCAAACAGATCTTGGCGCAAGCACGGTTATAAGGTCTGCTGGCCCTCAATCCATTCGCGCATGGTGTGGCAAGGCAAGCAGAAACATTCCTATACCTGTATCTGAGGAAACGGTGGACCCAACCGGGTGCGGCGATGCACTCCTTGCAGGAATCATCTATAAACTCACTGACACCTCATCCATGCCTGGAATCGATGAGCTAAGCCATGCCGCACAATGTGGCATTGATATAGCGCAGGCCTGTCTCAGCCACAAGGGTGGTCAAAACCACTTTGCAAAGCATCATCATGACGACCCTTGATTCGCTACTCAGTGATCTGCCAAGGGTACACCTTGGGCACATGCCAACCCCCCTGGAATTGCTCCCCCGCATGACACAGGAACTGGGCGGGCCCAATATCTGGGTAAAACGAGATGATTGTACCGGACTGGCCATCGGCGGTAACAAAACACGCAAGCTCGAATACCTTCTGGGAGAAGCTGCCGTCCAAGGTGCGGACAGCGTTGTTACCTTTGGCGCGATTCAATCGAATCATGCACGCCAGACAGCCGCCGCCTGCGCGCGCACCGGTCTTAATTGCCACCTCTTTCTAACCGACCAGGTCACCTCTGAAGACCCCCGCTACAAATCCGGTGGCAATGTCCTGCTCGACCGTCTCACAGGTGCCAAACTACACTTCTTCTCGCCGGACGATTCAAATGCCATGCGCGCAAAATTGGCAGAACTTCGCGAACACTCAAACCTTTACGTCATACCCGCAGGCGGTTCAAATGCAACAGGTGCAATCGGCTATGTAGGCTGTGCACAAGAGATCATGTTGCAATCTGCCGACTTGGGCATAAATCCACAAATTATTGTTCATGCATCTTCTTCCGCAGGGACGCAAGCTGGACTGGTCTGGGGTCTTAGCGCGCTAGGCGCAAATACCGATGTTTTAGGCATTAACGTCTATCACCCGGATCCTGCTCAGTTGCATAACCGCATCAATGAATTGTTGGGAGATCTTGATACGCGTTTCGAAACAAAGTACAAAAACGTTGCAGACATTCAAGTCAATCACGCCTACCTCGCAGATGGGTACGGGCAATTAAATCCACAAACCGCCAGTGCAATTAAACTGGCAGCCCGTCTGGAAGGGTTGCTGTTCGACCCAGTCTATTCAGGCAAAGCACTCTCGGCGCTCATCGACCAGATTGCGATCGGTGCCTTCGATAAGGCCAGTGACGTCGTCCTGATACATACAGGCGGTAGCCCTGCACTCAACGTCTACGAGGATTTACTCTATCAGTCCTTCACTGAGGAGCCATGACATTCGCGCTGGCCACTGTTTGATAAACCAGGGAGTGAAAGAAGCCGGTTTCTCCGCGAATTCGCTCCGCAGATCTTCGAGGGAGACAAACCGGACTTGGTCTACTTCGGACGTATCGATTTCAAAGTCGCCATCGTATACCCCGAAAAATCCCTGCTGGATCTCCCGGTCGATATAACCTTTGCCTCTCATTTCCAGGGAGGTGGGTTCATCCAGCGGGCGCAAGCAACAGTCATGCACGCCCAGCTCCTCTTGAAGACCTCTCGCCGCCCCTGCAGCAAAGGCTTCTTGCGGTTTGAGGTGTTCACCAACAGCAAAATCCCACAAACTTGCATAAAGGTCTTTGTTCGCTGCTCGCTTTTGTAAAAGAAGTTCCTTTCGGGAATTACAAATGAGTACTTGTGCTGCTTTGTGCCAGAGTCCCCTACGATGAACTTCCCCGCGTTCTACCAGTCCTCGTGGTTTGCCATCATCATAAAACGCTTCAAAAAACTCCATCTATCTCGCAACCGCGGTTTTAAACCCGGAGTATTTCGGTTGATCAATTGCCACCTGATTGACGACTGTTTCTCGAAGGTGGTCTGACAAGCCTGGCAGGTCCAGCGCAATCGAACCGTCCCGTAACCCATGCACGAGCCGCCAACGGAGATCACTTAAAGGACCTTCACCGAGCAAGGCCTCAAGCCGTGCGTGTTCTCGGTCACGTGCGGCTTGACCCGTCTTCAGGTCGCGTACAACGATATCCAGAGAATTACCGGCTACGCGGGCCAGAAAATTGGTTCTGCCCTGGGTGGTGGTCATGACATCTCCATGCAGAAAGTCACGCACACTGATCAACAACTCATCCAGGCCAGGCATTTCCAGATCGTCATCAGCCACAGGTGCCAAGAGTTCCACAGGACCAGGGATAAGTAGATTCACACAATCGACCTGACACTCTGAAGAGCGACGGCCAATTGCGGGACGTTCGACGGTTTTATCAGGACCACTACGGTAGTGTTCGGCCATCCCCAAACAACCAATCGCCCACCAGAACGACCCGAAAACCTCCCAGAATTTAACCCGATCAGCATCGACCGGTACGCCCGTAAGGCTTTCATAACCTGCAAACAGGTCCGCATACTCTCCAAACCCACCCACGGGCAAATCACTTCGACCGAACCGCCAGGAGTTGGTACAAATCCAACCCAAATCTCTCATCGGGTCGCCAATGTGCGCGACTTCCCAATCAAGGACTGCAACGACTCCATCAGGGGAGAACATAACATTGCCATTGCGAAAGTCGTTGTGCACTAAGGCAGGCTCGAGATCTGCCGGACAGTGATCCATCAACCAACGGCCCGCGTAATCGATCATAGGCTGTGCCGTGTTGAAGTCTTTATATCGCTGCCAAGTCTGGTCGATGTATTCAGCCGGCGTAATCAACTCCAGACACTTATCGAGACCGGTTGCACCCAGATCAATCTGGTGAATTCTTGCGAGAATTTCACCACATAAATAGGCCAGGCGTGGCCGAACCTCATCAAGTTCTGGCGCACGCACCACCTTAGCACCCAGCGCAATACCATCCAGCCACTCCATGATGAAGCCATCGCCGAGGCCGTCTTCACTGGTCAGGATATGGAAAACTTCAGGTTCCGGAACACCCACAGCCTTGGCGCTCTGCATTAAGAGTGCCTCGGCCGCAAGTCCCGGGTGCCCGGGCGTCGGCTCTACCACCTCGCCACCCGGCGCACGCCGCATGGCAACTAATCGGGCGCCGTCTTCGGCAAGAATCTCGATACGGTATGTTTCCTGACTTGCACCGCCAGAGAGTCGCTCTACGGATATAAGAGAGTGAAAACCTGGCAGGTTAGCGTCCAGACACGCCGCTAATTTTGTCTCGAATTCAGTCACTTGATGGCCTATCTATTCGCGAACGCCCTTCGGCGCACGCTGACTCATAAAACCAAACATATAACCTGCGACCCGACGTTTTTGGATCTCTTCTGCACCTTCCGTGATCCGATAGCGGCGGTGATGCCGGTATATGTGTTCAAACGGCTTATGGCGTGAATAGCCGAGGCCTCCGTGCACCTGCATGGCCTGATCTGCACAATCACAGCACAGCCTGTTGGACCAGTAATTACACATCGATACTTTGTCTGACACCGAAAAGGCACCATATGTATCCATCTGCCAGGCAGTTTTGTGGATCAGTGCACGCAGCATTTCGCACTGGGTCTGCAGTTCGACCAGCGGGAATTGAATGCCCTGATTGGTCGCCAACGGTTTACCGAAGGGCGCGCGATTCTTCGCATATTCAACAGACTCATTCACACAGAACTGTGCCGCACCCAGACTGGATGCGGCCTGACGAATCCGGTTTTCATTAAAAAAGTGTTGCACTACCTGCAAACCACGACCCTCACCGCCAAATATCGCATCGTTAGGGAGGCGTACGTCCTTCAGCGAGACCCGACCGTGATCAGTCGGCATATTAAAAGTCCAGAGCATTTCCTCCACCTTAAAACCCTCGGCATCGGTCGGCGTCAGAAAGGCGGTTATCCCTTCTCCATCACCCGGATTACCACTCGTGCGCGCAAAGATAAGGTCGTACTTTGCCTTGTGAATTCCTGTATTCCAGGTTTTCGCACCGTTGACGACCCATTCATCACCATCGCGTATGGCATGGGTTTCCATGTGCGTGGCATCAGAGCCATGTTCAGGCTCGGTAATCCCAAAGGCAAATCCACGACGCCCTTCCGCGAGATCGTCAATCCACTCAGCTTTCTGCGCAGGCGTCCCATAATTGATCATCAGCAGAAGCCCTACGTTGTTACCAACGATCGAGTGCTCGTTCTGCAGGTCATTGTGTAAACCAAGACCCTTTGCGGCAAGATGTTCACGAATGATCGCCATGCCTAAATTGGTTCCTTCCTTGCCGCCAAACTCCTTAGCAAGGGGATAACGATAATGCCCCGCGGCATCGGCGCGTCGTTTAGCCTCATGTAACAGCGCCTCCCATTCTTCGTTGGGTAAACCTCCTCGCTCCCAATCGGTTCGCGCATCCTCCCTGCGATGGTCAAAAAAACGATTGTTGTCATTTTCCATCTGGAGAGGAAGTATCTCTTTCTCAATAAATTCATCCAGCTCCGCAAGGTAATCCTGCATTTCCTGTGGTATATCGAAGTTCACGTTCTCTCCTTTTTGCTATTCAACTTAAACAATTCTTCTACTCCCCACCCCGCTTTCTGTCGAGGACCCATATAATCGAAAACACCGGGATCAAAAGTAATGGTATGACGGCAACGAATTGAAACGACTCTATCGACGCCACGCGAATGACCTCGGCGAGCGCTGTTCCTTCTAGTTGCCTAAAAGCCTCCAGACCGCCGGCGGCATTTAGTTTGGCCTCATCATAAATCTGCCCCATCACCGGTAGGATATATTGAGTGGCCATACCGCCGGCAAATCCCATTATCCCAAGAAAAAAAGCACCTCCTTGAGGATAACGCTCAGATACAGAACCGAGCATCGTCGGATAAAGATAACAGACACCAATCCCCCAGATAGTCGCTGCAGCAAACGCAAGTGCAGGAGAATTGCTAACCGATAGCGCATATAGGCCTACAGCTGTAAAGACGACGCTCAACGTCAGCAACCCAGTCGAGGATATACGCGCAACGATATGGCCTGCAAAATGGCGCATGACAAACATCAATGCACTGACATAGACCAGCACTAAGATACCCGGCATGCCGACAATATTTGAAAGCGTCAGGTCCACCCACTGACCTGGCGCAAGTTCAGCGGTTACCGTGCCCATCATGCAGATGACCCAAATGAAAAAACCCGGGCTTTTAAGAAGTGCCTGGAACATCTGAGCATAACTCACGCCACGGGCAACGCGCTCTGTCACCGGAAACTCTGCTTTTGACGTGATCCATGCAAGTGCAATACCCGGCGCCATCAAGAGCAAAAGATTAACTCTCCAGTCGAAACCAAGCACCTCAAGCCCTAATCCAACTAAACCACCGACAACAATCCCAGCAGGCCACCAGGCATGCAAAACGTTGAGCCGGTGCGTCTTTTCCTCTGGAAAAATGGTCGCGACAAGCGGATTAGTAGCGGCCTCTACTGCGCCCCAACCAAGCCCGGTCAGAAGAAAACCCACATAGACAAGCCAGTAGGAGCCAGCGCTGGCTGCAAAGAAGACAAACAAGCTCCCTACAATGTAACCAAATGCTGCAAAATAGAGCATGCGTCGCATGCCAATCCAATCCACCAGCGCGCCGCCAAAAAGCAACGTCAGCGCGAACCCGATGAAGGTCGCTGCAATCACCTCACCCACCATGGCAGCTGAGCGTGCCAGGTTCAGCGTGTTGAAAATATCCGCCTGCAAATCAGGTGCGATATTACTGCGCACAGCAAAGCCCAACCCGATCATAAAGATCGCGAGATTAGACAGAATGAACAACAATCGGCGATTGGCTTCTCGCTCAACCAAAGAGTCGCCCCCCATGCTTACCTCCCTAAGCTATGTTCGTCTTTCCAGTATCGATTATGCTGTGTCAGACACACTGACATCATACCCGCACCGCGAGCTTGTTGAAAAACCACAGAAGTTTTAGCAACCCTAACCTACGAAAGCCAACATCAAGATAGATTTAACGGCAATAAACGCATAGAAATCAGCAACCTAATGAGTGGAACTGACAGACTGAGATGATGAAATATTTCTGGATAGGACTTGGTTCGTTGAGTGTAGCCCTGGGTGTCATCGGCATTTTCTTACCTGTACTGCCGACGACACCGTTCCTGTTGCTCGCCGCATGGTCTTTCAGTCAGGGTTCGAAACGTCTGCATCAGTGGATCATGTCCCACCCAACGCTTTCTCCACCAATCAAGGATTGGCAGACCCATCGTTCAATAAAAAGACGGGTAAAAATCCTGGCATCCATCAGTATGCTGGCAGTGTTTGCCCTTACTTTATCTATGTCCGTCCCAGGGTGGGCCGTCACGGCTCAGGCCCTGATACTCATAGCTGTGAGTGTATTTATTTGGTCGAGGCCGGAAATCCCTGCTGACGAGATTTGTGCTGAACAGACAGATGAATTATGACAACAATGAACACCAACCAGAAAAACACCATCGGGCCCACAAAGTTGTCGTAACTTCCTACCCACCCAGCAAAGGGGTTAACGATGTCGCGAACGGTCGACTCTTTAACCGTACGGATTACAAATACCCAGCTTGCATGAATTGCGACACAAGCCCACAAACCATACCGGGTGCGAACCCAACACAACATAAGTCCTATAAGGAAAAGGGTTGCAAAAGATCCCAGGTCGCTGGCGATGTCCGCCAGGCCCGAAAAGGCCTCCCAAACATAGACAAATCCAGTAAACGCCCCCACCTTTACGATCATCATGTCGGGAGATTCGATGAAATGCACCGATGCATAGAGTGCTGAGGTCGAAATGGCCGCGATCAGCGTCGACTTCGCTGCAGCAAACATAACCCCCCTGAACAACACTTCTTCAAAGAAACCGACAAGCCAGGAAGAAACAAACAGCTTGAGCAGCAGCAACAAAAAAAGGCTGCTGGCAAAAACAACCGTCGTGTCACGTACCCTGAACCCTGTGACAAAAAAGAAAAGGACCACCGGTAGCGCAACAATCGCTGCAGCAACAAACCAACGCAACAAGGACCTCGCGCTTGGTCTCTGCAAACCAACGCTGTGCGCATCAAGGCCTGCGATGCGCCAGAGTGGAACCAGGCTCGTTGCGATCAGAAACAACACAGACCTTGAGAATATTCGGTCATATGAAAAGGCCAGCTCATCCACAACAAGCCAACTAAAGAGCGAACTGATCATGAGAATCAGGCTGAGAAAACCCAGCACGATCAGTAAGGGACGAATAAACTTAATCAAGCGTCAACCGCGCTGACCACCAGAACACAACAACAGCTGCCCTGTAACAAAATCCGATTCAGGAATGCAGAAAAGATAGACAGCCCCGGCCGCGTCTTCCGGTTGCCCGACACGCCTGAGCGGAACCGCTGGTGTCATCACATCAACAGCCTCTTTGTGAAGGCCAACTTTATAATCGCGTTCGCCGACGCGAATCGTGGGCGGGTCATCCTCATAAACCTGGGTCAGGCGTGTGTCGATATGCCCAAATGCAACACAGTTAACCGTTACGTTCAATCGGCCCCATTCCTTCGCCAGGGTCTTTGTCATACCGACCACAGCCGCTTTGCCTGCAGAGTATGCAATCTGGGTAGGGGCACCTTCCGTGCCGGAAACCGATGAAATATTGACGATTTTTCGACACCGAACCCTACCGTCTGCCGCTTCTACGGTCACTTGCTGCTTCAGCCAAGGATAGTAAGCACGCAGAATGCGAAACGGGACCGTTGCATGCATATCAAGCATTGCCTGCCACTGCTCATCAGAATGATTGTGCATCGCTGAATTCCAAACGTAGCCTGCATTGTTAACGATGATATCCAAGCCCCCAAACACCTCTATCGTGTGAGATATCAATGCATCGCCCGATCCATCTGCTGTGAGATCGAGGTCAATGGCCTGGGCATCGCCCCCTGACGCGCGAATTGACATGGCCGTTTCTTCACACGCTTGAAGGTCGCGATCATTGACCATGACCTGTGCACCATCACGCGCCAGCATTTTGGCTGTTGCCGCCCCGATGCCTCGACCACTACCGGTGACCAACGCCACCCTATCCGTAAGTTTCATAGAGCCCCCCCATCATCCTTATCTATCCTGGTTAAGCGTGAGTCTCTTCTTTATGAAAAAAAGGGCGTGCTCGCCACAATGCAATTGCAGGTATTGCAAATACCCCAGCTGCAATCAATCCTCCTTCCCAACCGGCACCATTGGGCTGCAAAATATTCCAAACGAACATCGCAATCACAATCTGCACCATATAAATTGCTGCCCAGGGCCACATCCAGCGTTTGCGTTTGTAGAAGCCATACGCCAACAAACCATAGATCAACCAGTGTAACGGCTCAGTCGCCTTTGCCCACCAACCCGTCAGCAGAAAACCGAACCAGACCTCCTGATCATCAGCAACGGGTTTGAGGAAAATATCAAATGGCATGTAAACGATGGTCATGTAGGCACAGAAGTAAAACATCAGCGTCATCCACCAGGGTCGACTTCGCCAGTCTTTTCTTATTTTCGCGAGCATATTCAACACACCTCATTCGGCAATTGCCGACCGTTAACAAAAGCACCTACATTACGCAGCGCACAGCGCCCCATCGCCTCTCGTGTTTCAGCAGTTCCACTGCCCATATGTGGAAGGAGGACAACATTTTCAAGTTGGTTCAAGCCATCTGCAAGTTTAGGCTCCTGCTCATATACGTCCAACCCTGCACCCGCAATAACACCGTTTTCAAGCGCATTCACCAGCGCTTGCTCATCAACCACATCTCCTCGTGACGTGTTGATAAGGTACGCATGACGCTGCATATTGCCTAATGCACCGGCATCGATCATGTGCTGCGTTTGGGGTGTTGACGGGCAGTGCAAGCTCACGAAATCACTCGTATTGAGCAATGCGTCCAGCTCCATTCGCTGTGCACTCAGTTCAACCGTTACACTTTCTGGTATCTGTGAACGGTTGTAGTAGACGATACGCATGCCGAGCCCATGACGGGCTTTTCGAGCCAGCTCCGTGCCGATTCGCCCCATACCAATGATCCCCAGCGTTTTACCCGTCACCTGGGTAGACAACATATGCGTTGGTCGCCAGCCCATCCAGTTTCCAGATCGCAAATGCCGCTCACCTTCTGCAGTTCTTCGCGCGATCGTTAACAGCAAAGTCAAAGCGATTTCAGCTGTCGCGTCAGTCAAGACACCCGGGGTGTTTGTGACATGAATACCTCGCGCCTGCGCTGCCTTTATGTCTATGTGATTGAAACCCACACCAAAATTAGCAATCAGGCGCGTCTTCACGCCATCGGCAAGCAGCAGTTCACCGCTTAAATTATCCGTGACGGTAGGGCACAGGATATCCGATTCCTGCAATGCCTTAGCAAGAGCAGCATCGTCGAAAGGAACGTCTTGTTCATTCAAGTGCACATTGCCATAGTCCTGCATATCTCGTTCAACTACACTTGGCCAACGGCGTGTCAGCGTTATATCTTGCATCATGTTCTATAATTACTGCTGCATATCGGTATATTGTTTCGACTTTAGGCAAGAATTATCAAGACCTCAAATCCACACGCGGATGCACTTTACTGGAAAAATTCTGAATGAACTTTGAGCTTACAGAAGAACAAGCCGTCATACGTGACATGGCGAGGCGTTTTACAGCTGAAGAAATCACGCCGTACGCCAGTGAGTGGGACGAAAATAATACCTTCCCGGTCGATACCCTAAAAAAGGCAGCAACCCTTGGTTTCGGCGCTATCTACGTGAACGAAGAACATGGAGGCATCGGGCTTTCTCGCGTGGAAGCCGCCCTGATTATGGAAGCGTTGGCATACGGTTGCCCGTCGACCTCAGCATTCATTTCAATCCACAATATGGCCACCTGGATGATTGATAGCTTTGGTTCAAGTGGCCTCAGACAGAGGTATCTGCCTGCACTCGTGAAGATGGACAAGATTGCCTCCTATTGCTTGACCGAGCCCAACTCAGGTTCAGATGCCGCATCTCTTAAAACGTCCGCTATCCGCGATGGCGATTACTACCTCCTAAACGGTGCCAAGGCCTTTATATCGGGCGGCGGCGTCAACGAAATTTATGTGGTCATGGCACGCACTGATCAGGGCAGCAAGTCCGGAGGCATTTCATGCTTCGTCGTAGAAAAAGGGACACAGGGTCTGTCTTTCGGTGCACAGGAGAAAAAGCTTGGCTGGCACTCGCAACCAACGGCCGCAGTACTTTTCGACAACTGCCGGGTACCCGCCGACAACCTCGTCGGTGAACCAGGCGATGGTTTTAAGATTGCCATGAAGGGTCTTGATGGTGGTCGGCTCAACATAGGCGCGTGCTCGCTGGGAGGCGCACAGCGGTGTTTCGACGACGCAGTCAATTACGTCAAGCAACGCCGTCAGTTCAGTCAACGAATCGCCGATTTCCAAAATACGCAGTTCATGCTCGCCGACATGAAGACACAACTCGAAGCCGCTCGCGCGCTATTGTACATCGCCGCTGAAAAAGTCAGCCGTCAAACCATCGACAAGACCCAGTGGGCCGCTATGGCAAAGCTCCTCTCGACAGAAACCGGGTCGCAAGTAGTCGATAATGCGCTGCAGCTTCACGGTGGCTACGGCTTCCTTCGCGATTTTCCCGTCGAACGATTTCTGCGCGATCTCAGAGTACACGAGATCCTCGAAGGCACGAGCCAAATCATGCGATTCGTCATCGGTCGAGAAATTGTCGCTGACTGATTGCCTTTAGACCAGCCCTGTCACGGGTACCAGGGCGCCGTGCACGGCGCGGGCACTATGGGATGCGAGAAAACATACCACGTTGGCCAGGTCGTCCGGAGACACCCAGGCATCGTGATCTGCATCGGGCATATCGGCCCTGTTTCTTGGGGTGTCGATCAAACTCGGTAAAACCGCATTGACATTGATACCCCGATGCCTGACCTCATCACTCAAAGCTTCAGTCAAACGCATCACCGTCGATTTGGCGGCGCTGTAGGCACCCATGTTTCCGCTGCCGCGTAAAGCACCCAGGGCGCCAACATTAACAATACTCCCGCCACCCGCTGCCAGCAGGTGGGGCACCGCATATCGCAGGACCGTTCTCAACGTCGTGACATTAATTTCGAACATTGCATCCCAAAGCGTATCTTCTGTTTCGAATACCGCCGGCCCCATGTCAAAACCACCCGCGATATTGGCAACAGAGTCAAACGGGGCAAGCTGCTCGAGTATTGTCTGCACGGCACCAGAATCCGTCAGGTCGACCTGGCAGTAAGTTCCCAAGTCGGTTGTAAAATCAGGGACCACGTCAAGCAAGGCAACCTCCGCCCCGGCTTCAACCGCTTTTCGGGCGACGCTCTGCCCAAGTACGCCGGCAGCGCCGGTCACCAACATCGTTCTACCTGTAAGACTCACACGTCCCTCCTGAACAAATCATAAGGCATACACTTTAGTTTGCCTGATCGTAAACGCGAAATCCGAACTCAAGATTGTTGTTCGGGGACTTCAACCACTATCCCCGCAAGGGAGGCTGTGATTAAAATCTGGCAGGCCAGCCGACTTCGCTCGTCGCGCGCCCATGCATAAAGGAGCATATCCTCCTCATCACGGTGTACGGGTGGCAGTGCTTCCTTCCATCTTGCATCGATCCATACATGACAGGTGCAACAAGTACAGCCGCCCCCGCACTGGCCAACGATCCCCGGTATTTTGTTGTCGAGTGCAACATCTAAAAGTGTATCTCCCGACTGTGCATCAAACGATGCGTGTGTGCCATCCGCTAGGACAAATGTGATTGCAGTCATTGGCTTGTTAACAAACTAAACGGGCAGTTTACGCAAGGGTACAGCGATCGCCAATAACCACCACCTTATGCACCCTACTCGCACTCGAGTCCACCAACCGCTAAAATATACGGCTGCTCTTGAGGAAGATCGTTTTTTGATCATAGGACTTACAGGCGGGATTGCTTCCGGAAAGTCAACTGCGGCAACCAAGTTCGGAGAGTTGGGTGCCTACGTCATAGACGCCGATAAACTCGGCCATAAAGCCTACCTGAAGGGGTCTGAGGCTTATTTACAAATTGTCGACACATTCGGTAAAGAGGTAGTCGGCCCCGACGGGGAGATCGACCGGGCTGCATTGGGCGCGAAAGTTTTCGGCGAAGGCAACCGCCTTAAGGAACTAACCGACATCGTGTGGCCGGCCATACGGCGTCTTGCCGATGCAGAGATTGCAAGTGTTCGCGAGAACGAATCGGCACGCATCATCGTATTAGAAGCAGCTGTGCTCTTAGAAGCAGGCTGGCAGGACCTGGTGGATGAAATATGGGTAACCGTCGTGGACAGGGAAGTCGCAATATCACGGGCTACGGCCCGAGATGGCATCGAGCGCACTGCCGTCGAGGCACGGATTGATGCACAACTGAGTAACGATGAACGAATTTCCCAGGCAGACCGCGTTATCGACAATAGCCAGGATACGAATCATCTTATCGACCAGTTGAACGATGCTTGGTCACAATTGGGACATTCTTCATGATTCTGGATCTACATGCTCACTCCGTTAAATCCGACGACGGTCGCGCGAAAGTGCAAAATTACTGTCAGTGGATAAAAACCCGTGAGATTCCCATTGATGGTTTCGTGCTCACTGAGCATCGCCAATTCGACAACGAGTCAGACTACAGCGAGCTGGCTACCAAACATGGCATTACGATTCTAAAAGGCGCCGAGGTTGAAACGGAGTACGGTCACGTCCTCCTATTCGGTGTGACAGCCAAGCTCCAGGAGAGCTTCGATTTCGCCAACATACACCTGCGTCTTGAACAGGTGCTTGAGTGCAGTGCAAAACACGGGGCCGTGGCCATACCCTGCCACCCGGGACGCAAGCGCGTTGGCATGGCTTCCCATCTCGTCGAGTTTGGCGTTCCGAACGGCGTGCGCATCGTTGAAATATATAACGGCGGCTCTCGAGGCGATGAAGATCAGGTCGCCGCACAGCTTGCCGCAGATCAAAGTTACCTCGGTATAGGTGGTAGCGATGCGCACATTGTTTCGCATATTGGCCGTTGCGCTACCCAATTTGAAGCCCCCGTGAGTTCAGAAGCGGAACTCGTAGAAGCCCTGCAGGGCTCTGCTTTCCGTGCGCTCAAGATCAGCCAGGAGGACGCATGACCGACCCCAGCAAGCCCATTGACGTCGAAGCATTGCGAGAGCAATTTCTCAACGTCGTTTTCGACGAGTACGAAATTGAGCTCGATGCTGAGAATCTGGCTACTTACGCCATCAGTTGTGGCGAAACCGCGGCCAAATTTACAGACCCATCAGATCCCGATTTTCAGGCACCTCCCACTATCGGTTCGAGTTTTCATCCGAAAACTCGTTACCCGGAAGGGTTTCCCACGTTTCGGGGACTCGGGATGGACGCCGGCAAAGCGGTCTCGCCTACAAAGCCCATGCGTGCCGGGCAACCAATTACAGCACGCACGCACATGCATGATATCTATACAAAGAGTGGCCGCTCGGGGCGAATGGTGTTTTTCGTCAATCGCATGGAATTTTCCGACGATACGGGAGACCTCCTAGGAACGGCAGATACCAGCATCGTCATCAGGGAGAAGCCGCAATCATGACTGTAAGCACCATCATTGACGTCGAGTTTGGTGAAGAATTGCCGGCATTCGAACCCGACACCAGCCTTGCCAACGTCAAACGTTTTGCAGTGGCCGCTGGTTGGGACGGCCCACGGTTCACCGATCACGAATATGCCCGCAAAGAAGGCCTACCCGGCGCCCTGGTGCCAGGCATTATGAGCCAGGGTTTTTTGTCAGCGATGATTCACCACTGGGCGCCAACAGCAGAAGTCCATCTCGTCGACACTGTATTTCGTGCCCCATGTATTGTCGATCAGAAGTACTTCATTAACGGTGTCGTTACCGACATTGATGAGTCAACCGGTGCTGTGGAAATTGATCTGACAGTGACCAACGAGGCTGAAGAAACACGCGTCTTTGGTACAGCAAAAGTAATCATACCAACCGCTTAAGGCCATATACACGGCCCCGCTCATTGGTTCGCCTGCTTCAGTCTCGCCCGAACCCTACTTCATACGCCTGTTCGGGGGCAGCGCGCACCTTTTCGTCAAGCATATGCGCATCTTCACCGACGAGTATGCGCCAACGCTCAGCCTTTACTCCATCAAGAATAATCTCTGCGGCCTGTGCTGCCGTCATCGGAGCCTTGTCTCGAAATGCCTCACCTGCTTCTCGCAGGGCTTGCGAAATTTCCGCTTCATTCATCTCATCAACCGGATGACCCATCATCCTGAGTACCGTCCGGCCACCGTCAGCACTTCGTGCATCCGTGCCATTCAGGATGATGGACGTGCCAATGTGACCAGGCATGACCACCGAAGCCAATACATGAGGCGCGTGTAGACGAAGGTCGGTAACGAGTGCCTCGGTGAACCCTTTCACAGCAAATTTAGCTGCGCTGTAGGCCGTATGGGCAGCACGGGGTCCGGCACTCGCCCAAAAGCCATTAATGCTGCTGGTATTGACAATGTGCCCTTCGCTGCTGGCTCTCAGCAACGGCATAAAGACCCGAGCACCGTTATAAACGCCACCCCAGCAGACGTTGAATGTCTTTTCCCAGCCAGCTCTTGATTCGCTGACAAAACTACCACCACCCGCTATGCCTGCATTGTTAAAGAGCAGATTGATATGAGACGTGTTGAGAGATTCACGTACATGTTCCGCGAAACTGTGCATTGCAGCTTCATCGCTCACATCACACAGAAAAGAGGTTCTACGTACTCCCTGGGCTGCTTCATCTGCACACAAAGCCAGGGTATCCGCCATGTTTTCGTGGGAGACATCGCACAAGGCGACATCACACCCCTCGGCAACCAACTGTCGTGCCAACGCTCGCCCCATGCCGGTTCCACCCCCGGTGATCACAGCAATTTTTCCTGAAAAATCTTTCATTCGAGACTAATCGTCCGTGGCTTCAAAAAGCGGGATGTTAAGCGTTTCATGGTGTTCCCAGACAAGTCGAACCCGTTGCCCTACTTTTATGTCCTTAACAGGATCTTCGACACCGACGACATTCGAAAGCATACGAAAGCCCTCATCTAAGTCGATATAGGCAACTGCGTAGGGGACTAAATTCCGGAAAAACGGATGATAACTCTGTCGCACCACACTGAAACTGTATATCGACCCTTCCCCTTTCGATTCTCTCCATTCCAGCGTGCCGTCAAGGCAATCCGGGCAATGCATTCGCCCATACCAGACGATTTTTTCGCAGCCAGTGCATTGCTGATAACCCAGGATTTCATCTTGGGTGGATTGCCAGAATTTACCCGTATCCGCTTCAGTCAGACTCGGTAAAGGTCTTTCGCTGCTCATGAGTCTCTCCTTGGTAGGCGCATCAATCTGCTGCCAATATAATCGTGCCTGCGGTATGCCGGGATCCCAACATGCCGCCATTGCCGTGTGCGACCGCCAACCCGGCATCAAGCACCTGGGCGGTCGATTCACCACGCAGCTGTCTGGCTGCTTCGATCAGCAGGAAAATACCCCGCATACCAGGATGGTTGGATGAGAGGCCGCCACCGTCTGTGTTAAGGGCAGGACCCCCGTCCATGTCGAAACGCAGTCGACCTCCGGAAACCCACGCGCCACCCTCGCCTTTGGCGCAAAACCCAAGGTCTTCAAGGATGGTCAATACGGTGATAGAAAACGAGTCATAGATCATAGCGATGTCTATTTCGGCCGGCGTGACGCCCGCCTCCGCAAAAGCAACGGGTGCAGACTGAGCACCCGCAGAGACCGTTAAATCACCCTCATTGGTCACATATTTCGTCGCCTCACCCGTGCCAATAATCCATACCGGTGACTTCGGACAATCTCTCGCCACTTCCGGTGCTGCGATTACGACGGCGCCACCGCCATCCGAGATCATGCAGCATTCAAGTAAGTGCAGCGGATCCGCGATCATGCGCGAGTTGACGACATCATCGACGGTGGTCTCACGAATATCGATGAACTCAAGCTCTTCCATCGCCCGTACCGCATCGGGATTTCGCATCGCGTGATATCGGGTCGCCGTTGAGATTTCCGCGAGCTGCTCCGAGGTCGTGCCATACTGGTGCATGTGACGTCGTGCCACCATTGCGTAATTTGAAACAAGTGTCTGCCCGACGAATGCCTCCATATTGTCGGCAGCTGTACTGCCACCCAGTCCCCGACCACCCACACCAATTGCCATCGCATTGCTATGCGCAGTGGATCCATAGGTGAGCAGTGCAACTTTACATCGTCCTTGTCTAATGGCCGACAAAGCGTGTGCTGCGTGAAACTCATACGAACTGCCACCAACACCGGTTGTGTCAATCACAGTAGGCTTCAATCCCCAGTACTCAGCCAAAAGCAAGCCGCTCATTGGCGCACCTTCCGACGCATCAAACAGGCCATCCACGTCTGACCAGGAAAGTCCCGCATCAGCCAGTGCGCGTATTGCGCACATCGTTTTGATCTGTAGTGCGGAAAAATCACCATCAACTACACGGTCCGGGTACTCATAAAGGCCCACGATTGCCGCATCTCTACTTTGGGCACTCATGAGGACGGTCCGTTAACCGGGGGGACAAGTCCTCCGAAATGACCATCCTGGTGCATCCGCTCGACAAAGCTCCGTTCATAAGCCTCTTCAGGATATTCACGCACAAGTTGATCCACCGAGTGGGCGTCTTCACCAACAAGAATCCGCCACTGTTCCCGGCGTACGCCATCAAGAATGAGCTTGGCTGCCTGCGCCGCGCTGGTGGGCGCTTCGTCGCGAAAGTCGATCGCACGCTGATGCATCATTTCTCTGATATGTTGATCTGGTACATTATCGACCGGCTGGCCTGTCGCAGACAGTCGATCGCGAATTTGCGCCACATCTTCTGCACTCATCTCCAAGGCAGAACCCCGCCCCTGAACGATCGAGCTGTTGATCGCAATTGACGTTCCAATGTGGCCGGGCATCACCACCGAACATTTCACGTGAGGTGCGTGCAGGCGAAGATCCGTAATCAGTGCTTCCGTAAAACCTTTGACGGCAAATTTGGCAGCGGCATAAGAAGTATGGGGAATATCCGTCCCTATCGAAGCCCAAAACCCGTTGATCGAGCTGGTATTAATGATGTGTCCCTCAGGCGCTGCAATGACCAGGTCAATAAATGCCCTACAACCGTAGTAGACACCATACCAACAAACGTTAAATGTCCGCTCCCACTCGTCTCGATCACCTGTCACAAATTCACCGCCTCCACCAATACCCGCGTTATTGAACAACAGGTCTACGCATTTAGCCTCGTGCGCTTCGACGACCTCGTCACGGAAGCGAATCATCTGCTGTTCATCGCTGACATCACAAAGATGGGCAGTTACTTTCTGGCTTGTATCTGCTTGAGCCAGACGCACAGTTTCATCCATATTGGCCGCCAATACGTCACACATAGCAACATGCGCACCACTGGCAACAAGTTGACAAACCAGCTCTCGCCCCATACCGGTTCCTCCACCGGTCACCACAGCCAGTTTTTCTGAAAACTCTTCCACCTATTCCCTCCCGTCGGACATGACACTCTCTAGATATTGCCCGTCTATAGCACCGCTACGATATAAAGCAGACAGTGTCGCGAGGACAATCGCATCGTGATCAACTTCAAAATGCCTACGCAGAATCTCTCGTGATTCCGACAAGCCGTAGCCATCTGTGCCGAGCACTTCATAAGGGCCTGGTATCCATTGCGCAAGCCCCAATGCAAACTTCTTCATATAATCTGTTGCAGCCACATAAACGCCTTCTGTTCCTTCCAGGAGCTGGTTGATATACGGGCTTTGCACATCAGCCAGTGGATCGAGCCTGTTGGCCCGTGCCGCAGCTTGCGCGTCGCGCTCCAGTTCATTAAAACTTGTGACGCTCCAGATCGTCACGCTGATTCCGGCACTTTGCAGCCGCTGTGCAGCGGTAATGGCTTGCTCGATGATGGGGCCACTCGCCAGAATATGTGCAACGGCCCGCTCTACAGCTGCGCTTTTTATATCGAAACAGTAGGCACCCCGCAGGATACCGTCGCAAATCTCCGCCACCTTGCGTCCTGTCCGTTTCGCCACATCTGCAATATCGGGCATCGCTAAGGTTTCGTTATACAGAGTCAGATAATAAAAACAGTCTTCCTGCAACTCATACATGCGATAAAGGCCATCGCGGACTATCACTGTCAGTTCAAATCCATAGGCAGGGTCATAGGATTTCAAGTTGGGAACGGTGCTTGCGAGCACCTGTGAATGTCCATCCTCGTGCTGGAGACCTTCGCCGTTGAGGGTGGTACGGCCCGCTGTGCCCCCCAATAGAAATCCACGGCACATCATATCGCCACAGCTCCATATCATGTCCCCCACTCGTTGAAAGCCAAACATGGAATAGAAGATATAGAAAGGAATCATCGGCAGCCCATGCACCGCATAGGCACTGCCTGCTGCCATGAAGGAAGCCATGGCACCCGTCTCACAAATACCCTCCTGCAAAATCTGGCCGTCGGCGGCCTCGCGATAGGGCACCAATGTATCAGCGTCCACAGGCTTATAATTCTGACCAAACGGCGCGTATATGCCGGCAATTTTGAACAACCCATCCATGCCAAACGTACGAGCCTCATCAGGCACAATAGGAACAACATACTGACCGACGTTGGGGTTGCGTAACAAATTCGACAAAAGTCTCACCAAAACCATGGTAGACGATACTCGGCGGTCTCCCGTGCCTTGCAAAAAGCTGGCAAACGATTCAAGCGGTGGTATCTCCAGGGATGGACAGACCTGCCTGCGCCTCGGTACGGGGCCGCCGAGGCGACGTCTGCGTTCACGCAGATATACCATCTCCGCCGAGTCATCCGCCGGTTTGTAGAAATCTGCGTTAGCCGCCTCAGCATTGCTAATTGGAATACCCAACTCCTTGGCCAAGGCAACCCGTTCATCTGCGCTCATGTTTTTGTGCTGGTGCACGGTGTTCTTTCCCTGCGCACCCATACCATCACCTTTGACCGTCTTGACAAGTAAAACCGTCGGCATGTTGCGTGCTCGCATGGCTTGATCAAATGCTGCATATATTTTCTTACGATCCTGGCCTCCTCGCTTGATCGCGCGCACTTCTTCATCTGTGAGAGAACTCATCATCCGTTCCAGCTCCGGGTTTCCTTCTACCCAATGCTCTCGTTGGACATCACCAGGCAGGACAGAAAACATCTGATAATCGCCATCAAGACACTCATCCATGCGTCTACGCAAAACACCGTTGTTATCACGTGCCAGCAACCCGTCCCAACCACTGCCCCAAATGACTTTAATCACATTCCAGTCCGCGCCCCTGAATACGCGTTCGAGTTCCTGAATGATTTTGCCGTTGCCTCGAACCGGACCATCCAGACGCTGCAGATTGCAGTTGATCACAAGGATCAAGTTGTCCAGCTTCTCCCGTGCAGCGATATTAATCGTACCAAGCACCTCCGGTTCGTCCGACTCGCCGTCACCGATGAAACACCATATTTTGCGCTGACTTTTAGGTTTCAGCCCTCGGTTCTCGAGGTATTTAGCGAACCGTGCTTCATAAATTGCCGCAGGCGTTGAGAGTCCCATTGACGCATTTGGCATCTCCCAAAAGTCAGGCATGCTGCGGGGATGTGGATAAGACGACAACCCCCCTCCCTGAGCAAGTTCACGCCGATAGTTGTGCAACCTATCCTCGGTCAGCCGACCTTCAAGCCATGCTCTGGCATAGACGCCGGGTGCCGCGTGAGGTTGTGGCAGGATCATGTCGGGGTCTTTGTCCTCATCGAACCCCTGAAAGAAGTGGTGGAAGCCAACTTCCAGAAGCGTGGCACAGGATGCATAAGTGGCAATGTGTCCACCCACTCCGGTACCCGAATCCTGGCCTTTGAGGACCATCGCCGCTGCATTCCAGCGGATGATGTTCTCGATCCGTTCTTCAAGGTCTATCTTGCCTGGATAAACGGGCTGATCTTCCGGAGAAATCGTATTGATGTAGGGCGTGTTAAGCGTGGCCTCGTCCAGAGGCACGTTCAGGTTGAGTGCATGGTCCTGCACACTACGCAAAATTTCCCTGACTCCGGGCTCACCGTATTCGTGGTAGATCGCTTCAATCGCCTCAGCCCAATCTTGCTTGTCGTCAGCCAGCGAATCATCGTCATCTACCATATTCATTCCAGATGACTGCGAATGCGCTCAGCATGTGCTTCGAGGACGGCAGCCTCGGCCATGTCTTTGATGTGCATACGGAATTCCAACCCTGCAAAACGCGGCATGATATGAAAGTGCAGGTGGAAAACAGATTGACCCGCGGCTGCACCATTCAGTTGTGCAACCATAAAGCCAGGTGCATCAAACGCATCCTGCACCGCACGCCCAACTACTTGTACGGTGCGAGCAGTATGTCCAAGGATTTCGGCATCGACATCGAGTAGATTTTCTGCGGAATCTTTTGGTATGACGAGTGTGTGTCCGTCAACCTGCGGCATCACGTCCATGAACGCCAACGAATAATCATCCTCATAGACCGTATACGCCGGGGCTTCGCCGCGAATAATCTTGGCAAATATATTGTCCTGATCGTAAGCCATATATCCTCCTCAAACAGCTTCAAACCCAGAATAACCGACAACTACAACCCCGAGCATGCGACAACATACGCTGGCGTGACAAACGAGGCCATAAATGCCTGTGACCCATGCTTCGGATCTAGGCCGCATAAGGTCGTCACTCAATACAATAAATTGGATCATATATATTTATTATATTATTGATATTAAACATATATTTTGTAATTTTTTATCCTTTTTGATCGACACCTATCGTGCCATCAACGCCTACCTGTCTGTATCTTCTTAGTCTTTCAACACAAATACTGTGCCCAACGCATCCATAAGAAACCACCCCTTATCATTGCGTGCGGCTCAACTTTATTGCTTCGCCAATAAGCGGGATAGATAAATTTGGGCGTCGGCCCCATTCGCTCTCCGCATAGTGCCTGGAAAGGTAATCTAAGATCCGTTTTTCATCTTGCGCTGGGATTTCCCAGAGATTTTGTGTCTGCTGCATCCACCGAATAAGGTCCAGCCAATACGCACGGTCCCCTCGCTGGCTGGTCACTAATGATACCGCATGACACGCCGAGCAGTGGCCCTGCACCAACTCCCTACCCTCTCCAGGTTTGAGATCCGCCTGGACCAAGTTGGGCACAAGGGCCAACCAAAGCAGCATGCGCGTCAGACAAGTGATGACGGATACATAAGCGCCTCGCATCAGACACCGTGCAAAGCGATGCGATGACTCGCGTTGTTAAGGTAGCCTTTGGGGTTCCAACCAGGTACGAGCATTGGCTGGCTGTGGCCGTTTTCGTCCGTGGCCACGGCCCACAGTTCATAATACCCAGCCCGTGGCAGGGAAATTTCAGTGCGCCAATGCTGCCAAGCCAGCCGATTGGCAGGCGCCGCCAGCTCCGTACTCTGCCAGGTCGCGCCGAAATCCAAGCTCACTTTGACGGCTGTGACCTTCAGATCACCTGCCCAGGCGTGTCCTCGTACTATCTGACGGACACCTGCCCGCAAAGTTTCACCGGAACGGGGGGAGGTGATCAGTGATTTAACAGGCATAGATTCGATGATGCACATCGCGTTGTCTGCAACCTTGGTACCTGGTGGAACCGATCTGCATGGTACACGGTAGCTTTTGCCATTCATTTTCGCCCCGTCATGGACACGGTCCCTGATGAGGATTTCAGCGAGCCATTTGCCCGAGACGGATCCCGGCCAACCGCCACAGATCATTCGCAGCGGTGCACCATGAATCGCAGGTATCGGTTGGTCATTGAGCCCGAAGGCAATGAGGCTCTCGTCCTCCAATGCCTTGCTCAAGGGGACCCCACGCGAAATCACCTCAGTGTCCGCATTGCCAGAAAGATGTCGGTCTGCCCCTCTGTAGGCCACATAATGTGCATCATCCTTCAAGCCACAGAACTCAAGCACATCCTTCAGGCGTACACCTGTCCACTTTGGGCAGCCCACAGCACCTGTCGTCCACTGGTTACCCGGCGCACGCGGCCTGAATTCAGCCCTGCCGTTGCCACCACACTCCAACTGCAGGTCATAGCTATAACTAATAAATCGTTCTTTAAGTTCGCCAATGGAAAACGTATGCGGACGTACGCAACTCTCACCGCCAACGGTTAGTTGCCACGATGCCGAATCCGAGGAGCGAGGTGGATAACCATTGTTGCGTACAAATAACCGCGTCGTCGGCGTTGTCTCGTCGTCCAGCAAGTGGGCCGGCGTTTCTGCATTGATCGGTCGTTCATTCAGCAACCGTAGCGGCGCTTTTCCCTCAACGATGTCGGCGAGTGTGCGGGCCCTCACCGAACCGGCTGCAACTATACGACGACCGGGCACCACGCCAGCAGGTAATAGTATCCCAGCATACCTTGCCTGGTTTAAGAAACGTCTTCTGAGCATCAGCCCCCTGCGTTCATGGTCTGTGAAATTACCGCAAATCCTTCCGTTGCAGCCAGACGTTTACCTACGACGGCCTGATATTCATCTGAGTTGTACCACGCCTTTGCCGCTTCTGTTGATTCAAACTTGATAATCACGGTCTGTGGACCCGGTGGGTTGCCTTCTACCGTCTCTGCAGCCACATCGAACGCAACCAGTTCAGCCCCTGAAGCCGCAATTGTAGGCCCAGCGCCCGCCTGATATTCGCGATATCCATCAGGATCGTTTACCACGTATTGCGCTACAAAATATGCTGCCATGTCTTTCCCCTCAGTGTTTTCGTTTTGTTTTAGATCGGCTTGTAGTGTCTCACTTATTCTAAGCGGATTCGAGCCTGCCCAGCACCTCAGCGGTGTGTTGTCCAAGCTCGGGAACCACGAGCCCTTCTGGCCTGCGCCCACCAGGTACACGCGGTAATTCAATGTCTGCATCGCCGCTAAGCACCTTAAATGTATGAAAATCGGTATGTGTCTTAAGATGCGCCAGTCCATGCACCGGGGCAAAAGCAAGATCGGCTTCATGCAGGTTTTTATCGACGTCGACATACTTCATCTGAGAAAAAATTTCCTGCACGGCACCATCCACAAACGTACGGTTGGCCACTCTGGTTTCGTTGTCCTTGCAGCGTTTGTCCACTAACAGATCGTCCCGGCGCAAAGCTGTTGTGCACAGGCGTTGCCATTCCCGCTCGTTTTGAATCGACAGAATAAGCCGCTGGCCGTCTCGGCTCCGGAAAACACCGTACGGGCAAATTCCCGGGTGCGCCAGGCCTACCCGCTCAGGCGCCGAGCCACCATACCGTTCAAGCAGGTAAGGGACAGTCAGCAGATCCGCCACGGCATCGAACAAGGCAATGTCGATGCGTGCACCCTTGCCATGCACACCTCGTCCCAGCAATCCTTCAAGCACGGCCTCATACGCATACATCCCGGTTGTAGCATCCACAATCGAAACCCCAACTCGCCCCGGTTCGTGAGCGCTCCCGGTTATGTCTGCCAAACCTGATTCCGCCTGCATCAGTAAATCGTAGGCTTTTCGCGCATGCCCTGGCCCATCAGGATGAAAGCCGGAGATAGATACCGAGATAAACTCCGGACGGGCAACATGCAATTGATCAAGATCCACACCCAACCCAGGCAACGCACCCGGCTTCAAATTCTGGACCAACACGTCCGACTGAGCCACGATACCGCTAAGATGCGAGCGTCCATCGTCAGTTTTAAGATCAAGAACCACCGACTTCTTACCTGCATTCAACCACACAAAATACGAACTCTGACCCCGTACAGCCGTGTCATACCCTCGCGCAAAGTCACCCTCAGGTCGTTCAACCTTGATCACCTCGGCGCCAGCGATGGCCAAACGCCGAGTGCAGAGTGGTGCTGCAGCTGCTTGCTCTAAGGACACCACCCGCAAGCCGGTGAGCGGCAAATTCGGTTCGCTCATCGCACTATCACCCGCGACCCTTGACCCATGCCGATTCTCCTGTTCATTAAACCTTTTCCCTCAAGACTTACCCCATCCATCCCGCCAACAGGCCTCTAGTATGCACGCACGGGACCCCGACATGCACTTTGTCAGGCATTCGGGCAAACTGGCTATCTTTTCCAAAGCACCAAGCGCAAACAGCACAAGGGGTTAAAACATGAAAAGCGCAGCGCACTGCACACCTTTTCAAAACATTGCCTGGCTGAGGGTGGAGAACCTATTGGCTAACATTTGCACCTTCCAGAATTGAGCATTGTGCCAACTCAAGCCCATGCGAGATGCTGAGTTCATCGAAGTGTATCTATTGAAATTCTACCGCTGGCTACCAGGTGTTGCGCTTTTAGCTCTACCCCTTTACTTGTACGGCCACGGTGTAGAGGAAGGCGATGCAAGTTTCATCCAGAGCCAGACCGGTTTTCACTTCTGGCCCTACCTCTACCTGGGGGCTAAACATATGGTCACAGGCTACGATCATCTGTTATTTCTCGCCGGTGTGGTCTTCTTCCTCTATCGGCCAAAAGATGTTGCGACTTATGTGACTTTATTTGCGCTCGGTCATTCCTTAACGCTGGTCACCGGTGTCTACTTCGACATTCCTGCCAACGCCTACCTCATCGATGCCGTGATCGGTTTTTCGGTTGTCTATAAAGCATTTGAGAACATAGGGGGGTTCAGCCACATCGGCTATGAACCCGACAGCCGGATTGCGGTGGCTATCTTTGGACTATTTCATGGGTTTGGGCTGGCAACCAAACTACAAGCGTTGACTCTGTCTGAAGAAGGCTTACTTGGAAACCTTTTAGCATTTAATCTCGGTGTTGAATTAGGCCAGCTGCTGGCACTGTTTTTCATCCTCATCATCGTCAATCTCTGGCGAATCACCGCACGCTTTAACCATCAGGCAATCATTGCAAACGGGCTCATTATGACTTCAGGATTCACACTGATTGCCTACCAGCTAACAGGCTATTACTTAAGCGCAGCAGGGCCTTAGTTAGCTCATCGCCCGTCGACAAACCTGGCTCAGCTCAAAAGCCAGCCACCATCCACGTCGATCGTCGTCCCTGTGGCGTAGGCATTTTGCACCACGAAAACAATGCCATCAGCCACCTCATCCGCTCGCCCCGCCCTTGGGATCAGATGCTTTGCAGTCGCACCATTGAGCATTTTCTCCTTCTGATCGCTGTCAGGCCCGAACATGGGGGTGTCGATGACACCCGGTGAGACGACATTAATCCGCCTCGGTGCAATCTCCGCCGCCACAGCGCGGACAAACTGCTCAACCGCACCGCCGACCGATGCAATCGCGGCCTGACCAGGCTTAGCCTTTCTCGCCGGAGATCCAGAAACCAGCGTAATAGAGCCCGCATCAGTGAGGTGCTGTGCTCCAAGACGCACGACATTAGCGTAGCCCCATAGCTTATCGAAAGAAGCCTGGTAACCGTCCAGGTCCATCTCGAGAAATGGCCCTGCGACACGAGTTCCGCCCGTAGCGGCGCTGATCAAAATATCAATGGGTGCATGATCGGCAAGCAACTCAGCCATGGCATCCCGATCACGTACGTCACACTTCGCCAGTGTCACGCCTTCAATCTCTCCTGCCTTACTCGGGTCGCGACTCACCGCCACCACATTGGCACCCAAATCACGTAGCTTTATGACGGTTGCCAGGCCTATACCCGAGGTACCGCCAAAAACGACCGCCTTGTTTCCACTAAGTTGTGACATATCATTCCCCTTTAATCGTTACATGTGAGTGTAACTCTCGCAGACACACCCTCCAATCTAAGATCACCTTTTCAAGTCGACGAGCTCGTATTCGTAATCCGTTTTTGGATCGGCCCCACAGCTGGCTATGATTCCTGGCAACTCCCTCGCTGCAACCGTGACCATGCCTTTATCACCCGTCTTCCTGCATTGCCATTGGAAGATATCCGTCCCATCGCGCGTTAACTCAACCGCATGCGTTGCACCAATTTCTGCAAGGATGTAATACTCAGCCGCCTGTGCGGCACCAGACAGTGCGGAGCGCCCGCGCAAATTTTCCAGGACAACTTCTCCTGCATCATGGCGAGTAACCAAGTCAGACACCTGATCAGGATGCACATGTCCATATACAATTCCGGAGGGCAGGCAGACAAGGTTGGGTGCATAGCGATGCCCACCGACGTGGGTCGTTTGCCATACACGCATACCATAAGCACGCGCCAATACCTCAAAGACAGGCAAACCAAAGCGCGCGCAACATAGGTCGCGCTGCCCGTTGGTGCAGACCAGAAGCAGATCCTCATCAGCCCACATCGAGCGATCCTTTTCCCCCGGCAGTGGTTCAGCGCCAAGGATCACAGCCGCGTTCAGTTGACTTATCTCGGTGTGGCTCTTGAGCACGCCACCGCGTAACTTTCCCGATCTTGCATCGACTACGAATATTCTGGGGTGATCTACATCAGCCGATGAAGCCTGTTTGATCCATTGGATTCGAAGCTTTACGCCCAGCTGCGACAGCATTTCAGGCAGCTCTGCCAGCCGGGCATTCACGTCAAACGACAGGTCATTGTCGGCTATGGCCTTGGGACTCCACGGTCGCGCATACTCAATCAGCAACCAGACCTCGACATGCACCGCACTTCCATGGAGTGCACATCGGCCACTTTTCGCCAGCTCGCTGCAGTAGATTCTCTCTGTCATCTCTCGACTTTTCCTACTTTATGACCCTTGCTTTCTTATGCCCATACCGGACGCGAAGGTGTTAGCTTATAATCCTTACGTTTAAATCTCACTTATTTCAGAGGTAATCGATATGCAGACTAACGAAGTCGTCATTGTTGATGCGGCAAGATCCCCGGTCGGGAAGAAAAACGGCAGTCTGGGCGGCGCACATCCTACCGATGTGCTCGGTCAGGTCATGATGAAAGTTCTGGCTCGAAACAATCTGCAATCAGGCACGGTTGATCAGGTAGTCGGCGGTTGCATCAATAAAGTGGCTGCACAGGGGATGAACGTAACTCGAACAGCATGGCTCTCCCACGGCGGCGCGATCGAAACACCCTGTATCACCATCGATTCTCAGTGTGGCTCTTCGCAACAGTCAACCACCCTCGCACATAGTATTCTTGCCTCGGGTCACGCAGACGTGGTCATGGCCTGCGGTGTCGAGAATATGACGCGCTTGCCCATCGGCAGTGACGCAATCGGGAAAGAAGGACGTATGGGTAAGCCGATTTCTAAGAGCTACTTTGAGCATCACGAGTTCACCAGCCAATTCGAGGGTGCTGAACGTGTCGCTGAAAAATACCAAATCACACGCTCGGATACCGATCACTTTGGTTTGCAGTCACAACAACGGGCACAAACGGCAATCGACAACGGTTATTTCGATACCCAAATTGTTTCAGTCAAAGCACCTGTTATGGATGAAAACTTCGAAAAAACAGGTGACATTGTCACGGTTACACGTGATGAGATTCCACGAGACACCAGTCTCGAGGCGCTGGCTGGGTTGAAACCCGTCGCACGCGAAGATGGAATTCACACGGCCGGCACCTCGTCCCAGATCGCCGATGGTGCTGCTGTGGTACTGATGATGACGGCGGATAAGGCACAAGAACTGGGGCTGACACCACTTGCGCGTATAGCGGGTTCTGCGCTGGTGGGTTGCGATCCCGTCCTGATGCTGGAGGGTCCTATCCCGGCGACTGAGAAGTTGCTTGACCAGGCCAACCTCAAGATCGACGACATCGATGTATTCGAAGTCAATGAAGCATTTGCGTCGGTTGTATTGTCCTGGGCAAAAACTGTCGGGGCCGACATGGAAAACGTCAATCCAAATGGCGGCGCCATTTCCCTAGGCCATCCTCTGGGTGCGACAGGTTGCTTTCTCATCACCAAGGCCGTACACGAACTTAAGCGTCGAGAAGGTCGTTTTGGCATCATATCCATGTGCTGTGGGGGCGGTTTAGGTACCGGCACACTCATCGAACGCGTAGCCTAAGACCAACGCCTGTATTGGCATAGGAATATCACATGACGCTGGAAACCCAGCGTCATGTGCTGCATACCTTTAGAGGAAAGTACCCAGCAGGCGATCAGGCAGCAATTTTCACCGGCAATGATTGGATCGCATGAAACACGGTCGAACTGGCACGCACCGGATTTGCGACAACTTCGATGTGCTTGAATCTTTTCATGATTTCTTCCCACATGACGCGCAATTGCATCTCCGCTAACCGATTACCCAGACAACGATGCACACCATAACCAAATGACAAATGCTCACGCGGGCGTGCTCGATCGATGATAAATGCATTGGGTTGATCAATCGCCCGCTCATCCCGATTGCCTGACAAATACCACATAACAACCATATCGCCTTTACGGATGTTCTGACCATGCAGCTCAATATCACAAACCGCCGTTCTGCGCATAGAGATCAAAGGGGTTTGCCAGCGAATAATTTCCGGCACCATAGAGTGCAACAACGCTGGATTTTCCCGCAATTTGTCATACTGCTGAGGGAACTCGTTTAAAGCGAGTACGCTGCCACTGATACTGTTGCGGGTCGTGTCATTGCCACCCACCATGAGGAGCACCATATTGCCCACAAGCTGCTTTGCATCCATCTCGCGGGTCGCTGGTCCCTGCGCCAACATAGCAATCAGATCGTCTCCAGCGGCCTGTCCTTTGCCCATGCGTGTTTTGCGTTCTTGCCACGCTTCACCAAAATACTCGTTCATTTCAGCGAGGGTTCGATAGAAATCAGCACCACTGGTCGCATAGTTCGGATCATCCGCATTGCTGATCGCGTTCGACCATTTAATCAACTGATAACGGTCTTCCTGGGGCACACCCAGCAGGGTAGCGATCATTCTACTGGTCAGCTCTACGGAAACATTCGGTACCCAATCAAACTCTTCACCCCGGGGTAGATCATCGAGAATTTCGCCCGCCCGTTCACGTATAACCGACTCCAGAACTGCCAGCCGACCAGGGGCTAGTCCGGGAGCGACCGCCTTACGCTGTTCGTGATGTTCCGGCGGGTCCATGGATATGAAATTGGGTATCTCATTGCTCGAATTTGGAGTTCCGGTAATCGTAACGCCGCCCAACGTGTATGAAGAAGAAAACGCCTGGTGATTTTTGTCAACGGCCATAATGTCGTCGTAGCGAGATATCGACCAGTACGGCCCGTATTGACTCTCCGCGCAATAATGCACAGGTGCTTCATCTCGCAGGCGTTGAAAATAAGCAAATGCCTTCTGCGAGCGAAACAGTTCAGGGTTGGCTACATTGAGTTCCTCTAGCGGTATGTTTTCGACATCACGCATATCGGGTGGTACGCGTAAGCGTCGAGCCGATCTCCACTGCCTGGCTGCATCCGCACGCCCCCTCAGGTGTTCGACGTTTTCGGACATATACTCAATCCCTCCGAGACTCGTACTTCGATTATATAGTATTCCCCAAACCTTGATAGGAAGTGTATCGCATCGGATTATCCCGAAGCGCGAACAAATACCTCACCCTTATTAGAAAAATCCGGACTGAGCACTTTGGCTGTCCAAATCAGTTCAATCTCGACTACGCCAAAGGTGTGATTGCGACCCACTGACGATGCATATCAGTCCATTTCGCGGCGGAACTCACCTGCCTGGCTGTAGGTAATCGAGGCCTCGTAGTGACCCGCCGTGCGCAGTACAACCGTCACTTGTTCGTCTCCACGATTTTCCCAGAACCAACCATGGCGCCCCGCAAATGGTGCCACAAACACTCCCTGATCGGCCGGCGCCCGACCGACGGCAAAAGAGATCGCGTCCTGTGGATCTCCTCCTTTTTCTTCGCTGTGCAGATCATACAAAACCTCGCTTTCTGCAGACCATGCATAAACCAGGCCTGCGCCGACGGGAAGTTCATATTTATACTCAATCGATTCAAAAGGCATCAGCAAAAACCGTACCTCATCTTCACCATGGCTCTGCTGCGTATGTGAAAGCGCACTGACATGAATGCCCGACATCCCATTGATGCCCATGGCATCACCGAGTCCAGTCGGATCAAGACCATATTCCGCAGGAAGCACAAACACGACAAAAGCAAAGCCACCGGCCAGCACACTGAGGATGACCGTAGAATAGATTGCCTTAGCGTTTTCGTTCACTGACCTTCCATTAAAGCGTACCTGTTGTGGCAGGCCTTGCAGACATTGTAGATTCGACCACCTGCTTCAAATAGTGCATCAGCATCCTGCGCGATCGCGGCCTGCCGGGCAGCCATCCCGACTTTAACCAAAGCTGCAGCGTACTCCACCCAATCGGTATCGTCCGCGCGATAACCAGGCATCATGAGCAGGTTGCCAGCCTCAGCGACTAATGTTGCATTGTTACGGACATGGTCCCACCCTGCCTGGGTTGTGGGCTGCAAATCGACCTCGCCCTCTTCGGTCACAACAAAACCAGCAGAATCCCAAATTACGTCCGCCGCCGGTTCAAGTGCCCAGTACATGAAATCATGCATCGTGGCAGTGGGTTGGTAAGGTATTTCCACTGCTTTTTCCTCAGCACATCCAGCCAGAGCGAACACGCTCACAACTGCCAAGAAACCAGACCGCCATGTCCTTGACAACCCTTTACCCCGGTATAAGTCATTCGTCATCTGCTCATTCATTACTTTACCTGTCGTCTTTTTGACTGATTTGAACCGAACACAGCCATCCTACTTTGAATCGGTGATCTGAAACCAGCGACGGAACAAAGAGGCTATTCGAGGTGTCAGGCGCGTTTGAGTGTAGTCAGCGGCCACACGTTTTAGCCACTCACTCCGTGTAGGATAAGCAAATATCGTACGTGCGATCGCCTGTAGTCCCAGGCCATTCGACATCAGCACGCAGATCGTTGCAATCTGCTCCCCGGCATCCGTTCCAACAACGGTGACACCAAGAATTTCGTCGCCACCCTTGCCTACGAAAATTTTTGCAAACCCTTCCGAATCGGCCTGGGTACGCCCTCGATCGAGATCGCTGAACTTCAACCGATAGCAGTCATAAGCACACTTTTCCTCTATAAGATCAGCCTCCGATTTACCAGCTACAGCAACCTCCGGGTCTGTGTAAGTACAACGGGGCACAACATGTTTCGATATGCTCGCGCTTGGCAGGAACAATGCGTTTTGCAGGACCACCTTAGCCTGCGCATCTGCATTGTGGGTGAACTGTGCCCTCGATGTGCAATCTCCTGCTGCGTAGATACGTCTGTTCGAAGTCCGTAATTTTTGATCGGTCACGATATAACCATCTTCATCAAGGGCGACATCTGCAGCTTCAAGATTGAGCCCGTCGGTATTCGGAACCCGACCTAATGCGACCAGTACCTGCTCGACCATTGAGGACTCGCCTGCACCTGAGACAACAATTTTTCCTTGTTCTGTGGAAGTTGACTCGACAACGGTGCCAAGGTGCAGCTGCACACCACATTGTACGAGACTGCGAGCAACGGCGGCACTCGCCTCAGGGTCTTCCGTCGGTAACACTCTATTTGCCATCTCATAGAGATGCACAGCAACACCAAGTCTGGCAAATACCTGAGACAGTTCACAGCCGATCACACCTGCACCGAGAATCGCAATCGAGGCGGGTCGGGAGGTCAGATCAAAGACCGTTTCATTGGTGAGCGGATCACACGTTGCCAGGCCATCGATCGGAGGTATGAACGCACGCGCACCGGTGCACAGTGCAAAGCGACGGGCACGAATGAGGGTATCCCCAACACTGACTGATCTGTCGTCCACAAACGCAGCCTCGCCCAAAAAGACGTCAACGCCCCGCTCTGTGTATCGAGCAACCGAGTCATGGGGTGCGATTTGTGCGCGCGCCTGTCGGGCAAAGCGAAACGCATCGTGAAATTGAGGCGTGATACAACTGGCCGTGTATTGAAGAAGCGCTTTGGAAGGGATGCATCCAACATTGAGACAGTCTCCCCCCATACGCGCACGTTCGATGAGCGCAACACGAGCACCCAGGCCGGCTGCACCCATTGCAGTAACCAATCCAGCTGGGCCGGCACCGATTACCACCAGATGGTATTTCGATCGTGGTTTGGGATTAACATAGTCCTTGGGCGCGAGGAGCGCCGCAGTAGAAATATCAAATTCTTCGCCCGCATAATTCTGCTCAGTTCGGGACATCACGATGCCTCTTCCTTACGTATCTGTCTGATTTTCCAGTTCAGCCTCAAGCTTTCGATTACTGATGCGCGCAACCGCAAAGGCGAGCAGAAAAGTTGCAAGCAGGCCCACATAAAAAAGCACAGTCGCCACGGAGTTTTCTGCGATATCCCCGGTAAGCAATGACGCCAGATCAGAACCGGCAGAACCCAGATAAACATACAGCAGCGTCCCCGGCATCATGCCAATCCACGACACCATCACGTATGTTGTGAGCTTCACGCTTGTCAGCCCAAGAGCATAATTTAACAGATTGAAGGGAAACAGCGGCGACAGGCGTGTCAGAAACACCACCAACCCGCCGTTTGCACCGACTGCCTGATCAAGCGCCCGAAACCGCGGCCTGTGGGCCAACTTGTCCATTACCCATTCGCGTGCGAGGTATCGGCCTACAAGAAATGCACAGGTCGCACCCAGCACGCTGCTGATCGATACAACAACGAAACCAGAGCCTAAGCCAAAGACGAAGCCCGCTGCCAATCCCAGCAAGGAGCCGGGCAGCATGAGGACCGTTGCCATGACATAGATGACACCAAACGTCAGCCAACTGATCCCTGGATTCGCCTGAATGAACGTGACGGTTTGTTCAAGCCAATCGATCAAGGAGAAGCCAAAGGCAAACCCAGTGACCAAAAGCATAAGGACAACCAAAAGGATTAGTTTTCGCAAACCACTATTTCCAAGTCTGAGGGACCATTTGTATATCCGCCGGGTTCTATTTAACGAGCTTTCCGCGCATCTTCGCTACCCTTTCTTCCGATAGCAGGCGGACTTTTCTAGATTTGAGATCAAGCCGCACACCGACTGCACCAGCGGTCATAATCGCACGTCCTTGATGATCGAACATAACATGACTGAATGTGTGCACCTTCGGCGTCACATCCGTTAAACCGGACCAAATTTGATAACCATCACCAGCGGTCAGCCGGCTCGGCAGATCAAGCCGATACTCAAGCACCGCACCACCTTCATCCTCACCCAGCATACCATCATAAATCGTGCCCCAAAGGTGAGGCATCGAATCCGACAACCGCCCCATGTATCCCTGCGGTAACAATGTGCCCGTACGAGCACATTCAGCTTCAGTGATCCGCCCTTTTCCAATCAGGCTGAACCCACGGGCTTTAAGTTGGCTTGGATCCGCATGAATAAATGCCGAATTCGCATCGGCCACGCCCCTCGGCGCGGCATAGACCGGCACATCCACATCACTTTCGAGCGACGTGGAAACCCCATGCAGACACGTGCTCAAAACTTCATCGGTGAAAGAATGTCGTAGCTCGGTTAAATATCTGACTTCACTCGAAGGTAGGTAGACTGTCAGCACATATCCTGAAATCGGAGTCGACAGCGGCGCTTCCCTTAGGTAACGCAAATGGAGGTTCGACACTGTGCTGAACATTTGATCTGCCGACACCTCGGGATATCCACTGCAGAGAGTTTCCCAGTGTTTTTGTACAAAAAAACGTACATTCATATGATCGTTTTCATCACATTCCCACCGATTAACACTGCTCCTGTAGACAAGATCCATGCTCATAGAAGCCCGCTGAGAAAGATGAGAAAGACAGCTGGCACCACGGCAAAGCGCAGCAATTGATACCACAGCCGGAATTGTCCCCGACTGAGCTTGAGTTCGGCTTGTACATCCTTTTTGTTCATCACCCACCCAACAAATAGTGCGATACCCAGACCACCCAGAGGCAACATGACCTGGTTAGGTATGAAGTCAATCACTGTGGAAAGCGAGCTTCCAGCAACGCTCACTTTAGACCATGTGTTATAGCTCAGCGCACTGATGAGCGTAAATGCGAGCATCACGACCACCAGCAAAACCGTTGCCTTAAGCCGCCTCATCCGCGATCTTTCCGCAATCCATGCAATCAGTGGTTCAATTAAGCCGACCAGTGAGGTAATCGCAGCAACTGAAAGTAGGAGAAAAAAGAGACTCGCAACGATGAAACCACCTGGCATTTGTGCAAAAGCGACGGGTAACGTCTGGAAAATCAACCCGGTCCCTCCGGCAGGATCCAAACCATGGTTGAAAACCATGGGAAAGATGACGAGCCCGGCAACGAGTGCGACCAGCGTATCAGCAATCACAATCACAAGTGCGCTGCCCGCAATTGAAACGTGTTCAGGCAAATAGGCACCGAACATCATCATACCGGCCATCGCCACACCGATAGAGAAAAAAGCCTGCGCCACCGCCGCGAGAAAAACACTCGGGGCCAACTTCGAAAAGTCCGGCGTAAAAAGGTAGGTTAACGCCGCGTCCATACCCCCTGCCACCACGTTGTAAAGTGCAAGCACAGCCAGCAAAGCAAAGAGTAAAGGCATCAATACAATAACCGCCCGCTCAATTCCAGCAGTCACACCGGCTGCAACGATTCCACCAGCAATGAGAAGCGCAAGTGTCGCCCAGCCCATCATGGTCGGCGTATCGGCAGTCAGCGATCTAAACAATGCGAATGAGGCATGCGCATCCATGTCATTAAACCCGCCGGTCATCGCCTGAAAGAGGTAATAGATCACCCAGCCAGCGACAATCGTGTAAGCCATCACGATCAGGAATGCCGTGGCCAGGTTCAGGTAACCAAGGGCCGACCAAGCCTGCGATTTCTGCGCCGACGCAGAGAGCAGTGCGAGGCTGAGTGGAGGCGTCCCTCTCCCACGACGTCCAACCACGATTTCAGCCATGAGGATCGGAACACCGATGAGAAAGACGCAGGCAAGATAAACAAGAACGAATGCCGATCCACCATTTTCACCAGTAACATAGGGAAACCGCCAGATATTACCGAGACCAACAGCAAAACCGATCGACGCCAGAAGAAACCCCGCCCGTGAGCTAAAGCTCGCACCTGTCACCGGTTAAATACCGCTGAAATCAGACGTTTTCTGTTAAATACCCTGGTTAGGCCTTCTCCACCTTCGCCCAGGACACGACGCGTCAGGTGCCATGCTTCGAGATCCAATACGCTCCTGTGACGACGGTCATAGACCATATTTAGGTTTTTCTTCACACTCTGCGTTGCAACCTTAGCCGTACCCCCCGTCACCTCGATATTCATCGTCTTAGGTAGGTTAAAACGACCCAAGGTGAGCCATGCGTGTGCGTCTTCAATCCCATCTCCAGGTCCCAACTCGTTTTCCTTATTCATTTCATGATTAATCTAGAGCTGATTGTCTTGCACCCGTCGATCACCAAATCTCTTACCAAACCAGTAGAATAACCAGCCGCTCGCAATGACAACAAGCCCAAACCCTATCTCCATAGGCCGTTCAAAAACAAGATAAGCAAGCGTCCACAGCGTAATACCTGCAAAAACCAGCAAAGGAAATGGAAACAATGGCACCGTGAAGGGTCGTGGGAGCTCGGGTTCACGTACTCTGAGCACCGCCACGCCGACAACGACGAATAACGTGTTCACAGCCAACACCGCACCGGCGAAAACAAGCACGGCATCAAACGTTGCGGTAACGACCAGAAAAACCGTGATCGCGGTCTGAGAGATGATGGCAGTGCTCGGCACACCATGTCGGTTTTCACGAGCCATGAAGCCCAACAGGCGAAAATCCTGGCCGATCATCTGCAACGCGCGCGGCCCTGCCAATGTCATCGCACTGACCGTAGAGATGAGAAGAAAAGCCAGCAGAATACCAACCAGCCGGCCGGTGGCTTCGCCGAAAACCACTTCTGCAACGACAAAACCGATCTCCAGTTTACCCGCCATCTGATCCATCGGGGCTGCAGCCAGAAAGGCAACATGCAGGGCCATATATAACAAGGTGACAAACCCCGTGCCAATGATCAACACCCGCGGAAGCACCTTTGAAGGTGTCTCGATCTCTCCGGCCACGTACGTGGCCGCGTTCCAGCCGGTGTAGGCATAGTTCACGAATATTAAGGCAACAGCAAAGCCCCCACTCATGAGATACCTTGTATCGTTTTCTACCGGCACCCAACGAATATCCTGGGGTGTCTCAAGTACAAAACCAATCGCAACAATCATCGCCAAGATGAGCAGCACTTTGATGAAAGTAAAAAGCTCCTGGAAGCGAGCGCTCGCCTGACGCGAGCGTATGTGGAACATCGAGACTGAGATCACCAGAGCCACTGCAACCAGCGTCTCGGGTATGTCAGGAACCGCAGCGCCCAGATACCTGCCAGCTGTAATCGCCGCCAGCGCCGTCGGCGCGGCAAATCCGATTGTTGTCGAGATCCACCCCGATATAAAACCGACTGAAGGATGGTATATACGCGACATATAATTGTACTCACCACCAGAGCGAGGAAGGGCAGCACCAAGCTCTGCATAACAAAGTGCACCACACAAAGCGAGACATCCGCCCAGAAACCACAGCAGAAGGATGACGGGGGCAGAATCTATATCCAGAAGCTGAAAGCCAAGGCTTGTAAAGACACCCGTGCCTATCATGTTAGCGACAACTACGCTGATTGCTGTGCGTGAGGTAAATCTGTAAGCAGTGATGGCAATACCTTGGTGTGTCCCGATCGCTCAGCTATCCTAGACCGATGAAGCCTGACTGCAAAATTCGGTCCGCCACCCACGACGACTTGGGGCAAATGCTCGCCCTACTCCCACAACTGGCTGATTTCGATATACCCGAACGACGCCACGCGAATGATCTGTGGGAAGGCGATGCGGCACTACTGATAGAAACGCTTGCAGGAACAAAACCAGACTCGTTCGCTGACGTCGCGGAAGACCAATCCGGCGTATTGCTTGGGCTGGTACTCATCACGATGCAAAAAGAGCCAATGAGTCATGCACCGAGCGCTCACTTAGAAGCGATCGTCGTCGCCCCCCACGCCCGTGGGAAAGGATTTGGCCGAGCCCTGCTGCGACACACCGAAAAAACGGTGCGCGCGCGTGGTGCATTGTCTTTGTCTTTACACGTATTCTCGCGAAACAAACGAGCCCATCAACTGTATCAGGCAGAAGGGTTTGATTCTGAATTGATACGTGCAATTAAGTGGCTCGACTAATTATCCGTATTAGGCGATTCGCCGAGTCATGCCCACGCTTTGCCAGTTCTCTCGCTCCGATGTACAGCTTCCGGCTGCAAAGTGGGCGGAAATAGCCCTTCTAAACTCCCCACTGCGATTGCGCCCCGAGCCATGCACGATTAAAGGGTGTAAAAAAAGCGTATCTCCCGGTTCCATATCAATATGAACACGTGCTTGAAAATCGATATCCCTGACACCATAGAAACCATGGTTTACATACGCCCAATCCGGCAAATCATGCTCCATGAGCACACCCTGGTGACTACCAGGCAGAACAGCTAAACACCCATGTTCACGCGTGGCAGGTAACATAGCAGTCCATACGCCAACGATACTTTTTGCCGGACGCAGCTTGAAGTAACGTAAGTCCTGGTGCATTGGATGACGACCATCTAGCCCTGGCGGTTTGTTAAAGACGTTGGACGCGATGCTGTAAAACTCTTTACCGATCAACGCTTGCACGACACTGATCAACTGGGGCGCTCGAGCAAAACCAAACAGCACCTCATCGTTTTCTAGACAAAGCAGCTTGTTAACTCCATGTATTGGTGTCTGTGGTGCTAGGGCTCCCTTCACGACCATCACATCCTGCATGATTTTCATCGCCTCAGGGAGCGATCGTTCGCCCATGATAAATTCATGAAAGCGTTTGTCGTAGGCCGCAAGTTCCCTCGACGAAAATAGACTTTTCTTCAGGACATAACCCAATTTGTGGTACTGCTCAACCTCCTCAGCAGACAATGTCATCGTAAATATGCTCCGCGGTTGTCATCTCTATGTATCAAACTGATACACTGCCAGTTTTTACACGTCTTGTTAAGGTAAGCGTATGGCTGACTATCCCATTCCAAACATATCCAATGACCTGTCTGGTCGAGCCGCCCTCGTCACGGGCACTACCTCCGGCCTTGGCTGGCGCTTTGCCCAAGCGATTGCAGCAAGCGGCGCTAAGGTTGCTGTCACTGGACGCAGAGTTGAACGACTCGAACAACTCGCGCAAGAGATCACCGCTTCAGGAGGTGTCGCTGTGCCTGTCCCCGTCGATATGCAGGACAATGAGTCCATTCTCGCCTGCGTCGACCAGGCGGAGGCCGAACTCGGCACCATTGATATCCTAGTCAACAACGCTGGCATTCCAGATGCACAACGCGCGCACAAAATGTCCTTGGACCTGATAGACGCCGTTTTTGATACCAACCTGCGAGGTCCTTACGTTTTGTCGTGTGAGATTGCCCGGCGCCTGATCGCAGCCGAGCAACCCGGGCGCATGGTCAACATCTCTTCGATAGGTGGCTTTAACTACGGTGGCAATGGTGCGGCGCTGTACTCCATTACTAAATCCGCAATTGTACGTATGACTGAATGTCTTGCCGTTGAGTGGGCAAGATTCAACATTAACGTCAATGCAATCGCACCCGGTGCCTTCGCTTCCGAAATGATGGATGGGATGCTTGAGCGCATGGGAGACATCAGTCAGCACTTCCCTCGCAAACGTATTTGTGACCCAGCTCAGATGGACAGCACCCTGCTCTATTTTCTCTCACCCGCATCAGAAGCTGTGACCGGGACCTGTATTAAGATCGATGATGGACAGGGTTCGCGTTAGGCAGGCATTTCAATCCAAATAAGCCCGGCAGGGACAGCGTAACCGGGGCCCCCTAGGACGCCCGATATACGCCTGTTCGCTTTTCAAAAAACGCGGCAACGGCCTCCCGATGATCAGGCTCCGCATGACACACGGCCTGAAAAGCCGCGGATTGATCCAACAGCTCTTCCAGCGAAGCCCGCTCACTTGCTCGCATCAATTGTTTAGTGAGTCGTACCGCATGGGGAGGATTACTGGCGATGCTCAAGGCCAGTTCGATGGCCCTATCCACGAGCACCTCGGGTTCTACAATTTCGGATATCAACCCCATGCGCAGAGCCTCATCCGCCTTCACCGGCTCACCCGTAAATGCCATCTTGCATGCGTTAGAGAAGCCAACAACCCGCGGCAGAAACCAGGCACCGCCATCCCCAGGGATAATACCGAGTTTCACGAAGCTCTCCGCAAACATCGCCTTGGTGCTGCCTATACGGATATCACACATGGTCGCGAGATCGCAGCCGGCACCGACAGCAGGACCGTTTACAGCAGCGATTGTCGGGACATTTAGCGCATGTAACGCCCGCGGTATGCGCTGAATACCTTTTCGGTAGGCGTCGGCCTGGTCGAACGGGTCACCGGAAAATAGCCCTGTCCTGTCACGCATATCCTTGACGTTGCCACCCGCGCAAAATGCACTTCCCTCGCCTGTCAGGACCACCGACCGTATGGACATATCGTCGTTAATTTCTGCACAGCTGTCTTCGAACTCGCCAAACTGTTCATCGCTGGTGAGCGCATTGCGCGTATCCGGGCTCGACATGGTGATAACCAACACATGCTCAAACCGTTTTTTGTGCAGAAAACTCATCGATCACTCCTTTTGCAGTTTCAGTCAGTTTATCTATAAGACCTTTACTTGCCGAACTGACAAACCAAGATGCTAATCGTCATCTCCGAACGCACAACGTCGATATCTCAACATCTTGCCAGACCCTGCCGCGCGGTGGTTGCCCAGCGCATAGGCAACCTGCCCATTAACGATCACCCACCCAATACCATCCGGCTCCTGTTTTGGGTCATCTTAGGTCGCGGTATATACGATGCTGCGTGGATCAAAGACAACCATATCCGCCCACATGCCCGGCGCAATCACACCACGATCACTAAGGCCAAAAGTTTTCGCAGCGAGCGAAGTCATGCGCCGCACTGCTTCCGGCAAGGAAAGAAGGCCACGGGCACGTACGTAATGCCCGAGTATCCTCGGAAATGTACCAAAGAGC
>JAYZCO010000033.1:0-81629 GCA_036338285.1 Pseudomonadota bacterium
CGGGTTCGGGGACGACCGTTCAGGCCATCTGGCCCGTAAAAGTCGGCAAGTCGAAGTAGTCACGCCATGCACGAATCTTACCGTCTGATAGTTCCATGGTGCCCATCACCGGCAGTGAGACAGCTTTGCCATCTGCCATGACAAAATTATCAACACGTTCCGTCAAAACCACGTTGCCATCTTCAGCGATGTTGAGCACTTCCCAGTCAACAATTTGAGCTTGCGTGGCTCTAATCACCTGCATCGCTTCAGTCTTGCCGTTCAGCGGCGCCATAGGGATATTGTGATAAACCACATCGTCCGTGAACAAAGCCTCGATGGCGTCAAAGTCTTTCTGATTGCAGGCGTCCATAAACGCTATGACGACATCGCTGTTGCTGCCCATAAATGCGTTCTCCGGTTGCCGAATATTCTACCGTGGCCGACAACGTTACCGTTTTGCCTCAGAGAATGCTAACCACCACACCCCTGCCCTTCTCATCCCGAGGACACTGTGCTTAACTCTGAGCAACTTTGCTCATCATTTAAGGAAATCATATGCGCACATTACTGGTATCCCTGCTGCTCTTGGCTTCGACAAGTGTGCTTGGCGCTCCCAGCGTCGCCGACCTGCAGTTCATGAAAGGCCGTTGGGCAGGATCCCTCGGGCCTGCAACCCTCGAAGAAACATGGAACGATCCGAAGGCAGGAACCATGGTTGCCGTTGTGCGTATGAGCAGTCCTCAGGGCACCGTTTTCGTAGAATTGATCATCATCAGCGAAGAAAATGACACGCTCGTCTTGCGCCTGCAGCAGTTTTCTCCTTCCTATGAGTCACTGCCGCCAGGGGTTCAGAAAATGACCATGGCCAGTCAGACCGATCGCTCTATCACGTTCACATCAGACAGTGGCGAAGGCTTGAAAAAACTAACATACACACGCGTGAGTGAGCATGGGTTCACGCTCGATGGCGTCAGCGCTCAGGGGCCCTTCAAGGCAGAACTCCAGGCTGTGGAATAACACTTAAGTCAGGCCGAGGACTTTGCGCGCATTGTCGCGCAGAAACTTCGGCCAGACTTCATCCTTGAAAGGCACCTTGTCCATATCGGTCATGATCCGCTCAACGGTGAGGCCCATGGGAAAATAGCCCGCGTACATCACCTTGTCAGCTCCTCTTGTGTTGGCGTAATCGACAATGGCTTTAGGGTAATGTTTCGGCGCAAAGGCTGAGGTGGAATAGTAGAGATTTGGCCATTTAAGCATCAACTTAACAGCCAGGTCCTCCCAAGGTTCGCAACCGTGACGGGTAACGAACACAAGTTCCGGAAAATCGTACATTACCTGATCTATACGGGCGACCTCCTGAGGCCACATGGGAAATCGCGGGCCCGGCACACCCGCGCAGGAAAATATGGGCGTCCCCAATTCCACACACTTTGCATAGATCGGATACATCTTGGCATCGTCGATACCGACCTGGGGATTGTAACCAGCATTGAAAGCACCAAACGAGCGAACATTTAATTCTTCGTATTGACGGACCATGTCGCGGATGCCATCCATGCCTTTGTTCGGATCCACTGCCCCCTGCCCTACGAACCGGTCCGGGTGATCCTGCAGGGCTTTTCTAGACACATCACCGCCTATGCCGACAACACCCACTTCTATACCGTACTTATCCATTTCATTCAGGGTGATGGCGATCGGGTCTTTGCTGCCATATATCTCTTTGGGGACCTGTTTGAACATATATTCCACCGGGAAATCGAACCCCTTTGAGCCGTCTTTGAGCTGTTCGCGAATGAAGTCATACATCGCGAAATCCTCAGCAGGAAATCCAATCATGCAATCGACGATCCCGATGTTTTTCGGCATGCCCATTTTCAATTCACCTTCAGTGCGTTCTGAAATAGGTAGCACATCGAATCACGTGGTATCTCTTCCTGCGGCAACGGTGTCTCGACCTGCTCAGGCGTAGGACCGAATTCACGCGCCCGCGGCGCCAGGGCCTCAAGATCGAACTGATAAACATGCGCGGCATTTTCTCCAAGAAGTTTGCGCCGCAAACCATCCTCAATATGAGCAAAAGTTAGTCGCAGTGATTCAAGATTGTAGGGGAAGGTCCCCTCGTAGTGCGGGTAGTCGTTACCCCACATCACTTTGTCTTCACCGATCACATCAATACCCCCAAGATCGGCGTGTGAGGGAAAGCTCGCGCCGTACCATATGTTACGTTTGGCATATTCACTGGGCGGTTCTTTAAGCACCCATTCCATCCCTTCATAGTTCATCTCCCCGATCGCACCGTGTTTAAACCCCATGTGTATACGGTCCATTTGTTTTAAAAGGTCGGGGGCCCAGGCACAACCGGATTCAGTCAGTACGTATTTCAGTTTCGGAAATTTTTCGAATACACCACTCATCAAAAGATGACGAAACCCAGCCTGGCAGTAATAAGCCACTTCCGTAATCCAGACCGCTTCGGCAACAGGCCCTTCACCATAAGCCGGTGAACCCTGCCCCGAATGTTGATTGATTACGAGGTCACAATCCTGAATTGCAGCGAACACTCTATCCCAGGCGGGATCGTACAGCGGTTTAAGCCAACCGCAATCGGGGGGAATCAACGGCAGAAGCACACCACCACGAAGTCCTGATTTAGCAATAAATTCAATGTCCTTCACCGCCTCCTCAAGATCGTTGGGCAATATTAAACCGACACCTGCCCGCCTCACCGGGTCCTGGGCACAGAAATCGACCAGCCATCGATTGTGTGCGCGAATGCCCGCCAGGCAGTGCTCGAAGTCTTCGGGCCTGGGTGGTTGGGCTGTGACGATGCTCTTTTTGTAAAAAGGTGGAACCGTATTTGGAAACACGACTTCTCCAACGACACCCTGGCCGTTCTGGTCATCCGTACGGATATCGAAATCCCAGTTACGCATCTTTTTAGACCCGTAGTGTTCTTCCGATGGGTTTTTGTAACCTCCACGCCATTCATCGAATGCCGCTTGATACTTAGTCTCGAGACATTCGCGATATTGCGCATGGCTACCGCCCGCGTGCGTATCAGCAGTAATTAACACATATGGTTCGTTACTCACATTTATCCCCTTTATGTTCCTGATCATGCCGTGGTGAAAGTCACACCTACCGGGTGAACTCTGGCACAGGTTCCCCCGCTAGAAAAGCAGCGATCATGGCATTAACTGCTTCGGGTTGCTCCTGCTGCACCCAGTGCGATACACCGGCCAGGTAACGAATCGTAAATTCTTTGACGTATTTTTCGGTGCCGTAGGTCGTCTCTTTTGTTAAAGCGACATCATCCTCACCCCAGATCATCAGCGTTGGCGTATCGATCACTGCAAAACCCAATGCTTGCTGCCGTTTGGCACCACCTCCTCGTAACAGCGCCCGGTAATAATTGACCATGGCGGTCAAGGCACCCGGCTGCATGGCATTGCGTTGATATACCTCACCCACTTCGGGAGGAAATTGACTTTTGTCGACAGCAGAGGCATGCATTATTCCGCCAAGGGCTTTACCACCGTCTCTGCTAAACAACCATTCCGCCAATCCAGGAAGCTGGAAGAAAAATATGTACCAGGATTTCTTCAGTTGAGCTAAAGATCTATTCGCCCGCATCGACATTGGGTGCGGTACGTTGCAGATGATGAGGTGCTCAAGGGGACGGATTTGTCTGATCGCAAAATACCAGGCAATCACTGCCCCCCAATCATGCCCAATTAGCACGGTGTCTTTCGCTTCGGCCGCATCGATCAACCCTGCCACATCTGCCATTAAATTCTCAACGGAATAAGCACCCACACCGACTGGTCGACTACTGCTCCCGTATCCCCTCAGATTCGGCGCCCAGGCCCTATAGCCGAGTTCAGCCAGGTGCGGCAACTGATAACGCCAGGAAAAGCTGTGTTCTGGAAAACCGTGCAGACAGAGCGCTAAACGGTTGCCACTACCGCATTCATCGACCTCAAAGTTTAATCCGTTCGCCTGCACAGTCATGGTGCGAATGCTTGGATTGCACAGCGCATCCGGCACCACACGCTCAACCCTTAAATCTGCAGAACGAATTTCATCCTCATTACCCATCTTTTTATCCTGTGCATCCACCGCTATGCTTGCACCATAACCACACACGCCTAAAGTCGCCACATGACTGAACAACGTATACATGAAGTCCCGGACGATGCGCTGGATGCAATTGAATACTGTTATGAACAGGGATGGACTGACGGCTTGCCCGTGATTCCTCCGGAACGCACACGGGTAGAAGCCATGTTAGCAATGGAGGGCCGTCCGCCTGAAACCATCATCGCCGCCCATGAAGCAACGGGACTGGAACTGTCCCTGCACGCTGCAGCGGCCAATGCCGTCATGGCGGGATGCCTGCCCGAATATTTCCCTGTTATTGTCGCCGCCTTTGAGGCCATGCAGAAGACACCTTTCACTTTCCACGGCAGCACCGCGAGCACGGGCGGTTCGGCGCCGCTGCTCATCGTCAGCGGACCTGTGGTGGACGACATCGGCATGAACGCCGGGGTCAATCTCTTCGGACCCGGCAACCGTGCCAACGCCACCATCGGGCGGGCAGTACGGCTGATCATATTAAACGTTTTTCGTATGACCCCAGGCATCGCAGACAAGTCCACCCAGGGAAACCCTGGCAAATACACTTTTTGTATAGCCGAAAGAGCCGATGCAAACCCATGGCCCGCCCTCAACGAAGAACTCGGCTACGGTCCCGACATTTCTTGTGTCGTGACGTTTGCCGGTGCAGGATTCAACAACGTCGAAAATCACGGCGCTAACAGTGCAGAGGCTATATTGACGAGCATGGCCGACAGCATGGCTAATCTGGGTTGTATCACTTTCGGCCAAAGTGTTGTTGTACTTTCACCTGAGCACGTACGTATCATTGCGAATCAGGGGTGGAGCAAACCGGATGTTCAGACCTTTTTGTACGAGCATGCCTACCGTGAGATTCAGACTGTGCAAGCGGTCGGTAAATACCAGAGGCATCAACACGCCGAACAGGGGCTTGAGGAGGTGCATCGAGGGTATGGCCCGGAAGACATACTCGTCACTGTCGGTGGCGGTGATGCGGGCGGACACAGCTCATTCATCCCATCCTGGAGTCGTGGTCGAGCCTCCATCATGCAACACCAAGCCATCGGCGTTTGCATCGATTGCTAATGACGTCACGTTTATAAGGAACAACGCCCATGGAACTCCTTGACCCAACAGTCCGCGGACCGGAGCAACAACACAAACGTGCAGCACCGCTGACTTCACTTGAAGGATCGACCATCGGCTTACTGTCTAACGGCAAGTCGAATGCGGATCTTTTGATCAGAAAAACCGCTGAAAAACTAATCGCCAGATACGGCGGCAAACACCTTGAGGTTGTTTACAAAAACCATGCCAGTGTTCCTGCCGCACGCGAACTTCTAACAAACCTTTCCCATGAGTGCGACTTCCTGATTACCGCTGCGGGAGACTGAGGCAGTTGTTCAACATGCAGTGTGCATGACGGAATTAAATTCGAACAAATGGGCAAAAGAGCAGTTGTACTTTGCACTCAGCCATTCGAGGTCACGTCTGCCAATATTGCACGAATAATGGGGATTCCGGATTATCCATTTGCACTCCTTGAGCATCCGCTGGGTTCATGCACAGAACAAGCGCTCGAAGCACGCGTTGATGCGGCAGTTGATGCAGCCATCGGAATCTTAACTAGCGCCTGAAGATTTCTTCGCCGTCCCATGCTGAACCTGCGGCCGCGATCTCGGCGAATCGAGCCTGGGTCCCGGAATTAAGGGTCACGACCTCCAACATGCATCCAAGCAACGGTCGTGTATCGAAATAGGCAAACTCGATCCCCCTGACACTGGCTGTATTTGCGGCCGGATAACCGAGGGCATCGAAGTAGGCGATATCAGCGCCAACATCTTCACTCCATACACACATGTGATGAAATGCAGTCCCTTCAGGCACACTGTCTCGATAGGCACAGCGCGCCACCAGGGGTTGAATGAGTTCAATCTGTACCGGACCGTTCTGGGCAAGCGCCACGATCATGTCGAGCTCCCCGGGCTCGCCGCGATAGCGTACCTGATCGAATACCCCACGATATTCTGACATAAAGAAGGGACCCACCCCCAACTCCTTCGCCCAACGTCTACAGGCCACTTCCACATCCTCTACCACCCAGGCATTTTGAAAAAATGCCCGTCGCAATGGATTCTCCACTTTCACGTTTTGTTCACTCAGATTCATATCAATGATGTCTTTGCCAGATTTCTGCTGGAAGCGTATCAAGAACCAGCGGCATCCTCATTGGCTTTGCAGAAAAGAATTTCAGTTTGTACCGCAAGGTCAGATCGACTAAAAGGAAGCATTAGAAAGAGGGGACGACCATGCAGATATTCCACTTCGGCCCAGCTAAGCTAGCATTCATAGTGCTTTTGTGGAGCGCCCATGTCTCAGCACAACAACTGTCAGCTCTGGATATCGATCAGCAGTTCAGACTTGTGCCAGACATCACTTATCTTAAAGCCAGTAATTTCGAGTCGAAACTCGATGTGATCGGTCCCGAACCGGGTCAGGCAGCACGCCCGGTACTCCTTTACATACATGGCGGTGGCTGGGTTGGCGGCAACAAAAACAGCAGGTTTCTGCACTTCATTCCTTACCTTGAGATGGGCATGGCGATTGTCAACGTTGGCTACCGCCTTGGCAGCGTGGCCCTTGCACCGGCGGCCGTAGAAGATGCGCGTTGCGCATTGCGTTGGGTCTATAACAACGCCGTCGACTACGGCCTGGATACATCCAGGATCATCGTCAGTGGACACTCTGCAGGTGGGCATCTGAGCCTGACGACCGGGATGCTCCCCGCTTCTGCAGGTCTTGATGGGCGTTGCCCGGCACGTGCCCCGTCAGGAGGCCGTGCCGACGGTGTATTCGCTGAAATGCCTGTCGCGGGCATCATTAACTGGTATGGCATCACAGACGTTGCTGACGTCGTGCGTGGGCCCAATGCCAAAAGCTACGGCATGGCCTGGATGGGCGCACAACTGAATTGGCAGGAAATATCACAACGTGTATCTCCACTTCACTACATTCGAAAAGGTCTGCCTCCGATTCTCACGATTCACGGAGATGCAGACACAATCGTGCCGTATACACACGCAACCCGGCTACATGCTGCACTTAAGGCCCAGGGAATCGTCGAGCAGCTGCATACGGTACCCGGCGGAGGTCACGGTCGCTTTACACTGGCAGAAAACATCGCTGCGATGTCGAATATACAGGCATTTTTGCACGAGCATGGGATTCTGGACTAGGATGTCCGAGCATTCCGGTCTGAGCGGCCATGGCTAACGAAACCCCCTTCCTTTCTGTCAGGAATCTCTGGGTTCGCTTCGGCGACAACAATGCCGTTCGAGGTGTTTCTTTTGATCTAGACCATAAAGAAACTGTCGCGCTGGTAGGCGAATCCGGGTCCGGAAAATCAGCCACTGCTTTGTCAGTTCTGCAACTCCTCCCCTATCCGATGGCAAGCCATCCCGAGGGCACCATTCTGGTTGAAGGCCGTGACGTCATGGGTTTTTCGAAAAATGACCTGGAGGGTCTGCGCGGCGGGAAAATCAGCATGATATTCCAGGAACCTATGACCTCCTTAAACCCTTTGCACACCGTCGCAAAACAAATCAGTGAAACACTCATCGTGCATAAAAACATGTCACGCACCAGTGCACGCGAACGAACTTTAGAGCTTTTGCGTCTTGTGCAACTGCCTGACCCGGAGCAAAGATTGTCATCTTATCCACATGAATTATCCGGCGGACAACGCCAACGTGTGATGATCGCCATGGCACTTGCAAACGAACCCAAACTTCTTATTGCAGATGAGCCGACAACAGCGCTGGACGTCACCATTCAGGCCAACATCCTTGCGCTGTTAAAAAAACTTCAAGCCGAGTTGGGGATGGCCTTACTGATCATCACACACAATCTGGGCATCGTCCGGTCAATGGCTGACCGAGTGTATGTGATGACCGAAGGCGAAATCGTCGAATCGGGTAGCTGCAAGCAAGTATTCGAGTCCCCAAAACACGCATACACACAGAAACTCCTCGCTGCAGAACCTAAGGGTCTGCCGGCTGAGGATCCGTCAGACGGGACAGCCGTGATGTCTGTCAGAGACTTCGGAATAAATTACGCAACCAGCAAGGGTTGGTTTGGAAAGTCGGCATACTTTGAGGCAGTAAAACCTCTGTCTCTCGATATACAAAGAGGCCGAACCATAGGTGTGGTGGGCGAATCTGGTTCCGGCAAAACATCCTTAGGCCTGGGCCTTTTGCGCTTAATTTCATCGTACGGAGAGCAATATTTCCTCGATCAGGCGCTGGATGGCTTTTCACAAAAACAGATCAGACCCTTCAGGCGGCATATGCAGATGGTCTTTCAAGACCCGTTCGCAAGCCTTTCACCCCGCATGACCGTACTGCAGATCATTGAGGAAGGACTTTTAGTCCACGAAATCGAACTGTCTGCCGAGCAACGTGAAGCCCGAGTGATTGAAGTCCTCCATGACGTCGGACTCGATCCGGATTTTCGGACACGTTATCCACACGAATTTTCTGGGGGTCAACGTCAGAGGATTGCAATTGCACGTGCACTTGCCCTTAAACCACAACTACTTGTTCTCGATGAACCAACCTCGGCGCTCGACATGTCAGTACAGGCACAGATTGTCGATCTCTTACGTGATATTCAGGACCGGTTTAATTTAGCTTATCTGTTTATCAGTCATGATTTGAAGGTGATCAAAGCACTGTCCCACTATCTCATTGTGATGAAGGCAGGCGAAGTGGTGGAGGAAGGCCCTGCTAAAGAAATTTTCGATCACCCCAAAAACGAATACACACGGACACTCCTAAACGCCGCGTTTGTTCGATAGTTCGCCTTGAGCGCATAGACTTTAATTTAACAGAACATTGACGCTAAATTGCCATGCCCCATAGAGCTATTCGCGACTAACCCGCCGCATTTTGTGCAAGGCACCGTCTTTGCCGATGACGAATTCGGGGATCTCAACTTCATAATTACCTAGACTTCGCCCTTCTGTCGAGGTTGCCGTGCCACTCATCATCCCCAGTGTTCCATAGGTGCGCATACCAAGACGCCTGCGCAGCTTATCACTCGCACCATCCAGGGTTTCCTGCAAACAAGTGACCCCCCAGTTTTCCTGCTGGCGCATCCATGGCAGACAGAGGAAGTTTGCAATATGTCGACGTGTATGGCCCTCTTCATTAGCCCCGTAGCCGTGCCATATTCTCCCTTCAAAGACAAATAGCGTCCCGGCAGGTGCGGTGATCTGGGTTGCCAGCTGCCGCGGCGGCGGTTCAATTTGATACTCAGGCGGCCAGCGATGGCTTCCAGGCACAACCCAAGTACTGCCCCGTTCGGGTTTGAAATCATCCAGTAGCCAAAACGCATTACATGCTGCAGGGAAGTCCGCCGTAGCCGGCACCTGACCCTGATCGCGATGGAGTATTTGCGGCTCATGGGTAGGCCCATGAAAAATGCCCCCGGTGATACTGGAGATCAGGAAATCCTTACCTAGAAGAAAACCACACAATTCATCGACCTCTCTGCGTTCTACGAGATCCAGAAACACACTGCCTTTATTTACCATGTTGGAGATTTGCTGCTGAACTCTGGCGGCACCGGGAGGTGCTTTGTCTCCCAGCCCGCGTTCAGCCGCGGCTTGCCCACCCAGGGCCTCTTGTAGCACCTCAACTTCGTCTGACGAAAGTGCTTCGGCGTAGAGACAAAGCCCATATTTGGACAAATCCGCTTTCGCCTGATCTAGATCACGGGTGGGTTCGGGGAGCGGCAACACCTCCGGCGGGTCAAGCCTTGGTGAAGCTTCATATCGTGTCTGGCGATGAGCCGCCGGTTTCAGATCCAGGGGTAAACCTTCAACAGCCATTTTTGTTCCTCATTAGTTTGTACAGCCTATGCAGCCGTTAAAGAAAGCACCGCCGGCATATTCGATCCCACCATGGTCCACTGAGCGTGTCCACTTACGTGCCACACTTCACCGGTATCGGTTCCTACGTAGACATCTCCTGGTGTTTGCGGATCTGACATTAAGCCATGGAAGTTAGCCGCAGATGGCGAATGATCTGCGTCTCCCAAAGACCGCCAGGACTCTCCTTGATTTTCAGACCGAAAAAGCATCGCTTGTGCCCCATCGGCTTGTTTGTAATTCGAAAAGGCGGTCGGTGCACTCGCGACCGTCAGGCCACCTTCGTCGATACACATTGGCCGTGAATAACGAGGGGTGATGCCTGCCCACTTATAGGTCCACGTGTGTCCAAAATCGTCAGATCGCAATACACCTGCATTGCCTTCTACCATTTCTGCAACACCATCCAGCCGCCCATACCCCGTCGAGGCAAACACCACATTCGGCTCGCTTGGATGCTGGAACATCATATGTAAATCGGGATTTTCTCCTGGCAGGACCATTTCCCATGAGCCTCCACCATCTGTAGAACGCATAATTCCGCCGACCTCGATGCCAACCAGAATGTTATGTGGATTGTTGCGGTCTACCACAAGGGCCCGCGCCCTTCCGGGCAAGACCGGGTCCACAGGTATGCACCAGGAGTCGCGCTCGGGCGCCTCATTGAAAGCGGCCACATCAGCCCATGTCACACCACCATTATCGGAGTAATACAACCCGGCAGGTTGGGTGCCGACCCACAACCGGCCTTCATCACTACGGATCTGCCATATCTCCAGATCATCAAAAGCCGTGAGCTGCCAGGTCTCCCCATTGTCACGGGAACAATACAAGCCTGCACCCGTCCCGACCCATATGACCGAATCGATCACGGCTATATCTCGAACGCCACGGCATTCAAGTAAACGTTCACCGTCTCCAACCCGAAACACTCCGCGACTGGTGCCTGCGTAAATGTCCATACGCTTCCTCCGCAACTCTCCCGTCAGCCATTGTAAATTGAATACGCGCCAGCCCGCAAAGCATCCACACCCCAAATTCAGACAGCACAATTGAGCGACACCCGAACGGCACCCGCGTAAATCTCCTTCCACACCCCGATTAAGTTGAATAGGCTAGACTACGCAACTATCAGGAAAGCACCGGACAACGATGAGTACTTCTTATCCAACCTTGAATTACAACCTAGGTGAAGATGTCGACATGCTGCGCGACGCGGTTTATCAGTTCGCTCAGGCAGAAATTGTGCCTCGAGCGGATGAGATCGATCGACTCAACGAGTTCCCCATGGACCTTTGGCCAAAGTTCGGTGACATGGGACTTTTAGGGATGACCGTCGAGGAAGAGTACGGCGGGGTCAATATGGGCTATCTTGCACACGTTGTGGCGATGGAGGAGATCAGCCGGGCATCCGCTTCGGTTGGCCTTTCCTATGGCGCCCATTCAAACCTTTGCGTCAACCAGATCCGACGCGCTGGCACAACAGAACAGAAGAAGAAATACCTCCCGGGTCTTTGTTCCGGAGATCATGTCGGTGCACTGGCAATGTCTGAGCCAAATGCCGGGAGTGATGTGGTCAGCATGAAGTTACGCGCGGACCAGGATGGCGACAATTACGTCCTAAACGGCAGCAAAATGTGGATTACCAACGGCCCGGATGCCGACACGTATGTGATCTACGCAAAAACCGATATGGATTCCGGGCCGGGGGGCATCACCGCTTTTATCGTCGAACGCGATGCGCCGGGATTTTCACGCAATACCAAGCTAGACAAATTGGGCATGCGTGGATCAAACACATGCGAACTCGTTTTTGAAGATTGCCAGGTACCGGCCAAGAACATTCTCGGCAACACAGGCGAAGGCGTCCGGGTTTTAATGAGTGGCCTGGATTACGAGCGCACCATCCTCTCCGGCGGACCAGTTGGCATCATGCAGGCCTGCATGGATGTGGTTGTCCCCTACGTCCACGAACGCGAACAGTTCGGCCAACCAATCGGTGAGTTTCAACTGATGCAGGGCAAACTCGCCGATATGTATGCAGACTTAGCCGCATGCAGGGCTTACGCCTACGCTGTTGCAGGCGCTTGTGATCGCGGCGAAACAACGCGCAAGGATGCAGCTGCACTCATACTCTATACAGCAGAGAAAGCCACACAGATGGCACTACAGGCGATCCAGGCATTAGGCGGCAACGGCTACACCAATGAGTATCCAACAGGCCGGCTACTGCGCGATGCAAAGCTGTACGAGATAGGTGCAGGCACGTCAGAAATTCGGCGCATGCTGATTGGTAGAGAGCTATTCAAAGACTCTGCCTGAAAGACCCGCACCGAGATGGATAAACCAACAGGGGGAATACATGCCGGTACTCAGTACCCATATCGATACCAATTCTGATGAGTTCAGTGCCAATGATCTCGCTATGCGTGGCCAGGTCGAAGACCTGCACAGTCACGTCGAAGCGATCAAGATAGGAGGTGGCGAAAAATATCAAACGCGTCACCTTGAGCGCGGCAAATTATTACCGAGAGATCGTGTTAAGCACCTGCTTGATCCAGGTTCTCCGTTTCTTGAGTTTTCACAACTGGCCGCCCTTGACGTGTATGACGACATTTTACCCGCCGCCGGCATCATCACGGGCATCGGCCGCGTAGAGGGTCAGGAATGTGTGATTGTCGTCAACGATGCCACCGTAAAAGGCGGCACTTATTACCCTCTCACGGTAAAAAAACACCTTCGTGCACAAGCGATCGCTCAGGAAAATAATCTGCCTTGCATCTATCTCGTCGACTCAGGCGGCGCGAATCTACCCCATCAGGATCAGGTGTTTCCGGACAAAGAGCACTTTGGGCGCATCTTTTTTAACCAGGCAAACATGTCAGCACAGAATATCCCGCAGATTGCATCTGTTATGGGATCCTGCACTGCCGGAGGTGCTTACGTGCCTGCAATGGCCGACGAAGCAATCATTGTTCGTGAGCAAGGTACGATCTTCCTGGGCGGCCCACCGCTGGTGAAAGCAGCAACCGGAGAGATTGTGTCTGCAGAAGCCCTCGGGGGTGCTGATGTACATTGTCGTACGTCCGGTGTCGCCGATCACTACGCGCAAAATGACGAACACGCCTTAATGCTTGTGCGACAGGCAATAAAGCGTCTCAATCGAACCAAGCCCGTGGACCTCGATATACGTGCAGCACAACCACCACTTTACGATCCGAATGAAATCTACGGGCTGATCCCCGAAGATACACGCAAGCCTTATGACGTTCGCGAGGTAATTGCCCGTACTGTAGATGCTTCGGATTTTGATGAGTTCAAAGCCCTTTTTGGAACCACCTTAGTGACAGGCTTCGCAAGGATCCACGGCTATCCAGTGGGCATTGTGGCCAACAATGGCATCCTTTTCAGTGAGAGCGCGCAAAAAGGCGCACACTTTATCGAACTGTGCGCGCAAAGAAAGATTCCTTTGGTGTTTCTGCAAAACATCACCGGTTTCATGGTGGGCGAGCAATATGAAACCGGCGGTATCGCCAAACACGGGGCAAAAATGGTCACGGCAGTTGCCTGTGCCCAGGTGCCGAAGATAACAATCCTCATTGGCGGATCCTTCGGTGCAGGAAATTACGGGATGTGCGGCCGCGCCTATGATCCGAGGTTCCTGTTTATGTGGCCGAATGCGCGGATTTCAGTGATGGGCGGAGAACAGGCGGCAGGCGTACTCGCACAATTACGCAGCGATGCGATGACAGCTAAAGGACAGTCGTGGAGCAGCGAAGAAGAGCAAGCGTTCAAGCAGCCTATACTTGCAAGCTATGAAGCCCAAGGGCATCCATACTATGCATCCGCCCGTTTATGGGACGACGGCATCATCGATCCCGCTGACACCCGTCGCGTGCTCGCGCTGACGATTTCTGCGTCTTTAAACAAACCCATACCCGAATCTCGGTTCGGTATATTCAGAATGTAAGTGCACTATGCCCAATATACGAAACATCCTCATCGCCAACCGCGGTGAAATTGCCTGCCGAATCATCCGTACGGCAAAGACTTTAGGACGACAAACAATTGCCGTTTACTCAGACGCCGACGAAAATGCATTGCACGTACAGATGGCGGATAAAGCCGTCTATTTGGGTCCTCCACCCGCCCGAGAATCCTACCTGGACATCGAAAAAATAATCTCTGCAGGCAAGATGCATCATGTCGATGCCATTCATCCCGGTTATGGTTTCTTAAGCGAAAATGCAGAATTCGCTGCAGCTTGCGCACAGGCGGGAATCATATTCATTGGTCCTCCGGCCAGTGCGATTAAATCCATGGGATCTAAATCCGCAGCTAAAACCATCATGTCTGAAGCCGACGTCCCACTTTTACCTGGTTACCATGGTAAGCAGCAAAACATGGCCGCACTGAAGAAAAAGGCCGCAGATGTAGGCTACCCTATTCTTCTCAAAGCATCCGCCGGGGGCGGCGGCAAAGGCATGCGCGTTGTTTCGTCGGCGGCAGAATTTGCAGATGCTTTTGCTGCAACAAAGCGCGAATCACTCAACGCATTTGGCGATGACACCCTCCTTTTAGAACGCTTTATTGAAAATCCGCGCCACATCGAAGTGCAGGTTTTCTGTGATCAGCAGGGCAACGGCCTCTATGTGGCAGACCGAGACTGCTCAGTTCAGCGTCGGCACCAGAAAGTGGTCGAGGAAGCACCTGCTCCAAATCTTAGCGACACAACGCGTTCAGCCATGGGGGAAGCTGCACTCGCATGTGCGCAAGCCATTGGTTACGTCGGCGCAGGAACGGTTGAATTTCTCCTGGACGAAGATGAGTCTTTCTACTTTATGGAGATGAATACCCGTCTCCAGGTCGAACACCCTGTGACGGAAATGGTGACGGGCGTCGACCTGGTGGCGTGGCAAATCCATGTTGCCGAGGGCAACCCGCTAACCATGCAGCAAAGTCAGATTAACACCCGTGGTCATGCTGTCGAAGTTCGCATCTACGCTGAAGATACTGCCAACGATTTTCTACCTGCAACCGGAGCGATCTATCACCTTAATCTACCCGAACAGAATGCAGCTCTGCGTTGTGACATCGGCGTCCAACAAGGAGACTATGTCGACGTCCATTACGACCCGATGCTGGCCAAGTTGATCGCCTGGGGAGAGACGCGCCCAGAGGCGATTAACCGTCTTTGTCGCGCGCTCGATGAATTCAACGTCGCACCTTTGGTTACTAATGTTGCCTATTTAAACCGGGTCCTGAGACACGACGCATTCCATGCCATGCAGGTGACCACCCGTTTCCTTGACATCCACAGACATGAATTAACCCAGCCGCCAGCCACTTCAAGCGACATTGCTGTTGCAGCAACGTTATTGGCACCAACAAACGCCAATACCGAACCGGATCCTTGGGACACGACGGATGGTTGGTGGTTAAACAGTGAGTCCTCCATCCCTTTACGTATTGTGCTCCAGGGGGCCACCTATGAGGTGCAGATCAAAGATCAGCGCGGTACTGAAGAGGCCACCCTGGAGGTTGTCATCACAGGGCTAGACGAAGACCCTACAGAAAAAACTGTGGTGCGTAATGCAACTGCACATGCGCATAAAAGACCCTACTGGCTTGGCAACACCACACCGCGGACTGTGTATCTATTCAGTCCAGAGGTGACAGCAACCGAGGCACTTGCGGACCTGGGCGATCAACCGCAAGCCCAATACGGTGCGCCCATTGCCCCAATGAACGGCACAATTGTCGCGCTGCTTGCGCCGGTCTCTACCAGGGTTGATGCTGGCGAACCATTGGTCATCATGGAGGCCATGAAAATGGAGCACACCATTAGAGCGGCCAACGCCGGTACTGTCTGTGGATATCACGTCGCTGAAGGCGAACTGGTAGAAGGCGGTCAAATTCTCGTGGACTTCGAAGTTGAACAGGCATGAGCATGTATGAATACAATCTGATCAGACTTAAAACGCCAGCCGAAGGCAGCGATACGATCAACGAGGCCCTCTCTAAAACTTCCCTTTGGGGTGTCTTCGGCGCACTTTTTGGTCTGCGCAATGACGAAAGAATCATCATCTCCCAGGGTTCGATCCGCGAACACATCCCCAAAGCCTATAGCCTCGATACTTTCGCCATGGCAGCAACGGCACGACCGACGCGCTTTATTCCACTCCAACGCCCCGGGGTATATGTCATTCGCACGTTCAGCATTCAACCCGACCACGTCGATGAGTTCGTCGAATTATCTCAATCAGCCTGGCAAACTTTCGAGACAGACGACGAATTTGCTGCCGCTGCACAGGGCCTTTTTCGTCCGGAACGTCTGCAAAATGGTCTTGTGCCAATGCAACTGGTTACCTGGTATAACCACTTGTCGTCCTGGGAACGGTCACGCAATCCCGACGAGCAGAGCAGTGAGAACTTCGCCCGTCGCCGACTTCTTGTAGAATCCACTTCCGCGATCGCCACTCGACTGGTCGACTTCACATGATAGAAGGGGCTCTTCTCCTTATTGGCCTGTTCAGTGGCTTCCTTGGCGGAATGCTTGGAATTGGCGGCGGCATCATCATCGTCCCGGCGCTCATTTTCGTTTTCGAATTAAACGGTCGTCATGCCGCCACTGACATGACCGTGATTGCCGTAGCAACCTCCATGGCTTGCATAATTTTTACTTCATTTTCAGCAGCTTATACACAATTTCGAGCAAATAAGGTGAGAATGGACCTGGCCATGCGACTGGCACCATTTTTCGTCATCGGAAGCTTTGTTGCAGGTTTGGCAGCGCCCCATATAGAAGCAGGTGTGCTTAGGTTGATGATCAGCGCGTTTCTCTTTTTCGTCGCCGTTGTCATGCTTCGCGACTGGAAGCCCAGTCCGGGTCGCGCTTTTCCCGGCTTAGTTGGTGCAGGGTGCACCGGGCTTGCCGGTGGCCTCATTTCAGGTACTGCAGGGATTGCTGGTGGCAATGTGATCGTTCCAACCCTGATCTATTTCAATACACCCGTACACAATGCCACGGCCACCTCTTCAGCGATGGGTGTACCTATCGCCTTTGCCGGCGCGCTGGGATACGCCCTCGGAGAACCACAAATCTTTTCACAGACGATGCTTGGTTTGATCGATCTTCGTAGTGGTCTTGCCATCACGATTGGCGCAATTCTCGCTGCACCTGTGGGTGTCCGGTTCGCTCACCGTGTACCAGCCGGCACACTGAAAAGATACTTTGGCGCCTTTCTTGTTGCCGTGGCATTACGTATGTTCTATTCGAGCCTGGGCTTCACATAACCCTTTACAACAACCGCGCCTTGCGTTCACTGACGCTTATAAACAACGCCCTGTTTCATCACCAAGCTGACTTCGCCCATAACAGCAATATCGAGCAGAGGGCTCCGTGGGAAGGCAACGACGTCTGCCAGTTTGCCCGGCGCGATACCCCCGAGTTCATTGCGCTTACCGAGCAGCTCAGCTGCACTTTTTGTCGCCGAGACAAGCGCTTCAATTGGCGGCATCCCGCCTTCAACCATGTATATAAACTCTTTCCAGTTTTCGCCATGGGGAGGCACACCAGTATCGGTACCGAAGGCAATCCGCACCCCTGCCTTATAGGCCCGAGCAAACGTATCCTTGCTTACAGGTCCAATTTCCGCAGCCTTAGGTCGTACCAGATCTGAAAAATAACCGTCTATTTTCGCCTTCTCTGCCACAAACGCCCCAGCCACTATGGTTGGAACATACCATGTGCCTTTCTTTTTCATCAGTCGCATGATGTCATCGGACATGTAGGTTCCGTGTTCGATAGAATCAACACCCGCCAGCACTGCACGCCGCATGCCTTCACTACCGTGTGCATGGGCTGCAACTTTGTAGCCATAATCTCGTGCGGTCTCGACGATCGCTTCGATTTCCTCAACCGTAAACTGGGGGTTTTGTCCGTTTGTGGCCTGACTCAAGACACCACCGGTTGCCGTCAGTTTGATCAGATCAGCACCCTCTTTGTAACGCGCTCTTACGGCCTTACGTGCATCATCCGTACTGTTCACGACCCCTTCTGTCGGCCCTGGATCGCCTCGCAAACGGGCGTTTACACCGTTGCTCGGATCGGCATGTCCTCCGCTCGTCGCCAGGCTCTTACCGGCTGTGTATATACGCGGACCAAGGATGTAGCCTTCGTTTATCGCATCGCGCATGGCTTGTGCCAGCCTGTGTTGCGTACCCAGGTCCCTCACTGTCGTAAAACCTGCCATCAGTGTACGCTCGGCGTAGACGACGGATCGATAAGCATAATCTCCCGGATCGTCAGTAAATCGTCTAACAAACCGATCTGGAGAGGTTTCGGTCACCAGGTGCACATGCATGTCAATGAGACCAGGCATCACGAATGCATTTTTTAGATCGATCACGTCATCATCGGGATCAACCGCATGATAACCATCAACAACCGTCGCAATACGACCCTCAGAAATGACGATCGTCTGCTTTTTAAGGACCCGTTCGTTGTCTGTGTCGAGAAGTTCTCCGGCATGAATGACCGTCGCTGCCCGAACCATAGCAACCGTCGTCAGCAGCGCAGTGACAAGCGCGCAGACCGTACTGATGCGAAGAACTGAGCTCATGATCTGACGTCTGCCTTGCGCCTAATTGTTAGCACAGTAGCGAATACCGCGACGCAACAACTCGTAAAATTCAGGCTTATCCCAGGCACACCTTTCAATCTGAGGATAAAAATCTACCAGGGGCTGCATATCGTAGTGACTGCGGCAATGACCGAGATTTAAGTAGAGAACCTCCCCTTCGCCAACCTTGTTTATATAGTAAACGGGATGATCAACGTCTTCGTCCCAGTCTTCCATAACAAAACCAGATGCTTTACCGGTGAAGCGAGAATGCATCAAGTAGTGCAGGTCACCATGAATCCGACACAGGTATAGCTCGTCATCTGTCTCAAAGGGATTGATGCCTTTAACCAATTCATGATCGGGATCTGAAACGTGGACGGTAAACGGTGCAATCGGCGGGTGGCCCATGAATTGAGTACCTAATGTTTCCATCAGCACGGGCGCTGTTTCCGGAGCGTCTACTTTGCCCGTATCGAGGAATTTTAATATCGCATTTGTACCATGCAGGGCAAACCAGCGTTTACCGCTGGCAATATAGTCCCGCAAGGCAGCCTGCTCATCTTCCGTAGGCACCAGGTTACACGTATAGGTGATGAGAAAATCTGCGTCCTTAATCGCTGCAATGTCATGATAATCGGCTGCAACCTGCACACGAATCCTTTCGTTTTCAGCCAGGAGTTTCAGGAGTTCCAGACGTGCAAAGTCGATATCATGATAATCGCCTGCTGCAACCAGATAGACTTTCACCGTTTTGTGTTCATTTTCACCGACTTGATCTGCAGCCATAAATCCCCCTATCGATATAAGACACGCTCACGACCTTACCTCTGCCAAGCGGCGGTCTCAAGTAGTTGAAAGCGCCTGCAAGCCCTACAGCCACAGATCACGATTACGCTTTTTCTTCTCCTGCACATCAGCGATTGATCCGAGCCACCCAAGGGCTCGGCTCAGTAGGCTTGTCGTGAAAAACTGACCGTGACTGACTCGCGCTCGGCAAATTGTAATGTAATCGGCACTCGTTCAGGCAGATCAGCAACGCCAAGCAGCATCAGATGCAGACCGCCTGGCTCAAAAGACACAATCTCTCCCGGTGGTATCCGGACAACTTCCATCCGTCGCATGCGCGTCAAAGAACTATCGGGGTCCGTCAGGGTTTCATGCATCTGTATGGCATGCACGCCCCGAGCAAAGGCGCCAATCAAGACGACCTCGGCTGTTGTCGGGTTCGACACCTCAAAGTAACCCACCGTGTTGTCCTTGCCCGGCAGAGGGTCACGGACAACAGGGCGTTTAAACGTCAAATCAGATTCTGAACAAGCACCTAAACAAGCCATAAGCGCTATGCTGAAAAGACTAGAGAACTTCAGCAGCCGCGGCCATGACATCGCGGGTTACCTGCAATCGATCTTCTCCCCAGGGCATCGGCATGAGGATTGGATACTCCACACCTGCATCGATATAAGATTGAATGAAAGAAGTTACTTCGGTCGCTGAACCTATAAAATCAATGGCCTGGATCATCTCATGAGAGATGGCCGCCAATGCGCCATCTCGATCCCGTTCTTTTTGGCGAGCACGCAACGTATCGACTTCTTCTGCAAACCCGGAAGCGCGAAACATTTTCGCATAGCCATCTGCCATTGCGTAATTCATAAGATCCCTGCGCGCAGAACGTGCAGATTTTTCCAGGTCCCCTACTGCGGCGTGCACATAGCAAAGAATTTCGGCCGCACCGCCCTTACGCACCTGGGCAACTGCCGCCGGCACATGCGTTGCAGGGATATAATTCAGCAGCACACCGTCCGCGACCTCGCCCGCTAACTTAAGCATTTGTGGATTGAGTGCAGCCATCACAATCTTTGGCCGCCTTTCCGGCATCCGTACCGCCAGACGGAAGCGTTTAACCGACCAAAAGTCACCCTCAAACGTCACGGATTCTCCACTGAGACATTCGCGCAGTAACGCAACGTATTCGCGCATCATGGCGATCGGTCGGTCTGTCGTATTAACGCCATGCCCGCGTAATATACCCGGCGCAGACACGCCAATACCGAGATACACATCCGCATCAGCGCTCATCGCCTGCAAAGTCGCCGCCGTCATTGCTGCCAATGGTGGTGTACGTATAGGCACCGGTACGATACCTGTGCCAAGCCCCATCCCGGGCGCAACCGCAGACACAGCCCCGAGCAACGTAAATGCATCTGTGCCCGTGGCTTCAACTGTCCACAGAGAACTGTACCCCATCTCTTCAGCTTGCTTAGCTACGTCAATAACTGCACGGGTTCCTAACACGGCCAAACTGCCAAACGTTACCCCAAGTCGTATCTGAGCCATTTATGTATTTCCTTTTGTTATCGGCAGATAATTTGAACTTCTAGCGGTTCGAATCGATTTCACGAACGTAAGCATATTGGCAATCGGGTTGCACGGTTGACTGTTCCATAGCGCACTGTTACCGCTGCTGCATCAGTGTCCCACGAACAAATCCAATCGGCGCATTCCTTCACAACTCATCACAATTTCACAATTGTCTTACCAAAATTGCGTCCCGCAAAGAGATCACAAAAAGCAGGGCCCACTTGCGCGATGCCTTCGAGCATATATTCCGGCGCCCTTATCTCCCCAGTATCGACCCATGCAGCCAGCTGGCGCCTCGCCTGGGGATACCGCTCAACCTGCGTATGGGCAAAAAAGCCCTCCATTCGGGCTTCTTTCGTGACAAGTTGAAATAGATTGCTCGGTCCAGGTGTGGGCTTACCGTAGGTCGAGACCGCGCCACACAGTGCAATTCGTGCCCCGGTATTGATGTGATCCAGTACGGTTTCAAGCACAACCCCGCCCACATTATCAAAGTACACATCAATCCCATCGGGGCACATTGCTTGCAGTTGCTCATCGAGTTGGTCGTGCCGATTAATCGCCGCGTCATAACCGAGCTCTGTAACAATGCGCCTTGCCTTCGCCTCGCCGCCCACGATCCCGACACTCCGTGCGCCATATATAGTGGCAATCTGGCCGGCTATACTGCCGACAGCCCCTGCAGCCGCAGAGACGAGCACAGTCTCCCCAGGTTGGGGATTTCCGATATCGAGCATGCCGAAGTAGGCAGACAACCCCGTATCCCCAAGCACACCCAAGTAGTAGTTCATAGGATAGGGCTCAGCAGGATCGATTTTCACTATGAAGTGCGAACCATCGGTGATTGAGTACTCCTGCCACGCGATCCGAGCCATCAACCACTCGCCCACAGCATATTCGGGATGCTTGCTTGCGATAACTTCGCCCATGACAAGGCCCATCACCGGCTCACCCAAAGGCATCGCAGGGAGGACATCGTCACCGGCACTTTCATCCATCCAGTTTCGAAAACCTGCATCGAGCGAAATAAAGTGATTGCGTAAGAGTGCTTCGCCCCGACGAAGAGAAGCCAGTGGCGTGTGTTTGAGGGTGAAATCTTCGGCCACCGGGTTTCCCCGAGGCCTGCGTGCGAGCAACACGCTGGCATTCGTTTCAGGTGACATAGTCTTCAGTTTAATTTAGGTAGGACATCATCTGTAAGACGGATAAAAGTCTCATGACTTAATATCGATGCAAGCAGGTAGTCTAAACCAATGCTTTCCTCAAGTGCCTGTAATTCGTCGACCACTTTTTCCGGTGAGCCGTGAATAATTACATCGTTGACATATGTTTCAACCCGCTCCTCTTGCGATACGGGCGATGGAGGACCCCCGCTTTTACCGCTGGCGTAGCCGCCCACAGTCCACTCGGCACCGGCCCGTGCCACTGCCTCTGCTTTTGCATCCGTATCCGCTATCGCAATGAGCCGTGCCATAGGAATATCCTGAGTCTGTTCATGACCCTGCGTTTGCATCGTTTGTGTATAAAACGCCCGCTTTCTGCCGAGGTCCTCATGGGTTGAGTGAGGGTCCATAAGGATGGCATGGCCCTGTTCTGCAGCCCAACCGATGGCATTTTCAGTGGATGTTGCCATCCATACAGGCATCGGATCCTGCAGTGGCTTGGGCAGCACCTCAACGTTTTCAAAAGTATTAAATTTACCTCGATAATTTAGTGCGCCACCCTCCCAGGCTTGGAGGACGATCTCGACATTTTCTCGAAACCGCTCGTAAGATTCTTCAACCGGCACGTGGAAGTTTTCCATCTCCTTGCGATCGAAGCCCCGGCCTGCACCCCAATTGACTCTGCCTCCAGACAGGTTATCGAGAAGCGCCACTTCTTCCGCAAGTCGAAGCGGGTGGTAAAACGCAGCCAGAGAGACGCCCGTGCCAATACGAATATTTTCGGTTCGATCGGCGATATGCATACCCATCAGGTGCACAGATGGGCAAACGCTATACGTAGAGAAATGATGCTCTGCCAGCCAGACTGTGTCGTAGCCACCACGGTCCATGATGTCCACTCTCTCAAGTGCACGACGATAAACTTCAATAAGCGGCACTCGTCGCTCGGGCCAACTAAAAAACTGTAAAACACCAAACTTCATTTCAAACACCAACCTTTCGCCCATAGGCCCTGCAGTATTTTGCAATAAGAGTCGAGACTGACCCCGACTGATTCCGCGTTGAGTTTCTGCATACGACTATAGATACCCTCATCAATGAATTGCTTTACCCGAACGACCCTACCATGCAAACCCGGCGCGACCGGCTTCCAACATAACATAGCCCCCAAACATGCCATAGTCGTCCATCTCAGCCCACCCGCCTATAACTGGAAACACCAACATTTTTCAATCCAGGCAGCCGCCAATCGAACCGACATTTAAGCTAAATGCCCGCAACAGACTTTATGGTCTGCCTTTCATCATCCTGAGTGGGTTGTAAGTCAAGACAACCTCTCCTTTCTGATTAACGACTTTGTTATCGGTTCGAACCAGAGCCCTGTTGCCCTTAGACGCAGGTCTGATCTCGACGACTGTCCCTTCAACATGCAAGGTATCACCAACAAAGGTGGGACCACTGATGTTCAATTCACAGCCGAGAAAAGCGATACCCGTACGAGCAATTGTCGCAGGAATGATCAGACCCTCCGCCATAGAGAAGACAAGTGCTCCCGGAACCAACTGTCCAGGATACTCCGTATGGTTTTCAAGATAATCTCGTGACGTAAAGAGTTCTTCCGTCATACCGGACACACCCACAAAATTGTAGACATCGGTCTCGGTCACTGTTCTGGTCAGCGTTTCAAATTCAAACCCGACTTCCCAATCCTGATAGTAAAACCCCTGTCCTAAAAGCTGCATAACCTATACCTCCTATTCAGCCAGTCAGCGTGAGGCAGAGCCCGACGAGCATTCGCATCACCTCAGGTTGACGCCTGCAAGCGCACCAAATCGATTTTGCATAACTGTCAATGCGGGTGCGTTTTTCTCTGACATTGCATCACCTGAGCGCACGTTGTAGGCACGAGGATCATCCACCCCTCTGGGTGATTCACCCCGGCCCAATGCATCCACAGCTTCTAACATAAGCTTGCGAAAGCGAACTACGCCAAGATCGGTCTGGCCTAGCAATTCTCTGCTGCGATCCGCAATCAATCCCTGGCTATCTGCAATTGCCTGATCCTGTTCTGAGATACCGGCAATGCCGGTGAAGTTCGAATTTTTCTGCATCTGTCGATCGATCAGGTAGTTATTTTCCCTTCTGCGCAAAGGCACATAATCCTCGTCGACAGCAGCAAATATGCCAAACCCCTTAGCAAAGGCACCGCGTTCTGCCTCACTGAGCGGACGCTCAGGGTTATACACGTAGCAAAAGACCCAACAGGACTCATCATCAACCGGAACCCAGCTGTTTCCAACATGGTTATCACCAGGAAAGCTGTTAGGCGCTAAGGAATGATTGGGCATCATGAACTGCGTCAGACGCCAATAGTCCTGGTCGTTATCTGCGTGCCGTGCCGCACACATAACCAGACCGGAATCGTGATCCAGGACCGTAAATCGAGGAGAACTGTCCTCTATCATCCAGCGGTACCGTCCATTTTCAGGCGGTTCGTTAACACCCTCCGATGGCCTGAGACCCACCCGCTCACCATTGTCTATGTTGGCATGCAGATACGAAAAGTGCGCCGTATCAACCCCACCTTCGACCGCTTGAGCCCAATTACATTGTTGAAATTTCTTAGAGACAAAATAATGTTCTTCCGGCAGAGATGCAAAATCAAAGGTCGGCACATCACCCGCAGGTTGTCCGAAATGTACCCAGACCAGCCCTAAGGATTCCTTTATCTTCAATGATTGCAACTGCGCCTTAGGCTTTAACCCTTGCGCGACCTTTTCTGAGGCGGTCGGTACATCTATACAGTGGCCTTCAACATCGAATTGCCAGCCGTGGTAGGCACAACGTAGGCCACAGGATTCGTTGCGACCAAAAAAAAGATGCGCGCCGCGATGCGGACAGCGGGGCTCGACCACGCCTGCACGGCCTTGCCCATCTCGAAAAGCAATAAATTCTTCACCGAGAATTTTGATCGATTTTGGCGGGCCTTCAGCCTCAAGTTCGCTGGATAACAATGCCGGGTGCCAGTACTGACGAAATACATCGCCCATGGGCGTCCCTGGACCCGTTCTGGTTAGTCGTTCGTTTTCTTCTGCTGTGAGCATCTCCTCCCCCTTACGCACTTCGCGTACGCCAAGCCAATGTCAATCGATTACTCCGCTGACAACTCGGCGCCTAGTTTGAACGCAACATATTCCGCACTCGATGGCGGACCAAGGCGTCCACCGCCAGCTGCGACAACCACATATTGCTCCCCATCAACACTGTACACCGCTGGCGTCGTGAAGCCAGCCGCGGGCAGCGCATGCTGCCACAACAGTCCCCCGTCTTCGCTGTCGTACACACTGAACATCTTATCGGGTGTCGCGGCGATGAAGATCAAGCCAGAGGCGGAAACCACTGGCCCGCCATAATTAAGTGCACCCCATCCTAAGTCTGGTTGCGACGGATAATTGCCAAACGGTACCTTCCAGACAATTTCCCCGCTGGTCATGTCAATGGCATTCAACGTACCCCAGGGGCCTGAGTTACCAGGCAATCCTTCATGATCCTTCAGGTTTACATAGCCACTGCTTAGGATATATCGAACTTCGGTGCTTGGCTGATCGTTTTCCTGATCAGGCTCATTCATATAGCCAAGCACACCTCGTAGTTCAACATCATCCAGGTACGTATAGGCCGGCATACGGCCGCCGCCTTCTTTAATGCGTTCGACTACCTTTGCATAACCGAGGCGTTCGATGGAATCTTTAAGACTCGGTCCCTGGTCGGTACCTGCCAGGTCCATCCCGTGGCATGCCCCACAATGTTGCCCATAAGTCCCTGCATTGGAAAATCCAATGGGTACTTCCGATAACGTCAGTATGCCTGCCGTATCATTCGCATTCAGGATGAGCCGGTTAGTCGCTGGATCAAATGCTGAACCACCCCACTCTGCCCCTCCGTCATACCAAGGATAAATGAGCACAGTGCCAAGTTTTGGTGGTGCCCAAGCACGCAAATCCCATCCCTTGATTTGTTTTTCGACATGCGCTCGGGCTTCCGGAGTGCGATTCGTAATCTCGAACACCTGGCGGCTGAATGCGATCGAAGAGACAGGTTGCGTTGGGGCGGGTATTTCGCCCGGCATCGTGCTTGGCAATGTCTCCACTTCAAAAATGGGATGCATGCTTTCTCCTGTTTCACGGTCGAAAACATACAAATGACCCGACTTTGTACCAAGCGCTACGGCATCAACCAGACGGCCATTTCGTTCCAGGCGAACGAGCGTAGGTGGCGATGGATTATCACGGTCCCACAGATCATGGCGAAACATCTGGAAGTACCAGATGAGTTCCCCCGTCCTTGCGTCAATCGCAAGAAGAGAATTGGCAAAAAGATTATCGCCTAGACGATCAGCACCATAGAAATCTGGGGTTGCCGAACCTGTAGGTGCGAACAAAATCCCTCGTTCCTCATCAAGCGCCATGCCAGTCCAGACATTGGCACCACCAGCACGTGCCAGCGACCCTTCAGCCCAGGTCTCCGCACCCTCATCGCCAGGTTTGGGAATTGTATCGAACTGCCACACCAGACGCCCATCAAGGGCGCTGAACGCTCTGATCGAACCGGGAAACGCGTTTTCATCTTCGGTCGTTGAAAAACCAAGGATCAGCTGGTTTTGATAAACCACACCAGGAACGGTCACACCAAGATAACCCCGGCCCCCTGGGCGCTCAGGTTGTAGATTCACACGCCCATTGTCGCCAAAACCCGCCACAGGCGTTCCGTCTGCGGCATTCAGCGCAATCAGTTCGTTCGCCGCCGTAAAAAAGATACGGCGTTCGTTACCACTGTGCCAGTACATCAAACCCCGTTGTGCCGCCCCACCCACATCCGGGTCATGGCGCCAGATCTCCTGCCCTGTTGTGGCATCCAGCGCAAAGGCGACAAGCTTCGGTGAGAGCCCATACAGAACACCGTCAAGGACCAACGGGCTCGTATACATCGTTGAATTCGTCCCGCGCAGTTCTCCGGAGTTGTATCGCCAGGCAACCCCCAGTTGGTTGACGTTCTCCTTGTTGATTTGCTTTAACGGCGTGTAGTGCTGCCGACCACTGTCGCCAAGATAGACTGCCCAGTCCACATTACGCAGATCGATTTCGTCGTCGACCTTCCCACCACACCCTGCCAGCAAGCATGCCAGTGTTGTAAGTGACGCGAAAATTCTCATAAGCAATGCCTCCAACTTGAGTATAACGGTCAGCCCTGCAAATATTCAGGATATATCGGCTGCGATGACGTTTGTGACGCTGCAACTGCACGGTCCATCTCAAGGCACGAAGCCCAGCGTGGCTGTATGGACTTACTCGTCCTGTGTCGTCGGCAAAAAAACAGGCACAAACACCCGTTCAGATATCTTCCACCCTGAGTCGGTCAACACAAAGCGATCATGATACTCACCGATCACCATGGGCTTTGTCAGGGTTTGCGGAAGCGTCTCATTCTGTCCCTGATAGACAGTCACGTAGGTCACACCGCGTGCTTCTCGTCCCCCTTTGGCAGGGCGAATATTAATTGTGGAGATCAGGTGTCGATATACCGGTCCACCCACACCTGCAGCCACCCGAGCTCTGATGGCTTGGCGACCTTTGTATTCGGTGCCCAGCAAGGTGAAGGTCGCATCCTCACTGAAGAGTTCTGCAACTCCCTTAGCATCCGGGCGATCTCGATAGAATGCGTAGTCAATCACAAGCTGTGTACACGCTTGTATGGTGTCCTGATGCGCATCTGCATATACCAAACCTGAATGAAGTATCAGCAGAACGCCAACGAAGGTTACTTTCGATACAATCAGCTTTTTCAACCACCTCTCCTTACCCGCCGTGATCCCTACACACACCTTCACGTCTGAATTCGTTGGCTCGAATCCCAAGGCGATTCAATTTGTAGCCTCACGCGGTGAACGTGTCAATTGCCGATGTGTGGGATTAAACTCAATCACTGATCATTTGTCCGACAAAATCAGATACCACAGGGGAACCCATGCGACTCGTTACATTTACAGAAAACAATCACACCCGTATCGGAATCGACTCCGGTACCGGTATCATCGACCTCAGCAAGGCAAATCCCGATTTGCCTGAACAGATGACAGCATTTCTATCCCTGGGTGATGAAGCCATGGAAGCAGCCGCGCACCATGCAGATCGCGAAGCTGATTTCGCCCTCACGGAGGTCCGCCTGGAAAGTCCAGTTCTGCGGCCCGGGAAAATTCTCGCCATTGGCTTAAACTACCGTGCTCATGCGGAAGAGAGCGGGATGGACATCCCGAAAACCCCGCTGGTGTTCACAAAACAGAATACCTCAATCAACGGCCCCTACGACCCCGTGCACAAATCAAATCACGCACGAATGCTCGACTACGAAGGCGAGCTTGCCGTCGTCATTGGTAAAAAGTGCCGTTACGTGCCAAAAGAAAAAGCAGCACAGGTGGTTGCTGGCTATTCAGTAAGCAACGACGTCAGCGTCCGCGAGTGGCAAATGCGGGGCACACCGGCCCAGTTTACGATGGGCAAGTCCTGGGACACCCATTGCCCATTGGGGCCTGCCATCGTCACAGATATCGATCCGCACGTTCTGAATCTGACGACTCAGGTAAATGGCGAAGTGCGACAGGATACAAACACGAACGACCTGATCTTTGACTGCTTCGACATCATCGAGTATCTGACGACCGCTTTTACTTTGGAGCCCGGCGACGTCATCGTCACTGGCACACCCAGTGGGGTTGGTATGGCGATGAAGCCACCCTCACCCCTCGAGGTGGGAGATGTCGTCAGGATTGAAATCGAGGGGCTGGGACACATCGAGAACGAAGTCGTAGCAGAACCGGATCTGGCGTTTCGTTAACGGGCGACTGCCAACTGTTCTTCCCATCGAGATGCTTGATCTGTAACACTGTGACGGTTCCACCACCACGCGATCAGACCAACCACAACGTTACAAACGGCCGTCGCTATGAAGATGCCGGTATATCCCCAGAGGTAATCTCCGAGCAGCGCAAGCGGTACGCCAACGATCAAACTTCGCAGGATTGAAATCACTAACGCAGGATTCGGCATACCCCGGGCATTGAATGAGGAATTAGCCACCTGCATCATGCCCATAAAGCCAATGCTTAAAGGAATACATAGAAAAAACATCTCCGCAGCCGCGATCACGATCTCGTTGTCATCGATCAAGCTGACAAAATAAGCACCAAAGCTCACCATAAAGACAAAGGTCACCACACCCCAGGCCAGGCAGAACGTGTTGCAGAGATACAGGGCCCGCTGCACTCGATCGAGCCGTCGGGCACCCCAGTTTTGACCTATGAGCGGTTCGGCAGAAGAGGAGCAGGACCACAGGATCATATGTGCAATCGTCTCTACGCGAGATGCGACATTGAAGGCCGCAACCACCTCGTGTCCGTGGCCAGCCAGCAGCCGCGTGATAAACAGCATCGAAGCAGGCATAACCAGGCCGCTGACGATAGCGGGGCCACCTACATGCATGATCGCTCGCCACGAATCTATGAGTCCGGTTAACCGCCAACGCATGAGATTATTTTGGCGCAGAAGTACGCCATACAGTGCAACACTTGCACCCCGAGAAAGCACATAAGCCCAAGCTGCACCGGCTATGCCCAACTCCGGAAACCCCAACCAGCCAAATATAAGCAGCGGCCCCAATATAATCTGCGTTACCGAGCCGATCGTCATCACAATGCCGGGGCTGGCGGCACTGCCTGTTGCACGCAGCAATGTCGAGCCGACAATGGAAAGCAAAAAGAACGGGACGCCGACCATGTATACTTCGAGATAACTGACCGTCATATCCAGCACGATGCCTTTGGCACCGAGCAAAGCCACAATGTCCGTTGCATACCCAAAACCCAGGACCGCCAACGTCAAACCGCAAAGAAGTGCCAGAATCTGTGCATGTGTGACCAAAAGGCCTGCTCGTTCGCGCTCACCTGCACCAAAGGCTCTGGCAATGACTGACGATGCACCACTGCCAATACCCCCGGCAAACGCAAAAAGAGTAATCGTGAGTGGGAATGCAAAGCCCATCGCAGCCAGTGCCTCGGTACCGAGTATACCCAGATAGATCGCTTCAGCGATCTGTGCCACATTCATGGTCAGGGTGCCCATGGCCATGAAAGATCCCAACCTGATGAGGTGCCGACCTACGGGACCGGTTGTAAATCCGCGGCGATGGTCTGCGTCAGCCGCATCCTCGTTACTGCTTACAAGATCCCTAATGGCTGTATTGCCGGTCTCGCCTTCGATTTCCACACCTTCGCTCACATCAAGCCCTAATTGCTTACCTGCACGGGTGCATCCTTCTCCACCATGTTCATATAAGCATCATCGTCGAGGCCCATTATCGCTTCATACTGACCAGGCGGATAGTTGGTCATGTGTGGGCCCGGCCCATCCAACTGCGGTTGCGGCACCGCACCACCCTGGCTCAGAAACGCTTCAGGGTGTTTGTATCTCTCCAGTTCCTCGGTGCTGATACCTGCCAGCGCAACCACTTCCGGATCACACCATGCCTCTGCATTGATAGGCTGGCGAGAGTAACTGAGTTCAAGGGAGAGGTTTTCCGGACCGGCAAAATAAATCGAGACACAAAGGCCGTGATCGAGAGGGCCCATAACAGGCACACCCTTACTGCGCAGGCGATCCCGCATTGCCATTATCTCGTCCCAATCAGCCACTTTCATCGCCAGGTGCTGCATCGCGCCCTGCGCACAATTGGCAGCAGGATTGCCGGCATGTGTCCCCCCCATCACGACCGGAATTTCACTTATCTCTGGATTGCAGACGAAAGCGATCGAACTTTCATCGTTTAGGCGCAAAAAACCGTGCCAGGTGTTTTCGACACCATGCATCCAGTACAAGGCCTGCAACTCCATCCCTAACTTGTCCGTAAAAAACTCAATTTGTTCCTTCATTCTGGCAGTGCATATGGCCAGATGATGCAACCCTTCTACTTTATTCATATTATAACCATTATTCTATATATCTTTGATATTTAAATATTTATTATGCTAAATGTTTTGAAAAAAGGACCAGCAACCGTGCCCACGCACGTTCTGCTTGTGCCTCGTGGTAAACCGGCGAATCCGGTGGACACCAACCATGTAATGCACCCGTATACACTTCTATTTCAGCGTCCAGTCCGGATTCGGCAAATTTATCGCGCAACACGTTTTTCGCATCTGGTTCTTTTTCATCGTCGTTGGCAGCGATTGCGACCAGATAGGCAGCCTTAATGCTCGCGATGAGTCGATGTGGGCTGTCATCGGAGTCAGTCACCAAACCACCGCCATGAAACGATGCGCCCGCACCTACACGATTTGCGACTGTCGCCGCTGTGCGCATGGTCATGGGCCCACCCATGCAATACCCCATCGTGCCGACCTTTCGACTTGTATCAACGGGGGCCTGCTGGTCGAGCCAGGCGATGAAAGCCTGTGCATCGGTTTGATTCGTTTCAGGCGAAAGTGAGCGAGCCAGAGGAAATACCTTCTCTCGCACGGATGCGTCTCTAAAGCTCTGACCTTCGGCAACGACAGGCGCACGCGCGTTTCGATAGAACGGATTGACAACCAAAACCGCGTAGCCCTCTCCTGCCAGTCGTTTACCCATCAAACGAAAAGCAGGCCTTAAACCAAGGATATCAGGCCAGATCAGAACGGCCGCATGCTTGCCTGCAGCCGGATGCACAAAGTAAGCATCGGCCCGTCCGTCAGGTGTTTCGATCGTAACATCGGTCTCAGTCAGATCGCCGGCAAGCGTCGGGGCTGGCAGCCACGCTGCTAATCCACCAATGCCCGCAGCGAGGCCAAGTTGGCGCCGCGTTACCCCTTTCTCAAGGGCGATTTCAGCTTCCGCTACCGTTCTCTCATCACACATGGCACTCCCCTTCGATGGCCTGATGTATTACCACTTTAAATGACTGCGGCGTCCTTTCTATCCTTCATAGCGGACCCGACAATTGCATCGGAGCACCTTAAAAGTCCTGAGGCGGACTTTAAGGCCTCTTTGAAAGGCTTGATTATCCTGCGGTGCTTTGTACAAGTCGGCCCGCTTCGGACAAAAGCCGGCCTCGAACTCATCTGCAGACTTCATCCCGAAAGACCCAGAGGCCAGCTTCCGCCATTCAGTCCCCGGGCGCCTTCAGCAACTCAGCTAGGATACCCCATTCACCCCAACCTCAGCGAATCATCCCGTATACATGCTCCGGTATCACTTCGATAATCACCCGCTGTTCCGTCTTCAGCCAGGCTTCAATATCCGGTGGGGCGCGATAACCGGTCTCCTCGATATTGTCAAAGATTCGTAAGGTGTCGCCGATTATGTCTTCTGTCAGTAGACGGGCTACGCCTTGCACCGCCACAAAATTAAAAGGTTCCGCATTGTTGATCACGCACAAATTAACGTGCTGGTTACGCGCGATGCTTCGAACTTTAAACGTCGTACCAGGGGTGCTGACCACAAGCACATCGTCCCGACGCGCATAGGCCACAACAGAACTCGATGGCCGGGCATCATCACCCCGCAAAGTCGTCAACACCGCCCAGCGGTGCGCACTGATAAATTCATCCCAAGCTTTTTCAGTTCCGATCACGCTTCACGCCTCCTGTTACACTTCGACTAGATTCAATCGAGCGCGCTGATGTCCACCGGTCTATACTACACAACCCTGCTCTTACTGAGGCTCTGCCCATATTGATGCGAATTGCAGTAACGTTCGCGTGTCTTCTCTGCGCTTTGCATTCTCTCGCTGAAGAAGGCAGCGCGGTATTCGGTAGTTGGCAAAATCCGATTTATGCTGATCGAGCAAAACTGCATATTGCTGATCGACTGCACGTATCAACGCGAATCGTCACCGTTGATATCAAGGGTAGCATCTATCACCGAGTCATTTCAGACCCTGGTACCGAGGAGGAAATAAGAACGCTCATTGCACAGGCGAGCGCGCAAGGGTTTAACAGCTGGTTTTTAACCAACAGCAAACTGACCGCAGCGACGATTGCGGTCGAGCACGACTCAAGCCCACCACGGAGCCCATCGACTAAACCCCTCGCCATGGGCCCAAGCACGACTGCCGGCCAACGTCCGGTGTCCGCCATCACAAATGAAGGCACGGTTGCGATACCCTTTTTTGAGCGTATCGACATCACCATTGACGGTGACGTCAATGAATCCGCATGGCTTGACCTTGCGGGTACCGACAACATGGTTGTCACTGAACCAGACACAGGCGCAAAACCGACCTACCCAACCGTCAGCCGATTTATCTATACAAATGAAGGGCTTTATGTTTCCGCAGTCATGTCGCAACCTCGGGACACCATCGTCGACCGTTTGTCTGCGCGAGACCAAAACCTGAATCGCGATTCCTTTCACATCACGCTGGACCCTTCTGGCGAAGGGTTGTATGGCTACTGGTTCGAAGTCTCCGCCGGCGGCACAGTCCTCGACGGCAAAGTGGTGCCTGAGCGCGCATTTTCTGAACAGTGGGATGGCCCCTGGCAGGGTGCCGCATCCGTCACCGAGGAGGGATGGTCCGCCGAGATGTTTCTGCCCTGGTCAATGATGGCCATGCCGCAAAGCGAAGCCCGTAAAATGGGTTTCTGGTTGCGGCGCAAAGTGGCCCACCTCGATGAGACCTACAGCTGGCCGGCCTTACCTTTTCGTGGGCCTAAATTCATGACAGCCCTTAAATCGATGGCATTACCCGGTGTGGAACCAAGACGGAGTCTCGCCATATTTCCTTATGCATCGGCAACACACGACGAAATTAAAGGCGAAGATGATTACGAAGCAGGCCTTGATTTTTCGTATCGCCCTTCGTCGAACCTGCAGATTACAGGCACCGTAAATCCAGATTTCGGCGCGGTCGAATCCGACAATGTCGTTATCAATCTGAGCGCGTTTGAGACATTTTTTCCTGAGAAGCGGCTTTTCTTTCTGGAAGGAAATGAAGTTTTTGAAACCTCACCGCGGTCTGACATCAATCGCTATAACAGTCGTCCTCTGGGTACGGGGCCCAGGGCAACGCCGCTGACTTATGAACCCGAGCCCACGACGCTCTTAAACACCCGCAGAATAGGTGGCGCGGCCAAACATGTCGACATTCCCACCGGCGTAGATGTTTCTGGTGTCGAGCAGAGCAAGCCCACCGACCTGCTGGCCGCAATAAAGTTGGTTGGACAGTCCGGACAATTGCGCTACGGCGTTCTCGGCGCTTTTGAGGACGATGTTGAACTCGCAGGAACAGACACCGAGACAGGTGCAAGCGTGACCGTCGAAGCACCGGGACGCGATTTTGGCGTATTCCGCGCTTTGTATGAACAAACCGGCGAAGGGCGCAGGTCTATCGGCTACATGGGCACCCTCGTTACGCTACCAGGCGATGATTCTATGGTTCACGGGGTTGACGGACATATCCTTACGTCCAACGGCAAATGGCGATGGGACGGCCAGTACTTCTATAGCCAGGTCAGAGGAACAGAAGGACACGGCATCTTTCATGACATATCTTACACGCCAAACAGAAACTGGTTTTTCCGCGGCGCACTCGACTGGCTGGATGATGAAGTCGACGTCAGCCATCTGGGCTTTATACGCCGGAATGACATTATCACTGGCCGACTCGGCGCCATTCGACGCCAGTCAAGAGGGATGAAACATTTAAGGTCGTTGCGAAATTCACTGTTCATGACAACCCAATGGAACAACGACGGGTTCGCCAACAGATTAGGCATCTACACAAACCAGACCCTTGGCTTTAATAACCGCTCCGAATTCAAGTTCACACTGAACTACTTTCCCGAACATTGGGATGACCGTAACAGTCGAGGCCACGGGCTTTATAAACTGGATAGTCGCTGGTTTAGCCAAATCGGCTACGGTTCAGATACAGCCAAACCATTCTCATGGAGCAGCGCGATGACTGCGGAACAAGAGGAACTGGGCGGTTGGACCTACACATCGGATTTAGGGTTCACCTATGCACCCAGTGGCAGGTTCTCACTGGATCTGGATTTAAGGTACAGAAAACGCCACGGCTGGCTCGTCTATCGCGACGGCAGAAATTTCACCACTTATTCTGCAGATGAGATGAAGCCCACTATGTCAGCCGATTTTTTCTTCAACGCCCGCCATCAGCTGCGTATGACCCTGCAGTGGGCAGGCATCAAAGCCCGTGACGAAGACTACCTGATGGTACCGTTAAGCGAAGGCGCGCTGATCCAGCGCCCAATACCCTCCCCAGACGGGACGGAAGACTTCACCATATCGCGACTCACTGCGCAGATTCGATATCGCTGGGAAATAGGCCCGTTGTCAGACTTATTTGTTGTATATACACGTGGCAGCAACATTCCATCTCAAATTGACAGCGGTTTTGACGACTTGCTGAGTGATGCATTCAGCGAACCCATCGTCGATGTATTTGTTGTCAAACTCCGCTATCGGTTCGGGCTCTAACGGCGCGCATACCACGCGCGGCCTCGCGCGGCCTCGCGGGTATTCAAACCGGCAACCGGGTACCTGTGGCCTGACTCATGAACGCATCGCGCACAGGTTGATCAAATCTCTCTCCCAGAGTAATTTGCTCATTCTCTAGGGAGGACATCATGGCGACAACACTTATATTCGAGTCTGCATCAAATCTCGTTAAGCGACTCAACAACAAAGAAATTAGTTCGGTCGAATTGACCCAAGCCTACATCGATCAGATCGAACAGTACGACGACGACATCAATGCAGTTGTCGTTCGCCGTTTTGATGAAGCGCTCAGGGAAGCATCTGCCGCCGACACAGCCCGTGCTAACGGCCAGAGCCTTGGACCACTGCATGGTCTGCCAATCACCATCAAAGAAAGCTATGTCATGGAAGGCACTCCCGCCACCTGGGGCATACCCTCACAAAAAGACAACATCGGCCAGAAGGACGGCTTGATCGTCAACCGATTTAAAGAAGCCGGAGCGCATTTTCTCGGTAAGACAAACGTACCTCTCGACCTGGCTGATATTCAAAGTTACAACGACATATACGGCACCTCTAATAACCCTTATAACCTGGCACACACGCCCGGCGGATCCTCCGGCGGCAGTGCGGCTGCAACCGCTGCCGGCTTTTCCGGCCTTGAGGCCGGCTCTGATATCGGGGGTTCGATACGCACACCTGCACATTTTTGCGGTGTATTTGGCCACAAGCCTACCTGGGGGATCGTGCCGCTCTCAGGACACGAGTTGATTGAAGGTGTCCCTGACGCTGACGTCAGCGTGTGCGGCCCGCTCGCCCGCAGCGCCGAAGATCTACGCCTTGCCCTGGATGTGATGGCAGGACCTACCGAACGCGAGGCGGTGGGTTGGAAACTCGATCTGGCACCCGCAGGCGTGGATAAGCTGAATGGCCTGCGAGTCGCCGTGTGGGCCACGGACGATCTGGCACCGGTTTGTCGTGACATCGAAAAGCTCGCCATGGATGTGGTGAAAATGTTAGAAGACCGTGGTGCCACCGTCTCAACCACGGCACGACCTGATTTTGATGTCTTAAAGTCGCATCACACCTACCAAAGTCTCACCACCGCAACGATGGCCAGTGGTCAACCAGCTGCACGGATCGCCGAAATACAGGCAGTTGTCGATCAATTGGACCCGGCTGATAATTCTCTGCAGGCAGTCAATGCCCGGGCTTCGGTCATGAGCCATCGAGAATGGATTCGTCACGACTTCCGCAGAGAGAAGTTTCGTCGCGCCTGGGAGGCGTTTTTCCAAAATTTCGATGTACTTATCTGCCCGCAGCACACCACGCCTGCAATACCACACAACCATTTACCCTTTGCACAGCGGACAACAACCGTGGATGGCCAAGAGCGCCCATATTCAGAGGGTTTTTTCTGGGCCGGTATAGCCAATGCGGTGTATCTACCCAGCACTGCCTTTCCAGTCGGGTTTTCCACCGATGGGTTACCGATCGGGCTGCAGGCAACCTGCCCTTCCTATCGCGACTATCGTTGCATAGAAATCGCAAGGCTGATTACCGACGAAATGGGCGGGTATGTTCCGCCCCCAGCTTACAGCGCCTAACCGGGAATACAGATGACAACCTATGATGCACTGAGCGCACTCCCGGACGGTAAACCAGGGCCCTGGGGCGAACCTGTCTCTATTACCTATGAGCGACGGGATGTTCTGCTCTATGCCGTTGGCATCGGTACCCGGGACTTGCAATTCGTATTCGAGGGAGACGGCAATTTTGCGGTATTTCCTACATTTCCCATACGTTGGGGTGGTGCCGGAGCACCCATCGACACCACACTCATACCGGCTTCACCAGGCCCGCTCAATATCGATGCCGAGCGCTACCTGGAAAAGGTCAGACCACTTCCCACCGAAGGGACTGTTCAGGTCATTTCCCGCCTGGTCGGCGTCCATCCGCGTGGAAAGGGCAATGGTTTCGTCGAATGTGAGTCAAACGTCATCGATGAACATGGGGAGGTTTATGTTCGAATGGTCAACGGATCATTCCGTCGCGGAGTCGAAAACCTCGGTGACATCGAAGCATTCGAAGGCGCGGGCATGACCTATTCGGAAAAAATATTACCGCCAGAGCGATCGCCCAATACGGTTGTGACGGCGAAAATTCCGGACAATCAGGGACACATTTATCGTCTTTCCGGTGACTACAACCCCCTGCATATCGACCCTGAAGCGGCAAAATTTGGTGGTTTCGATGAGCCTATATTGCACGGGCTGTGTACATTTGGTCATTGTGCTCAAATGCTTCTGAGCGCCCTGTGTGGCTCCGATCCGATGCGCTTTAAGAAAATCAAAGTTCGATTTTCATCTCCCGTTTACATGGGCGATGAACTCACGGTTAAAGCCTGGGAGGAAGCGCCTGGACGTGTCGTTTTTCAAGCGATGGTAGGGGATCAATTAGTGGTCTCCAACGCCTACTTCGAGTTTGACTAGTCACTTTTTAAAACGTCGATCAGTTCCGGCAGCATGGCTTGGTGATCTCCGACCAAACGCAGAACAACATGGTCTGCACCGGCCTCAATATAACGGCGTACAAACGTCTGAACGGTCGAAAGATCCCCACCGCAACAGGACTGGAAGCCACGCATCACCGCCGCCGGCGCATTGTAATAAGCCTCAAGATAGCGATTTATTGCAGTATCTGCCGCTTGTTCATTCGCATCCACCGCGACCGTCAGATAGATCGCTGTCGTGAGTCCATCAGGTCTTCCTGCATCCTTGGCTGAGGTCGTAAACAGTTCCTGGTTTTCGGTAAATTTTTCAACGTTTGGACCAATGGGGAACCAGCCATCGAAATGCTTCGCCGCGCGCACGATCCCTTGCGGTACGGAACTCGCAAGCCATACCGGTGGCCCACCGTCACGATAGGGCATGGGCGCCAAGACCCCTTCGTCTACTTGCCAACGCCCATCCCAGTTAACTGCCTCCCCCGTCCAGAGCGCACGGCATAAACGCAAGCCCTCTAACAGTGTCCCTACGCGCTTTTCAAAATCGACCCCGGCTGCTCTGAACTCCCGTCGAACGGCAGGGGTGTCAGCAGCAATGCCCGCACCCACAACCAACCGACCTTCACTTATCTGATCGACGGTTGCCAACTGATGTGCCAGCACCACAGGATTTCTCAACATCGGCAGCAGAACGGCGGTGCCTAAAGTCACCGCCGGAACTGCGGCAGCAACAGCGGCGAGCAGGGTCAAGGGGTCATGACGAGGCCGCGCCAGTAGAGAATCGCCAATCCACAAAGCGTCATAGCCTAAGTGACGGGCAAACTCAGCACGATCCAGTAAACTGCGCGTGCCATGATCACCCAGTAAAATGTTCTCCCTGGTCGGCAGGAGATACCCTATCTTCGCCATCTTCTTCCCCTGATTAACAATTCACCGAAGATCACTGATGCAAACGGACAGCATAGACGGCTGGATATTCAACTGTATTTATCGATTAACTTCTGACCGAGCGCTGCCCGTGTCATGCCGCGAATACCAATGCCACAATCCACTTTAAGCACGGAACCCGTCGTAGGGCTTGAGTCTTCGTGACTGGCCAAATGTACAAATGCGCCCGTGTATTCCCGAGTTTCCGGTACGCGGCCTATGGCCAGCCCAGGCCCGACATTTTCAGGCAAATTGAGTTCATCGATATGGCGGTCCGCCATGTTCATTGCCTCGGGCCCGCTCAGCTGGGTATTTATGGGTCCCGGCGCAACACCGTTAACACGAACCGCGGGTGCAAGTTCATGCGCCAGCTGCTTGATCAATCCAACGACTGCATGCTTTGACGCTGTATACAGAATGCCACCCCCACCTGCATCGAACCCAGCATTAGAGACCGTAAACACCATCGATCCCCGCGAACGAACGAGCGCAGGTATCGATACTTTAGCCAGCGTGATGTATCCCAGCACATTGACTCGAAACAACTCATCAAACGCGCCTTCAATCTGAGAAGGGTCTGTGTCATCCAGACGCCTGGAGTAATCCCAGATACCCGCATTGCCAATCGCGCAATCGAGGCCGCCAAAGGCCTCTTCCGCGGCCTCGACAGCACTTTGCATACTCGACATCGAGCGTACATCACCGACAAAACCTTTAACGCCATCACCCAAGCGCGCTTGCGCTTCATTAAGCCTTTCTTCCACCCGGTCAACGATCAGAACCTTGGCACCTTCTTCAACACACCGTTCCACAACAGCTAATCCGAGGCCTGAGCCGCCACCTGTGACAATGATGCGTTGTTGATTCAGGCGCATCATTTAACCTAGAACAAGCTGCTTAAGTTCTGCGACAAAACCACTGTCTGCTCCAAATATATATAGCGCCGTGCAAGACGGAGCTCACCGTCAACGCGCCGTAACACATCTTCTCGCCTCCCCATCCAGCTGTCTTCTTCACTGTTCAGCCGGGTGCGGTACAACTTGAAATTACATCTTATCGCCATCTCTGTATCGCTGCTTTCAATCACGCGGATATTCGTGATCAATCGCCTCGTTCGTGACGGAGGATCTTCAGCCCATGCCCGGCCCACATACATTCGCTCTACCCGAAGACGAAGCGTTTTCTTGTCATCGTCAAAAAAAGCCATACCGCCGGGTTTGGTGAATTCATCGTCTATCTCCCGAGCCGTCATCGTTCGGCGTATCGGCATCCAGTAATGAATATCATCGGTCAGCAGATCGAGCCATGCTCGGTATTGTCGAGCATCCAGAAGGTCCGCTTCTCTAAAGAGGAATTCCTGGGCTGTAAATGTATCGGCCACCTTCTGATCGACTGACATCAAACGACACCCTGTGGAATTGCGGGTTTTAAACGCTTAAGTTCATCCCAGCTTTCCGACTGGAGCCATGCCTGCCAATTCTCGTAAGTCCACCGTTGGCCATGCTCGCTGACAACAGAGTCAATACTCATCTGACCCGATACATCATGGGTCATCTGATCCTGGCCCAGGCCCATTGACAGATTGACTGGCCGGCGCTTCGTCACTTCGCCTTTGGCACCTCGCGTAGAATGACTCCAATTTTCACCATCGTCCTGCTCCAAAAAACCAGCCGGGCCGAAAAAATGATTTGCGCCATAGATCGCTGAACGACGTGAAACTGCATCCATCTCCTTCGGCAACAAGGTGAGCCACCACAGCTCAGTCTCCAGCGGGCCGCGAGGGATGCGCAGACACACCTGATGAGTCAACGCGACCCAAAGGTTAGGAAATATATTCGGATGTCCCATCGAAAGCTTGCCAACAGGCCCAAGCTCCTCCTGTACATTCGCATCAACTCGCCAACTCGCCTGATGATCAAACCATTCAGGATCACCGTGTTGTGCCTGCACGCGTTGCGTTAACCGCGCGAACTCTTCAGCCGTCAGATGCGGCCCTCCAATGCCATGCCCGTATGCGCCCAGCATGACCTTCTGCCGGAGCTGAGACATCGATACTTCATCCATGAGATTCAGCCGAAAGGCACTCCCGTGACTCACTTTCACGTGGTACCAGTCGTACAGATTATCGACCGCAAGCTTCCAGTTGCATTGAATTCGATTTTTGTGAATCCCATCGACAACCTCAAGTTCTCCTTTGCTGGCGAGCATGTCCAAGCCGAGACGGCCTACCCACCCAAGGTATTCCTCAAGTGGGGGCGCCGCCGGATCCATTGTCGCAAAGACAAAGCCCCGATAACTTTCAACTTGCGCTGCATGCTTCAAGCCCCATTTGGACTTATCCAGATCGCGACGATAGAACTCATCCTCGCCCGGCATACCAATGAGCGACCCGTCCAGGTCATAGTTCCAACCGTGATAAGAACAGAGAAAACTTCTGGTTTTACCAAGCTCGGCACGGCATACCGTATTTCCCCGATGGGCGCAGGAATTAAGCAGAACCTGAATCTCCCCCGCCCGGTCTCGCACCACGATCACTTCATCTTCACCGATGTAGCTCATGAAGTACTGCCCGGCCTCAGCGACTTGGGATTCATGCGCCACAAAGTTCCATGCGCGGGCAAATATATGGCTCAGTTCACGCTGATAAATATCGGTATCGCTGAACACTCGGCGATCAAGGAGCCCTGTCTCCGGGTCAAACCAGGAGGATTGCTCGTTTGCATTTAATCCCGCCACTTAAGATCTCCACTGGAGCCAGGCTGACCGCCACGGCATTCGACTCTACCAAACGAGGCTCACAAGCGTAAGGGACCGCAACCAAGCAACGATCTGGAGCGGGTGATGGGAATCGAACCCACGTTATCTGCTTGGGAAGCAGAAGTTCTACCATTGAACTACACCCGCTATAAACACAAAGCCTTAGGTTTGGTGTGTTCAGACTTTAACCTCAGGATGTGATTTTTCAATCATCACAGAGACTTCGCCAATCCGAGCACAATCGCCCATAATACCGCCATGCCATCAACGTACAACGCATTGGAGAGTCACTGTCCTCTCATTGTCTACATAGACATCAAGAGCCCCTATGCGTTCGTCGCCATCAAACCCACTCTGGCGCTGGAGGCCGAACTCGGGATTCAGTTCGACTGGCGCCCCTTAACTCTGGATATCCCGAGTTACCTTGGTTCAGCAAGAAAAAAAGAAGGTAGGGTCATCGAGTCTGATCGTACCCCCCAGCAGTGGAGCGGCGTGAAGTATGCATACCGGGACGCGCGTCGCTACGCCGAGCGGCAAGGCTACATACTGAAAGGGACAGAAAAGATCTGGGACTCGAGCCTCATCAACATCGGGATTCTCTGGGTGGTCGAAAATGACCGCGAACGACTACCGAATTTCTTCGAAGCAGCATACCCTCCTTTTTGGCGACGGGCACTGGATGTTGAGGATGTCGATGTGGTCAAAGCCACAATCGAAGCATCCGGGGTCAGGGCGGAAGGTTTCGAAAGTTATGCGTCGGGTATTGGCCGCCAACGCCACGACGACCTCCAAAATCAACTGCATCCAGCGGGTATCTATGGCGTCCCCACCTACGTCTTTGATAAGCATATCCTCTTCGGCCGAGAGCATTTGCCGTACGTGCGTTGGCATCTATCTGGTCAGCACGGTGCCGCACCTGATATCGCTTACGAAATCTGAGTATGCTAAACGTCTATATAGACTTTAAGTCTCCGGCGGCTTACCTCGCACTCAAGCCCACGCTGCGCCTCGCCAGCAAGTATGGCACGGACGTTAATTGGCTGGCCGTCCAAACTAAACAGGCACCTATACCTGAGGCAGCACCAGTCGAAGACAGAGGCACTACCCACCGGCGGATACGAGCCATCGCGAGGCAAAAGATGCATCTACACTATGCCCGCCTCCAGAGCACCACCATGAATTTTCCGCCCATGCCTGGAAACACCGATTTCGCGCTCGCGATGCTGCACGCCCTTGAAGGCGACAGGACCGAATTCGTGCAGGCAGCATTTGCCTCGTACTGGGTTGATAACCAGGATCTGAACAACGCCGAGATCGTAAGCAGCCTGGCCGGTTCTCGACAACCCACACCGGATGTGCAAAACAGCTTAGAAGCGATTTCAGCACAGGTTGAAGGCGCCGGCGTGATCGATGCGCCTGCATTTATCATTGCAGGCGAGCTTTTTATCGGTCGCGAACACCTCCCCTGGATAGAAACCCTGATCACCTCACATGGCTAATCGCTTTAACTACGAGGGCGGCGCGCATGACGAGTGGCTTACCAGGCACACAGAGGAAATCCTTGAACCTGCACTGCCAATCGTCGATGCCCATCATCACCTGTGGATCCGGGGCAAGGCACCCTATCTACTGCGGGAGTTTGCCGACGATCTGACGTCTGGTCACAATATCGTGGGCTCCGTATTTGCCGAATGCCATTCCATGTATCGCACCACGGGTCCGCAGGCCGAGCGTCCATTAGGTGAGATGGAATTCATTGCCGGCATCGCAGCCATGAGCGAAGCCGGGGCATTCGGTGCAGCCGGCGTCTGCGCCACTGCGGTCGGTCATGTAGACCTTACTCTGGGGCATGCCGCCGAAGAAATCCTCCTGGGCCTCGATGCAGCATCAGGAAAGCGCTTTCGCGGCGTTCGTGCATCGATCTGCTGGCACGAAGATGAACGTTTGCACAATGCGGCTCCTTTTGCAGATTATCTGGCCCATCCAAAAGTCCGACAGGGCATCCAGGCACTGATGCGCCTGGGGCATTCCCTGGACGTCTGGTGTTATCACACCCAGCTGGAACAAGTGGCTGCACTGTGCGACGCGATGCCAGACCTGACACTCATCCTCAACCATACAGGCACACCCATTCTCGGCGGCCCATACAAAAACGAGCTCGATACAGTTCGCAAGAGCTGGCTTTCAGGCATCAGCAAACTGGCAGAACGAAATCAGGTCTTCGTCAAACTGGGTGCACTGCCGGCCAAATTCACACCAAGCGAGGACTCCGAAAACCCACCGTCTTCGACTGACATCGCCAACGCCTGGGCACCATGGATTGAACCGTGCATCGAACTTTTCGGTGCCGATCGATGTTTTTTCGAGTCCAACTTTCCGGTGCACAAAAACTGGATGGCGTATCCGGTGTTATGGAATGCATTCAAGCTGATCGCCCAGGGTTCGGGCGCCGAAGAAAAATCGAATCTGTTTGAACAGAGCGCTAAACGTGCTTATCGATGGCCAGACTAGCTGCTTGCACGTACATACTAAAGGCAAGCCGGCCAATTTGAATCTAAAAGGCGCCTGGCTCAGTCCATAAAAGCGTCCTCAATTCTCTGGAATCTGCGTTGTATAAACGGTCGACTCTCTTCATGCGGCAGTATGTATAACCGGTTGTTATCTATGGCAGCCAGCACCTGTGCGGCCACCTCCTCCACATTCATCACGATACCCGCGAGATCCTGATTGACCTCACTTTGGTCGGGAACCAGGCTCGTCTGCGAATCCTCGCCGTATTGGGCCTGACGATTTCGCCCTGAGTTGCCAATGTTGGTCGCGACACGCATTGGACACAACACAGACACACCAATGCCTTCGTTGCGCATTTCCTTATGCAGCACCTCAGCAAGTGCAACGACACCATATTTGGCAACACAATAGGGGCCAAGACCCACATTGGGCACCAGGCCTGCAAACGAGGCCGTGAAAAGAACATGGCCTTCTCCCGCCGCTCGAATGTGCGGAAGAAACACTTCCACACCATGAATCGGCCCCCACAGATCCACATCGATGGTCCAGCGCCAGTCTTCATGGCGCATATCAGCCACCGGTCCACCGACAGCTATACCCGCATTGTTAAAGACGATATTCACCGCGCCCATGGTTGCGACAACATCTTCGGCCAGCGCGGTCATGGCCGTATAATCCGACACATCACACTGCCTCGTCTCGACGCGCACCGGGAAATCCGAGGTAATGGTTTGCATCGCTTGGCGAAGTGCGTGCTCTTCTATGTCCACAAGTACAATCTCGGTACCCCGGGCTGCAAGTTGCTTAGCCGTTGCTAAGCCAATTCCGCTGGCACCACCTGTGATAACCGCAACCTTTCCAGCCAGTTCCATGTCACTCTCCTTTCATAATTCCTAAGACAATCAGTCAACCGCAGCCACCTGCCCCCCATCCGCAGCCAAGTGTGTCGCGTTGAGCCACAGTCCTGCAGGGCTTGCAGTAAACACGATGATCCGCGCCAACTCTTCACCCGTGCCCAATCGGCCAAGTGGAATGCCCTTTTCTACTTTTGCATAGAAGTCCGGATTTTCTTGCTTGCGCTGATCCCAGCTACCACCCGGAAACCAGACCGCACCGGGCGATATCACATTAGCGCGAATTCCAAAACGGCCATAGTTCTGGGCAACTTCATTTGCAAACGCGCGCATGGCTGCTTTGACGGCACCATAAGGTGAAGGTGGACGACCGAAATGGTACTTGCTCGCCATCGAACCAATAAAAATAACACTCGCTGCAGGACTCTCCTTAAGTGCTTCGAGTGCTTCGTCCACAGCCCGTACACCTGCCATGATGTCTACCTCAAAGCTGCGCGCCCAATCTTCTTCGTCGTTGGCTACACCAAATCCTGAGGCGTTATGAATGAGAATATCGATGCCACCCAATTCTGTTTGAGCTTGGCGTACGAAATTCCGTGTCGCTTCTGCATGCGCAAGATCCACAGCATGTCCGAAAATCCGCACGGCATGGTTTAGACCGGACATTTGCTGAACGGCTTTATCAACCCCCTCCTGCCCTCGTGCACAAAACGCCACATGTGCACCTTCTTGTACAAAAAGCTCTGCCGTGTAGCGACCGATACCGCGACTTCCACCAAGAATGACAGCCTTCTTACCCTGCAATCCCAAATCCATAGTGTTACCTTTTGTTGGCCTCTGTCCCTATTTGGGCAGGGATTGACGTGAGGGGCAAGGACAGCTCGCCTAGCTGTATTTGAACAAGGCAAGGTTATTTATATAAACTATATAAATATCAATAATTTAAATATTTTTTATAAATAATACATAAAGCAATGGAAGCGCTACATTATCGTGACAAACATACACCATAGCCTGCGAAGACCACCTCTTTAACGCGAGAAAGGATACAAGCATGACATGGAGCCCTTTTTCCGCGGATATCATGACCGACCCTGCAAACGGTCATGCAACGCTGCTTCAACAGTGTCCGGTGCATTGTTGCAATGACTTTGATCCACCGTTTTATACCTTGTCCCGTTACGCAGACGTAAAAACGGCGTTGCGTGATATAGAAACTTTTTCCAGCCACTTTGGTCAGGGGCCGCGTTTCACCGAACCCCTGGGCATGCTGTGTGATCCGCCACAACACACCTATATACGCAGACTCGTACAGCAGGCTTTCACACCCCGAGCCATGCAGGCACTCACGTCAACGATTCAAACGGTGATCGAACGCCTGATCAAAGACATACACCATGGTCCGGACGTCTTCGACTTCCACGACGACTTTGCCTTTCCTCTGCCCGTAATCATCATTGCAGGCCTGCTGGGCGTGCCACAATCGGATCTTGAACGCTTCAAGCACTGGTCCGACATACAGGTCATAGCAATGGGGGCCGAGGACCCCACTGAATTTGAGACGGACCAGGCAGCATTTTACGCCTATATGCAGAACCATCTAGACACGCGCAGACAGGAAATAGCCCGCAACCAGCAGGTTCCGAGCGATCTTCTGACCCTCATTGCAAATGGCAAGGACGACACAGGCGTCCAGCTTCGAGCGGCAGATGCACAGTCTGTTTTAATGCAACTATTGGTCGGCGGGAATGAGACAACCACGTCCCTGATAACCAATCTCCTATGGCGATTGCTCGAGCACCCAGATCAGTGGTCTGAACTAAAGAATAAGCCCACCTTGATAGATGCGGCTATAGAAGAAAGCCTGCGCTTCGACCCACCGGTTCTCGGGCTCTATCGCCATACAACCTGTGACGTGACTCTGCACGGTGTGACGATTCCATCGGGTAACAAAGTCTACATCAACTACGCTGCAGCGAATCGCGACCCGAGGTTTTTTGAACATCCTGATTCCTTTGACATTACACGTGAACGCAGCAGGCATATGTCGTTTGGACTGGGCACGCACTTCTGTTTAGGCGCCCCAATGGCACGTCTGGAAACAGAAATAGCTTTTAAACAACTGATTCAGAGTCTCCCGGACCTCGAACTCCTAGGGGCAGGAGAACGTATCGCCCCATTTTTTCTGTGGGGCCGGCGCAAACTGCCGTTGAAGAAGCGTTAGCTTCTATGCCTTCTCGACATTGAGGTTCAGTTTCAACATACCGAGCATGATTCCGGGTTGGTGAAGAAAGTTATTGTCCTCCGCGTAACTGAACGACTGCACCCGTTCGAGCAATGTATTCCACGCGGTCGTCTGTTCGAGCCTCGACAAATGAGCACCCGGGCAGACTCGAGCGCCTTGAGAAAAGGTGAGATGCCGTGTGCCTGCCTTGCGGTCTAGTTTCAACTCGCGCGGGCTTTCCCATTCTTCAGGGTCCAGATTCGCCGCTGCCCAGCGCAAATGCAGGAGCGACCCTTTCGGCACCTTGATTCCCTGAAACACTTCATCCTGGCTGGTCATACGCGTCGATAGCCCCTGTGTTGGTGCACGCAGGCGCATACCCTCTTCGGTAAATGCTCGAACTTTGGACCGGTCCGATTTCAAAGCGTCCCAAACGCCTGCATGTTCAATCAACAATTGTACCTGTTCAGCAAGTGCATATTGCGTGGTTTCCAAACCGCCAATGACCATGGCGTAGACGATCCCGTTAATCTCCAGATCCGACAGTTTGCGTTTGAGTGGCGAGTACTCAACCTCCGTGAGGAATGAGATCATGTCATCGGCCGGATGCTGGCGTTTGTGCAGGATTAACTCATGTGTGTACTGCTTGAATTCATCAAGCACAACTGACTGGGAATCCACTTCTTCAGGCGGCAGTATGTGGGTGGGCCCCGACCCATAGACAAAGGCTTTCACACATCCGTCGCCGTAGTGTTTCAGGAGCTTTAAATCTGCAATCGGCCAGCCCAGAATATTTGCCATGACCATCTGTGGCATAGGTTGAGCGAACTCTCCTACAAACTCGACTGAGCCACGATCGATCCATCCATCTATCAATTCATCTGCAACGCGCTGGACCATCTCCGTATTTCGGGACGCGCCTGGCCCAACCCAGGGATCAGTCAGCTCCTGTCGATGGCTTCGCCACATTTGTGGATTTGGTCGCAACGTGGTCATCGCCGCCACCATGGTGTTGACGTTCGATGCCTCGTCAGCATCCTGTGCACGCTCGGCAAGCTGGCGGACAAAGGCAGCACTCGGTAATGGAAAACGATCCTGATCACGCACCACCGCGGCGATATCCTCATGTTTGGTCAACACATAGGCATCCGCACCCGGGACCATCCCATCACCGAGCAGACAATGCACAGGCGCTTCAGCATGCAAAAGTTCGTAAGCTTCATACCAGTGTTCCTGCGCACCGGGTCCGAATAGATCCACATCACCCAGATGTACCGGACACTTCATTTCACTGAGCGCATGATTTGGTGTTTTTACCTCAGACACTTTGCCCCACCCCCTCTTCTAGCCCAACTCACATAATTCAATTAGGCTAACACTATTGCCTGCGGGGAGGCTATCTCACATCAACCATTACAAATCATCGTAAGCATGCCGTCAGCATCAGAATTACGATCGGTCCCGGTCGCATGAACGCACCAGCACGCAGGGGTTTGGTGCAGATGTCGCTATCTGCGACCCTCGAGCAGACATTTATCCGATGACAAAACAGAGTAGAGAATAAGGAGAAGAGCTTGGGTTTATACGAACAATTTCGTCTCGATGGTCAGGTTGCAGTCGTAACCGGCGGCGGCCGCGGCATCGGCCGGGGTATCGCACTTGGCCTGGCCGATTGCGGTGCAGATGTCGTCGCTATTGCACGGCGTCAGGAGGACGTCGATGACGTCGCCAAAGAGATCGAGGCGCGAGGACAAAGGGGGCTTGGCATCTCCGCGGACGTCCTGAACTGGGAACAAATCCCAGCCGCACTTGACCGGGTGGTTGAGGAATTCGGACATCTCGACATCATGGTCAATAATGCGGGCGGCAATCTCGACGGTAAGATGTACTCGCTCCCGGACATCTCCATAGAAAAGTTTGACGAACAACTCCATCTCAACATGAAAAGCAAGTTTTGGGGTGCGCAACAAGCAGCCAAACGCATGCGCGACGGAGGCAGTATCATCAGCATCATTTCCATTGCTGCGCACAAGCCCTCCCCCGGCTTTGGGGTCTACTCCGCGGCCAACATGGGAATGATCAGCATGACCAGAACCCTGGCTGTGGAACTCGCACCCAGAGGAATTACCGTCAACTGTATAGCACCCGGCGTCGTCGTCACCGACATGTTGGTCAACACGATGAAAATCAGTGCACAAGATGCGATTGATACATTCAGTCAGCAGATTCCTTTAGGGCGTACAGGCACGCCGGAAGATTGCGCAGCAGCGGCTGTATTTTTCGCCTCACCCGCCGCAAGATGGGTTACGGGTCAATTCATCGACGTCGCCGGAGGACAACCGAACTGATGAGCATCAATGTACTTATCGTCAGCAAAGGCCATGCCTACGCCCACGATTCCTTCTTGGAAATGTTTACGGATATGGATGGGATCGAGGCGACCCTGGTCGAACAACCTGCCGCCCAGACAGTCCTGCAGCCAGAACATGCACATGTCTGGGACGTGGTGTTTTTCTACGACATGTGTGGCATTCCGGGCATCGGACTCACCCATGATGGAGCCGATAATACGGGGATCCCACCTGCACGGTATGTACGGGCGATAGAAGGCCTGCTTGAAACAGGCATCGGTCTGCTGCTGGTCAACCACGCGACCGTGAGCTGGCCGTTGTGGCCTCTGTGGCGTGAAATTCATGGCTCTTCTTTCATGCTCACCCAAGGTGAGCTCAATGGCAAAAAATTACCTGGTTCAGGCTATCGTGGTGGGCATGGACCGTTACCGAGCGCCACCATCAAGCTCATTCCCACCATGGCGCACCCGTTACTCGATGGGATCGAGGAGGGTTTCGAGGTCACCGACGAACTCTACCTTAAGACCGATGAATATGGACCCAACGTCGTCCCTTTGCTCAACGGTGATTATGCGTTTGTACAGGAAAACTTTACCCCACCCCCACTGGCACCAACCGATGAGCAGGCTCACTGGTCACACCCCCCTGGCAGCAATCACATCGTCTGGTTAAACGCTTGCCGTAACGCACCTGTCGTGGTCTCCGATGTCGGCGACAGCCCCTTAGCTTACGACGATGAGCACTATCGTAAGTTGATTGAAAATGCCTGCCGGTGGTTGGCGAGCGATGCAGCACGCGCATGGGCAAGTCTCAAAGTTAAATGACCAACGCCTGGATCTCATGTGCCGATCGCTTCGATTAAACAATGTGCCTGAATTGTGTGTCTATTTAAACGACACCGGTAAAGACCAGCAGGTATGCATCTCGCCCACCGACAGTGATCTGAGGCTCGGCTCGCTGCCGCCCAAAAGCGAGAGTTCATCGACTGCTTCAGAAAGCATCATCGAAGCTGTTACAGCCAGATCACGTGTAAAGGCATATCTCGACCTTGCACGATCTTCCGGCACGGCGGGATGTACAGAAGGTTTACCGAGGCCGAAAGCAATACCCGAGGCCAGTCCATCGGCTCGGTATTGTCCTCGGGCTTCGCGTTGACACAGATCCGCTCGGTCAACGATAAAGCAGTCCGGTTCAGAAAAAATACGCGGATCTCGATTTGCAGCCGCCGCACAACAGATAAGCAATGCGCCCTTCGGAATCAATTTGCCAAACCGTTCGACCTCATGGCGCGCGAATCGTTCGGAAAGGAGGACCGGGGCAGAATGCCGGAGGGTTTCGAGATAGGCGAGTTTCATGAGACGTTCATCTGATCTCGCTTTCGCACACTCTTCCGGATGCGTCAACAACATAAACCATAGATTAGCCAACGCACCATGCATCGTATCGTAATCGCGTTCGAGCAGCGTTGCGACGACATCACGCGCCTCCACTTCGCGACCGCCAATTTCGAGACCAGCCATGGCGCTGACCAGGTCATCTGAAGGATCAGTGCGACACCTTTGCAACAACGGTTCAAAGAATTCAACCAGGGCCTCAATCGATCGCTTGCCCTTTTGCTGCAGCTCGGGTCGCCAGGAAAGACCTCGACGCAAGTTCCAGAAATGAGCGGAAAACTGCGCTCGCAACGCTTGCGGCACAGCGAACAGCGCACACAGCATATCCATGGCAAACTCCGCGGCAAAATCTTTCGCCAGATCCGGATCCGGACGCGCCAGCATACGGCGAATGACCTGTTCTACGATTTCGTTGCCTTGCGCATCCAATAACGCTTCTTCGGCCCCAAGTACGGCTAACTCAGAACCCAGATCAACTCCCAGATCATAGACACCATACCGCCAGGCATTAGATCGAGATTCGAAGTTCGCATCATCGACAAATACGGAGGTGACATCGTCATACCGGGTCACCCAGTAGTTATTCGATAGCCAGTTCCTATAGAAAGGGTAATTTTCCCGAAGGATTTCCAATAGCGGATAAGGGTCAATTCGGTAGTTTTCGCTGATGAGCTCGACAGGCTTAATTTTTTCAGTGCTCTCGCCTACCCGTTCGCGTTGGTGGATTTCGTATGTGCGGAAGCCACTGCCATCCCCCGTACGCTTTTGAATGACCACCCCATTGCGTCCTGCCATACCACGGCTCAATTGGTCACTCACGATTAAGCCAGGTCATATTCAAGCCACAGTGAGCGAACAGAGACAATACCCATCGGGGCTGACGCCGTGCCGTCGATGTCTTTGGGCATCAGATCTTCGCGTATGCGCACGCCTTTCAACTCCTCAGCGAGTATCCGTGATCCACTGACCGCTTCTTGATGTGAAATCCAGGCCCCCGGACACAGATGTGGGCCCACACCAAAGGCCATGTGACTGCACTTTCCCTCCTTGCGATACCCACTGCGCAGGAGTTTACCGCTATACAAATCTTCTCGAAAAATATTAAAGGTCTCTGGATCCTTGAAGATCCGCTCATCGTGATTGGCTGAAAAGTCCACCATCTGCATGAGTGAACCCGCCGGAATTTGCACGCCGTGCATTTCAATGTCGAAGGTATTGTGGCGCGGCTGACCGCCGATGGAAGACGAATGTCTCAGCATTTCATGAAATGCCCTGTCCCAGTTGTGTTCATCATCCAGCACCGCCTGAAACTGATCCGGATGACGCAACAACAAGCACCATAGATTCATGATAGCACCACGCGTCGTTTCCCCGCCGCCGCCAACAATCAGCGCAATATTGGAGGTGATCTCTTCTGTTGATAGATAATCACCGTCAACCCGGGTTTCGCATAGTTTTGTGATGATGTCCTTACTCATCGGATTACCCGCCTCGTCATAGAGATAAGTCGGCTCTTTACGACGTTGTTCAACGATCCCCGCAACATAGTTTTCAAGATGCTGGCGCGCTTCGACACCTTGCTTATGTGTGTTAGAACCACCCAACCCACTCATCATTGAGTTGTACCAGTAGTAGAAGTCTGATTGCGCCTCTTTAGGGAAGCCCAGCACTTCACATACGACGCGAATTGGAAATTCATCTGCAAATGCCTGGCCGAGTTCTACGGTTCGCGTACGGCCCTGATCGATCACCGCTTCGGAATCGGATGCAGCCAGATCATCCCACGCCTCCATCATTTCTCTGGCTAACCGCTCAATCGCAGGAACACGCAATTGCAGGGATTTGCCTACTAGGTGCTGACCGTAAAGATTTCTTCGTCGTCGGTGTTCTATTCCAGAAAGCTCCAACTGCGTATTACCAAGGACACCACTTGAGCTGCCCTTGGGTATTGTGTTGAAGCCTTCGTCATCAAAGTAACATTCCGTAATATCATCATAGCGAGTAATCCAGTAGGTATTGTGCAACTGGTCATGAAATACCGGATAGTGATCTCTTAAAATGCGGTAGTAAGGATATGGGTTCCTGAAAAACTCCATTGAATCCAGGATCCGAGGGTCAAACAACGGCGTACCATCTTCAGCATGCCCCATATCAACGGCTTGCCCTATTGGCATCAATGGAAATGCTTCGGGGGTGGTATGCGCCTCTGTAGCAAGTTCTTCAAATACGGACATCTGGCGGGCCTCATAACATTGTTACACGCTTTCCCAAACTGCACTCAAACATAAACGGATGAGGCAAACAATCAGGTTTGTAGTCAGCTCCGAACATCCTGGCGAGGGGGATCAGTCTCGCATCGCCGTATGTCCTGGCGACTCACTGTACCGGGGTGGCGGAGATCAAAACTTTTTCATGGTGCCGGATGAAAGCATCGAGAACGCCACGCCCAGCAACACGTCCGCTTGCTGCCATTTTGCTCAACAATAATCTACCATCCAAACTCATTGTTTTCACCACGCTGAACAAACGCAGGACCGGGGATAGCAGGACCGGGGATAAAAGAAGCAGTCGCGCTGATTCCAAGGCTTGCCGGGCAAACCGGGATCACATCAGAATTGATACTGCCAGGGGATAATCATAAATGAAAAAAGAACCATATAAACCTGTCCATCCAGAGGCGGTCAATGACATCAACTTTCTGGACCATGGTATTCAGAACTGCCCCTACCCGGCCTACCAGCGGCTTCGCGACGAAGCACCTGTGTGGAAAGATCCACTAACCGGCTTTTATGTCATCAGCCGATTCGAAGATTTGCGCGGTGTGCTGCTTGACCCGGTACGATTTTGCAACAATATGAAGGGGGGGCAGAACAGCCGCGACCGGCTCGATTCAGAACGCGCACAGAGAATGCTCGCCCTCTATCAGGAAAAAGGTTGGATACCTGCTGCGACGCTGGCCGGCCGCGATGATCCGAACCATAAACAGATGCGCTCCATGTTCAACGAAGCGTTTCGTCCTAAAAAAATCAACGCAATGGACCCCTTCGTGCGCGACACCGCTTACAAATTGATCGACGCCTTTGTTGATGCAGGACACTGCAACTGGGTCGAGCAGTTTGCTGTCCCTTTGCCATTGATTGTCATCGGGGCTCAGGTCGGAGTGCCCGAAGAGGACATATGGAAAATAAAAGCCTGGACCGACGCCTGGGTACAGCGTCTGGGCATGATGCAGACCGAAGAAGAAGAACAGTGGTCCGTTGAGATGGAAATCGAAGCTCAACACTATTTTCAACCCATCTTTGAACGCCTACGCAAAAACCCAGATGACACACTCTTGTCAGAGATGGTTAATCGAGTCATCCCCGAGTGGGGGCGAGCGCTCTCTGACAATGAACTGCACGCTGAAATGATGGCAGATACCTTTGTCGGTGGATCGGAAACCACCACCAACGCCATCGCTTATGGAGTCAAGCTGCTCATTGAAAACCCGGACGTCTGGTCAAAACTACAATCCGATCCGGAAAAATATCTACGCACCTTTTGTGAGGAGGTCGTGCGTCTCGAAGGACCTGTGCAGGGGCTGTTCCGTATCGCTGCCCAGGATATCGAATTGCACGGCATCACGATCCCGCAAGGCTCGCTCGTCAATGTCCGCTACGCTGCCGCTAATCGTGACGAGCGTGAGTTTAACCACCCTGAAAAGCTCGATCTTGAACGAGACAAACCGGGTAGGCACTTAGGCTTCGGCTCAGGCATCCATCACTGCCTCGGGGCACCGTTGGCGCGAAGGGAACTTTACTGGTCGTTCAAAGCACTCATAGATCGGGTTAAGGATCTCAGGTTCATGGACGGTGTAAATACCTTCGAGCAAGCGCCGAGTTTTTCCCTGCGCGCGCTCAAAGAATTACATATAGAATTCGAAGCAATACCCCTTTCGGATCGGGTAGACTCAACAACAATCAGCACCCAGTCCAAGGCGACAGATATGGAGACTCCTAATGGCTGAAGCATATAAAGACCTCGACCCTAGTACGATGTCCCGATCCCCGGGGATCACCTATCAGGAACTGCTGGACCTGGATTCCCACGAAGTGCCGGATGTGCTGCGCATGCAGTCACCCAAGGACATGGGTCTGAACGAATTTCCGGTCACCCGCTACACGACGGCTCGATACCACGAACTCGAAGTGGAAAAGATGTGGAAAAAGATTTGGCAATTTACCTGCCGCGAAGAGGACATACCCGAGCCGGGAGACCACTATCGCTACGACATTGCTGGCATGTCATTTCTCGTCGTGCGCACCGAAAGCGGCGAAATTAAAGCCTATCCAAATGCCTGTCTACACCGAGGCCGCATGCTGAAAGAATTCAACGGCAATGCAGCCGAACTGCGTTGCCCGTTTCACGGATTTTGCTGGAAACTCGACGGCACCTTAAAGGATATCCCCGCTGACTGGGATTTTCCGCAGATAGCCCAAGGGGAATTCAATTTACCGGAACTGCCGGTCGCCACCTGGGCCGGTTTCATATTCATTAATCCGGATCTTAAGTGCGATCCGTTTGATGAGTTCATTAAAGACCTTGCACCCCAGTTTGAACGCTGGGAACTGCAGAACCTGTACAAGCAAGCACATGTTGCCAAGATCATGCCTTGTAATTGGAAAATCGCTCAGGAAGCTTTTTGCGAAGCCTACCATGTCAGTGGTACGCACCCACAAATCCTCAGAAGCCTCGGCGATGTGAACAGTCAAGTCGACATATGGGACAACTGTGCCCGGGTTATCACACCAGGGTCAACGCACAGCCCGCAATTGGAGTACACGCCTACACAACAAGAAATGCTACGTGCACTGCTCGATGCCGATCACGATGCGCCCGTGCCCGAAGTACCAGACGGCATGCATATGCGTGAGTTTATGGCCGCCCGCGCACGCGACGGTCTGCGCGAACACGCAGGCGACAAAGCAGACATTTATTGCGATGCTGAACTCGTCGATAGCCTGGACTACACTCTGTTCCCCAACTTCCATCCCTGGGGCGCCTTCAACGGCATCGTTTACCGGTTTCGTCCCAACGTCAACGACCACCGATCCGCCATCATGGAATGCATAATGCTTGCACCTTTCCAGGGAGAGCGCCCACCGCCAGCTGAAGTCCGATGGCTTGAAGAAGACGAATCCTGGTCATCGGCACTGGGCTTTTTAGGCAAAGTATTCGACCAGGATTCATTCAACATGCCGAAAGTACAGGCTGGTCTTGAATCCACCTATCAAAAAGGCATCATTCTGTCCGGCTACCAGGAGGCCAAAGTTCGTTGGCTGCATACAAAATTAACTGAATGGGTAGGTGAATAATGGCCAGCATGTATCATCCGTTCGATACCGAAACGTTGTACCAAGTCGATGAAGACGGCAACATCCGCCTAACCAATGGCAACAGTGTGGGCATCTTTACAAAAGAAGGAAATCACCTGTCCGGAGAGATTCGGCATGCCGACCCGCAACTGTGTGTGTGGGTAGGCAATAACCCCGATCCGGCTTTGATGTTCCAGCGTGCCGGTCGAAATACAATTATCGGCAACGTCGAGGGGAGTTGACCCATGCCTGGCGAGATCTCTTCAGTTTACGCGCTCTGGTTAGGTCTGAACCTACTTCTGACCCTCGGGCTCGGCCTTAACGTTACCCGTTACCGGTTTAAACAGGCCAAAGGTGAAGCCAGTGAAGATCGGTTGCAAAAAGCTATTCGAGCACATGGCAACAATATCGAATACGTTCCTTTCGCACTTCTTGCGCTGGGCGTGCTGGCATTACTTGGCAGTTCCGAAGCTTGGATTCATGGCTTTGGAGGCACACTTTTTGTTGCGCGCATCTTTCACGCCTACGGCTTGCAGCTGACTGAACCTGAACTGCCGAAATCAAGGGTGGTTGGTAATGTTCTTACCTGGCTGGTAATGCTCGCCATGGGCATCATGCTCATCGCTTCCGCCTTCTGACCGGCAGCAAAATTACACAATCATTAACACAGGATCACAGAAGTCTTGCAGGCTTAACAACAGACAGCCAAATAATCTAACCGGCCATGCTTTCAGGTGACGTATCGTTCACCCGGCCAAAACCGAAGCATCAACAAGGACCCGTAACAAATGAGCATGCTCGATCGATTTCGTCTGGATGGTCAGGTCGCAGTCGTCACCGGGTCCGGACAGGGTATAGGACAAGGTATCGCCTGGGCTCTGGCCGACGCAGGGGCTGACATCGTAATCAATGCAAGACGCCTGAATGATCTAAAAAAAACGGCGGCAGGTATTGAAACGAGGGGGCAACGCGCGCTCATCGTCCCCGGAGATATACGCGACCTTTCGGAATCTGTGGCTGAGCAGACAATTGAGCAATTTAATCGACTCGACATATGGGTGAACAACGTAGGCGGGTCTGATGAAAAAAATGTCCACTCGCTCGAAGACACATCTGACGAAACTTTTCGAGGCCAGCTAGAGCTCAATCTGACTTCTGCATTCCAAGGCTGTAAGGCAGCCGCCAAACGCATGCTCAAAGGCGGGGTAATCATCAATATCACGTCCGGTGCAGGCACACGCGGTTCGCCCATGACCGGCCCCTATGCAGCTGCCAAGGCAGGCCTGATAAATCTCACTCAAACCCTGGCCTTAGAGCTCGCCGAACGCAATATCCGGGTCAATGCGGTTTCTCCGGGACCCGTAATTACTGAGGCTTTCATGGAAGTTTTGGGTGTAGAGGATAAACTTGCTGAGTTGCGACAAACCATCCCTCTTGGCCGTACCGGAACACCCGATGACATCGCCGCCATGGTGCTGTTGTTGTGTTCGCCGGCAGGAGCCTGGATCACCGGCGAGCACCATTTGATCGCGGGAGGACGAACACAGCGAAGTTATCAGTACAAACCTAAGACGGGTTGATATTGACTGCCTTAAGCGCATAAGTCCCACAATCGTGGCTTTCGAATGCATCATGCGCCGAAGATCGATAAACGAAATCACAGACGAGCAGCATCAACCTGCGCCGTCGTCGAATCGATGCGTGTGATAATTAAACATCAGCCTAAGAATTGAATATTTTCATCCAACTGTGCACGTTGTGTCCGTGCGAGATTGGCCGGAATGCTCGCATCCTCGTAACCGAAACTGATTCCGAACAACACCTTCATTTCGTCAGGCAGAGAAAAAGTCTCCCTGACCAAATCCGGATAGTTACGCAGCGTTCCCTGGGCACAACTTGCCACCCCATAAGCGGTCATTGCCAGCATCAAAGTTTGTGAAAACATCCCAACATCTGCAGCAGTCTGAGTACCGAACACTTCATCCATGCAGATAAAAGCGGCGTGTGGTGCGTCGAACAGGGTGTAGTTCTTTTCATAAGCGGCAGCTCGGCGGGCCTTGTCCTCCCACTGGATATCCATCGCCTCGTACAAAACGTGGGCACAGGCTCGCTTGCGATCACGATACACACCCCCGACCCTTCCATCGGGTAAATGGTCCGTGACAATAGGTACTTTGTTGGCCACGCGGTCCATCATTTCAGCGCGCATCGCATCACGCACTTTTCCCGAAGCAACGCAGATGTGCCAGGGCTGTTGGTTAGTACCCGACGGCGACCACCTGGCCAAATCAAATATTGCTTCAAGTGTTGTTTGCGGCACCGGCCGGTCGAGAAATCCCCGGACCGATCGGCGGGTTTTTACCACTCGCTCAAACAGCGCGATTTCCTCATCTGAAAACTCAGGCATCTAACTCTCCACAAACAATATGTAAATTGAGTCGGCAATCTACGACCGTCCGACGTATCTAATGGTCACCCTTCCGCGGCCTCCTTTGCACACCTTGAGCAACTGGCCTAATTGATAAGCCATGAACAGGCGGTTTCAAACATCAAATATGTGACTGTATTTGATAATGAACTCCCTTCGAGGTCTGCCCGGTGAGCGCCTGTTGTCATCCGTTTCGTTGTACACAATGAACAGGCCTGAATTCGCCGATTGCAACCATGAGAAACGCAGATTGGTTGCCAGGAGGTCATCCCTGTCATTATGTTGCACAAAGGCCTGTATCGAAATCTTCGGTGTAAAAGAGTACGAAAGGCGCAGCTGTGACAGGTTTACCTTGAAATCCCCGTTGGGGAGTTTCACATCATTGTGATTCAAAGAAAATCTCGCGCTGAACGTCTCGCCGATACGGTAATTGATAAAAGGACTGGCGGAGAAACGGTCGCCCCCGAAAAATCCACCGTAAACAAAATTCATCCCCACATTCAGCGGGTCACTCGAATCCGTCCAACTGAAGACCGAAAGTTCTTCATGATCGTACTCACCTGCGTCCACAATGACACCGCGTGCAATCTCAAAAGGCTGCTTGACCCCTTCATGAGTGAAATTTACCGCCGCGTGAATTTGCCCACCGTTTTTCCATATCATCGAATGATCCAGATGGACCCGACCCGATTCGTAGTAACCCTCAAAATCCCAGTAACCCTGATAATTCACATGGGGTACCATTTCGAGGAATCGGCTCTGTTGCCCAAACCTGATTCGGCGAGAGCCAAATAACGTGACATTGCGGTAACCCCTACGTGCCAGGAATCCCACTTCAGGATTGAATCCGTCTCCAACCTCTTCATAGGCACCATTAAAGGTCCAAGACTCTCCGTCACGGCTTGCGCTTAAGCGAAATGCGTGATCGTCGTCCTTGATGCCGTTCGTTTCGGTCTTTGCGACAAACCCCGAAATGAGCGTCTTCTCACCCACGCCGAGCTGACCGTCTAATGCATATGTCTGGTTATCTCCCAAATCACTGTCTTTGTTGACCATCATCAAACCAACAGATGAACGATTTTCAAATTCTTCCTTTATACGTAGCACGGAGAAATCGGTTACGGGCGCAACCCCCCTGACCGCCTCGGAGCGCATATGCAACAGGCCGATGTTCGTCGAATCACCAATTTTGCCGGACAGACGAACGCCACCGTCTATGGGCAACTGCTCACCGCCGGGACCGATGCCTATACGACGACTGAAAAACAGCTCAGTCTGTCCGGGCACGCCGACGCTAAACTGACCCGCATTTTCTAGGAAAAACGGCCTTTTTTCGGGAAAAAACAAACTGAAACGGTCTAGGTTCACCTGCTGCTCGTCCACCTCTACCTGAGCGAAATCCGTGTTGTACGTCAAATCCAGCGTGAGGCTGGATGTCAGGGAGTACTTCACGTCGACACCAAACTCTGAATCATCTTCCTCTGCCTCAGCCATCCCTCCACGCGCAGTTTTACCGAGCACGTAGGGCGTGAGTTTAAGGTTTCGCAAAGACGGCACCTCGATCCCCGTCACTTCTCCGGCCAGCGAAAGCCGGTTGAGGGAAAATTGAACGGGGATGGGGGACCAATAAGCTATTTCATTTTTGTGTCGAATAATCCTTTGAAAATTAAAATTCCAGTCTTGCAGCCTGCCACTTCCATAACGCAACGATTTGAAGGGAATCGCAAACTCAGCACTCCATCCAAATGCACCCCTGTGTGTCGCAACGTCCCATACAGCATCCCAGTTCTGATCGAACCCTGTTTCTCTGAAGCGAGCTGTCTGGGTAGATTTCAATTGAGCATCGAACTCGATACCGGCTGCATTCGTCCCAAACAAGAAACCGTCCTGCTCACCCTGATAAGGGTCTATCACAAATTGAATGCTGTCTTCCATCGACAGATCAGCATCTCTGCGACTGTTGGAAACGATAATTCTGTCCGGGTTTGTGTCATAGCAAACAATCCCGACATAGAGCATGTCTTGGGTAAAACCAACAAAAACATCCGTCTGCTCACTGGCGGCAAGGCCCTCGGATGGTTGTACCTGGGTAAATCCGCTAAGCGGCACAAGCTCCGCCCACGCAGGATCACCCCGTATATTGCCATCCAGAGTGGGTGCCTGAGTGAGGTGGCCCGCACTTCCCTGTGGTTGGGCATAAGCGCAGATTGCCAGACTAAAGCCGAGGATCAGCCCGCCTGTTCTCACCAGCGTTTGTTTTAGCTCATGGTGGGTTACACCGCGTCTAGCTATCCTGCCGCCCTCATGAACCGTGCGTTCATATGCAAATAGCCGTCCGGACACGGGTGCTGCGCCCATATTTCTTGCCACTCCGCATGGCCCATGCGCGTATCAAATTCTGCTTCCCGGGTATCTTTGTCAGGCCAGCGGATAATCCAGGTGACATTGGGTTGCCCGTTCTCAGATACAAGCGGGTTCGAACCTGCAACTTCAGGCTCCATATCATCATCCATCCAGAAATCGATGACATCCAGATTCTCTTTCAGCCAGGGCGCTGCCAAATTAATCGCCCACTCTTTATAAGCCGCAAAACGCGCAGGGTCTATCGTGTAGTCTCTGATTTCGACAATACCGGACATGCTTTCCTCCGTTGTAATAAAACAGCTACCTTAAGGCTGCCACCGCGTAGATGCAAAAGCTTCAAGCGCATTCGCCCGCTCACTCAGGTTCTCAAGCGCTCCAAGTGAGGCCACCCCAACCGCATCCGGTGCAACAATGTTGATAAAGTCGTAAGCCACCACTGCGTTGATATCGGCAAGATTCGGCAATGCGCCGCCAAAATAGCCACTCTTTGGCGTTGCGCTTGAGATTTCAGCCAGGCCGGCAAGCGCCTGATCCAGCACCTTCTGTCGATACGGCTCGTACAGAAATTGCGGCGGTCGTTGGGTTCGCTCGTACGCTCCCGTCACGCCCTTTTCCATCGCACCGGTTGCCATCGCCGACAGTCGAAGGACCTTTCTGCGCAAATCACCCCGAGCCGGTAAAATCTGTTCAGAATTTTCCGCAAGTTCGAGTGCGAAATCGATGATGGCGGCGCTGTCAATGACCACTTCATCATTGTCCAGTACCAGCGCAGGTATACGACCCAGCGGATTGAATCGTCGAATAAGCTCACCATCCTCAGCCGCGGCGACGATCTTGCGCTCATAGAAAATCCCTAATAAGTTCAGGGTTGTCGCAGTGCGGCGTACAAACGGGGATAAGTCCCGGCCCAGCAATAACATAAGGTTCTCCACCAGTATGGACATCAGTGTACAACAGCACATTCTGCCAATCGTCGTCATTGTGATCATGGCCACGATTGGTATGGAACTCCGCATCGCTCAGTTCGATGCGCTCTTCAAATCACCGCGCCTGCCTATCATAGGTTCGCTGATCCACACGTTTTGCTTTCCAGTGACTACCGTACTTGTACTTGTCTTCATAAGAACCGTTGGCTGGCCCTTAAGTGATGCAGCCGCGATCGGCATGCTTCTCATCGCCGCGTGTCCAAGCGGCGGGTTTTCCAATGTCATGGCCCTTATCGCACGGGTGAACCTGCCCCTTTCTGTGCTGCTAACGTCGATATCGTCGATTCTCTCATTCGCGACGGTGCCTTTGATGATGGGCCTGTTTTCGTTCCTCATATCAGATTTGGATCAGCCGATCAGACTTCCGGTGCTGGACACGCTTATCCAATTGCTTGTGCTCATCCTCATACCCATCGGGGCAGGCATGCTGGTGCGTATATGGCTGGATGAATGGGTCGATGCGCACTTGCAACGCATACAAAAAGGCGGCCAATTCGTCCTTTATGTGACGATATTTTTTCTGTTTCTGGAAAGCTGGGACACCCTGGCCGCGGGTTTTTCTGAAGCGCTCCCATGGTCTATCTTGCTCTGTGGCTTGAACTTATTTTTGTGCTATCAAGTCTCTTCGTGGATCGGGCTTGGGATTGAAGACCGTGTCACAGTAGCTCTGGAAGGCTCGATCAGAAACCTCGCTGTGGCACTACTGATCGCAGCAAACGTCCTTGGACGCATGGACATCGCGGTTTTTCCATCAGTTTACTTCGTCGCAGTCATGATTATCGCTGTGGTCTTCGCCAACGTGTGGCGAAAAATACTCAGGGTATGACCTTAGAAGTCCGCCACAACGGGCAACACATCACGGGCATAGAGTTCAAGCGAGGCTTTAACTACGTCAAAAGGCTGCCCGCCGTAATCAGACTGGACAATGAAACGATCACAGCCTGAGAGTTCGCAAAGCTGTCCGATTTTATCCGTTACAGCTTGTGGACTACCGACTGCTATGACAGATTCATCGGAACCCAGATTCATTATCCGGGGTGGTAACTCCACCTCGTCCGCGTCTATACCAAAGCGTTTGCTGAAGACCCATTTCTGGAAGATAAACTGGTACTGCTCAAGATGGCGAATGGCCGTCTGTGAATCAGGCTCTACATAAGTATGCGCGAGCAAAGTGATATGCGGTTCATGGCGGTGTCCTGCCTTGGCCCATTCTTCATGATAGCGATCGACCATGGGCGGCAGCTGATCAAGGTCAAAGGCTAAGCCAGTCGCCACAATGTTTAAGCCCATTTTGGCCGGTGCCACGGTTGCGTCCGGATTGCTGCAAGAAACGTAAACCGGTGGGTGAGGCAATTGAAGCGGTCTCGGCTGTAGTGTCACCTCTTGTAGAGACGGGCGAAATTGCCCAGCCCACTCGATGTCCTCTTCTGACCATAGTTTCACTAAAAGCTCGAGCCCTTCCTGCTGGCGTGCAACCGCTTCTTCTACATCTTGCCCAAAGTAATCGTAAACTTTTGGTTCTACACCCTTTCCTACCCACACCTCGGCCCGGCCACCTGACAGCACATCGAGCGTGGCAAAATCTTCGGCAATACGAACCGGATCATGATGGGGCAGCAAGGTCACACCGCTCGCCAGGCGAATTTTTTCTGTTCGTCCGGCTAAGCGTGCAAGAAAAAGCTGCGGTACGGAGACGATGAAATCGGAGAAATGATGTTCACCTGCAACGACCGTATCGAAGCCCAAGGGCTCAGCCATATCGAGATATTCTATGAACTCGGCGTGGCGTTGCGCCTGACTCGTGCGTTTTCCCGTTAAAGGGTCAGCCCGATGATCACCCAGGGAACAAAGGCCTTGTTTCACTTCATCTCATCCTGCGTGTACTTCCAATAGGTATCTTTCATTGAAATTCGGCCGTCTTTTACAGGATAGAGGTCAACCGCTTTAGCATGAAATCGGATGCCATCTTCCTTGCCTGATATCGTAAAGGTCTGCACCAGCAAGTCAGCGGCGGCACGCTCTTCGAGCCCTTCGTAATTAACTTCCTGCCAGTGTTCCGCTCGCCAGGCAATCTCCTCAAGCAGTGCATCCACACCATACAATACCCGGCCTGTCGGCCGATCATCGGTCGTTGTCGCGACGTGCTGGTGCCAGACGAAGTCCTCTGCAACGACATCCCGTAGAGCATCCCCATCAGCCCCTGCGTAGGCTTGTCGAAAACGTTTCATCAGCTCAAGCAGTTCCGTGTCACTCATCCATTAAACCCCGCAGAGATTAACCTAACCGAAAAGCGTCATTTCACGTCCTGAACCTGTCCTACCCGCCGGGGATACGCGGCAGCAGAAACACCTCCGCATCCAGCGGAATCTTCTCGTTCCAGCTGTCTCTGAATACCTGGCCATTGATAGACACAGCGACCTCATCTTTTAGCGAGGTCGCCATATTTGGATAGCGTTCTTCGATCTTACGCATTAATTCGCGGATCGTTCCGGCTTCGATCGAAATCGAAGCCGAACCGACTGCCTCACGAAACGGGCCTGTAAGCTGAACTTCCACTAATCAGCAGTGTGCCGGTTAAAGTCAGCCGGCTGACACTGCTTTTTCGTCCGCCTGCGCATCTTTTAACGCCTTGAGGATCCTCGGTGGTGACATCGGCACGTGGTTCATACGCACTCCAACTGCATTGGAGACCGCATTTCCAATCGCCGCAAGCGGCGGAACGATAGAAGTCTCGCCAACACCACGCACACCATATGGATGAAGAGGATTTGGGATCTCCAAAATCTTCGTGTCGATAAACGGAAGGTCAGAACACACCGGTATGCGGTAGTCGAGAAAACCCGGATTCTGCAGGCATCCGTCGTCACCGTATATGTATTCTTCGTTTAATGCCCAGCCAATGCCTTGTGCTGCTCCTCCCTGGAACTGTCCTTCGACATAGTCCGGATGGATCGCCTTACCGGCATCCTGCACGACTGTATAACGAACGACTCGGGTTGAGCCTGTTTCCGGATCCACTTCTACATCGCAGATATGACTGGCGAAAGAAACGCCCGCACCATCCGCGTTGATTTCGTTGTGTCCCGCAATAGGTCCACCCGTGTTGGGTGACTTGCCGGCAATTTCAGCCAGTGACAATTCGCCAAGATTTGAATTTTTCACACCTTTGGCAATGGCCTTACCGTCACTCCACTCGACATCGTCTACTGAAATATCCCACTCGATTGCGGCGCGATTCTTAAGCTCCTCGATCGCGGCGCGAGCAGCAAATACCGTGGCCATACCCGATGAAAATGTACCGCGGCTGCCTTCCGTTGTATCGTTGTGACCGAGGGAACCCGTATCACCCACGTGGCACTTCACATTCTCATAGGGAATCCCCAGCTCCTCAGCGCATATCAGCGATAACGACGCCCGAGCCCCGCCGACATCTACAGTACCCACCGTTAGATTGACTGTGCCATCCGTGCCTATATTAATATCCGAGCAGGTTTGACCACCGATGTTGAACCAGAAACCGCACGCCATACCACGGCCCTGATTCTTACCCAGTCTGGCACGCCAATGCGGATGATCTTTCACTGCTTCAAGTGTCGGTTTAATGCCGATCTGGAGTTGGGGAGTGCCATCAAATCCAGCGGCACCCCGTGCAGCATTGAGCAACCTGAAGTCAACCGGATCCATACCTATTTCAGCCGCCAGTATATCCATCGTACTCTCGACGCCGAAGGCCGCCATAGGCGCAGAGGGTGCCCGATAGGCTGCAACTTTTGGCCGATTAACAAGCACATCAATGCCAACAGCCTTCGCGTTAGGAACGTCATAACAAGCAAAAGCAACCATGCCCCCTATCATACCCCAGATCCCTGGGAAAGCTCCGTCCGCATAGCGTATCGTTGCTTCGGCGGCGGTGATTTTACCGTCTTTCGTCGCACCTATTTTTACATCCATAGACGTTGCGGAGGTGGGTCCCGTAGCGCGGAAAACTTCGTCTCGCGTCATGACCAACTTCACGGGACGGTTGGCTTTGCGTGACAATGCCAACGCGACCGGCTCTACCCAAACATGGGTCTTACCACCGAAACCACCACCAATCTCTGAGGATGTGACCTTAAGCTTGGCAATATCCATGCCCAACAAAGTTGCACACACGGTACGGAAGGTGAAGTGGCCCTGCGTCGTAACCCACAGTTCGCCCTGCCCATCCGGACCCACTGAAGCAAGACATGCATGCGGCTCAATGTAGCCCTGGTGTGTCTGCTCCGTTTTATAGCTTCGCTCGACGACCACATCCGCCTCCGCAAAACCCGCGTCAACATCGCCGCTAATAAACGGCGTCATACCACAAACGTTGGTCGGTAGACCCGTTTCCCGGTCCTTGACTCTCGGCTGCACAATCGCCGCATTGGGTTTCATTGCCTTGTCAACATCTGTGACGTGCTTAAGTTTTTTATACGACACCTTAATGAGTTTCAGCGCCTGCTTAGCTGTCTCCGCATCAACCGCTGCGACCGCTGCCACGGCGTGCCCGTCGTAAAGGGCTCGATCCCGAGCCATGCAATTTTCCAGCGTGTCGAACATGCCAGCATCACCATTGGTGAGATCCGGCAAATCAGCACTGGTCACCACGGCTTTGACACCTGAAAGTTTTTCCGCTTTCGAGGTATCTATTTTTTTGATGAGCGCATGGGCATGAGGTGACCGCAAAATGCGCCCGACCAGTTGCCCTGGTGCATTCATATCGGCGCCATAACGCGCGCGTCCTGTTACTTTATCGGTACCATCCGGACGCACAGGCCGCGTACCGACAAGTTTAAAGTCCTGGTCTGTATAGGTCTTATCGTGTGCCACTTTATCCTCCTGTCCTTTTACTGCCCGCTTTTTTCTTGCTGGCCTTGCGCATCTCTTTACCCGCATCCATTACAGCACGAACTATTTTGTCATAACCCGTGCACCGGCACAGATTGCCCGCTAATGCATAGCGAACTTCTTCTACCGTCGGATTCGCATTCCTTTCTAACAGCGCTTTACCTGCGATGAGAAAACCAGGGGTGCAAATCCCACATTGGAGTGCTGCATGCTCGATAAATTTCGTCTGCAGAACATGTAACTGTCCATCCTGAGCAAGGCCCTCTACAGTACCGATCTCTCGGCCTTCAGCTTCGGCCGCAAGCACCAGACACGAACAAACGAGTTGTCCATCCAAAGATACACTGCAAGCCCCACAGTCACCTGTGCCACAACCTTCTTTTACACCCGTTAAACCCACGCGATCGCGCAGGGCATCCAATAACGTCTCGCTTGCCGGACAAGCATATTCAACGGCATCACCGTTGACCGTTGTTGAAACATGTACGCCAGCCATTACTTACCTCCTGCGCGTTCATATGCAATCTTTGCGGCGCGCTTTGCCAGTACGCCGGCCACTTCTGTTCTAAATTCAATGGTCCCGCGCTTATCGTCAATCGGGGTACAAACCTTCTCAACTTCCTTCGCCAGCTTTTCCAACGCATTGTCGTCCAGTTTGGTGCCGACGATCGCGCGCGCGGCTTTCGGCACCAGCACCACAGTAGGCGCGACTGCGCCAATTGCGATGCGTGCTGACTTGACCACACCCCGTGCGCCGAGTTCCAGACAAACACCGGCGCTGCATACCGCGATGTCCATCTCAGTACGCGGGATAAAGCGTAAATACGCATCACCCGTTTTCGCCGAGCTCGACGGAAGTGTTACAGACTCAACCATCTCGCCTTTTTTCAAAGAGGTGCTGCCAGGCCCTGTTGCAATCTTCTCGGCCCCGACTGTGCGCTTGCCCTTCGGGCCGACAATGACCACCTTTGCTTTTGCTGCAATCAGTGCAGGCACGCTGTCTGCCGCCGGAGAAGCATTGCAGAGGTTGCCGACCATCGTGCACCGCCCCTGTATCTGGTCTGAACCGATCAGGTTTGCCGCCTCGACAACCCCCGGCCAGGCCTTATTCAATGCTTTGTCATCGCGCATTTGGGCGCCGGACACGGTAGAACCGATGTTAAAACCTTTGCCTGTCTTGCTAATGCCTTGTGTTGCCGCAATACGTTTAATGTCTATTACGAGGTCTGGTTCGACCAGACCCATTTTCATCTGCACCAAAAGGTCGGTACCGCCAGCAAGCACGCAGGCATTGCCTCCGGCCCTGGCCAACAAGTTGACCGCCTCCTTGGTTGTCGTTGGAGCTTCGTATCTCATGCAATCCCCTGGGACTCACGTTATTTGAATTAGTATGTTGGAAGTTGTGAACGATTCGCTCTCAATCTCCCAGCCACAACGTTACCTAATCTGGGCGACAGAATCACTAAGCGAATTAAATAATTGGCCGTGACTTATCTCACCATAGCGCCTCTAGCCGCCAATAAGTTGATCGATCGCCTGCTCGAGTGTTGGTGGACTGAACCCCCAAGGCCCCTCATCGCCCTGAAAGGCAACGTTGCCTTTAGTGTCGATCAGGTACAGACGATCCGGCAGTGCGCCGTAGGCAGACGCGATGGCATCGTCGATATCATCAACGACCACGGGCATTTCGATTTTCAGACGCAAGGCGCACGAGGCCGCTGCTTCCTGACGTTCCTCATTATTTGTCGGGTCATTGAACGCAATTCCCTGCGTACGATTCGATGCGATCACCCAGCCATCTTCAGGATGCGCTTCCCGTATGTAGACAACCACAAAATGAACATCGTCTCGATATTGACGCCAGATCTTATGCAGTGACTCAACCTGAGCCACAAAGGGAGGTCACGTATAAGAACCGAAAATCAATGCAACAGGTCGCTCCTGACAGGCAGAGAGCAGGTGAAAGTCCTCACCCGTCCTAACTTCGTCGCCGTCGCTGAAATCATAAAGCGGACGTTTAAAGTCGAAGGCAGGCCCGCCTGGTTTTACATCCGGGGCAGACAGTGCACGAACTTTGGGGTCCTCAAATAAATCCATCGGCGTTTTAGGAGAGTCTTCAGGCGTCACCGCTCGCCAATCGAACCCTTCAGGCATTTTTTTTGATTCTGCCACTCTACCTCCTTAACTAAAATATATTTTATCTATATTTAACAATTAGATACATAGTATTTATAATGTATAACATCTAAAAAGTTGCGAATAATTATAGCTATATCAACGTACGATCGACTTTCCACACGACTTCAAAAGCGTACCTTCCTCCATTGGGTTTTGTGGTCCGCCGCTAATCGTCATCCCGATCATACATCACCACCACCTTCATTTGCCGTTTCACAAAAGGACCGGGTAATCTCGTCAATCGGCCGCCAATATGTCCCTTATACCCAAACCCCGTGCCAACGCATCCATATGATCGCGCACATATCGCCTACCGAGCTCGGTGCCCTGGACCATCTGGAACCCATGGCATGCGCCTTCATAGACAATCAGCTCAGCGGGTACCCCAGCCGCAAGGAGCCCCTGGGCATAGGCAATGTCCTCATCCCGAAAGAGATCAAGACTCGCCGTCATCATCCAGGTGGGTGGCAAACCCGAAAAGTCAGCAACCCTTGCCGGAACCTGGGGTGCTTGTGCAGGCGCATCGCCTAAATAACTCTGCCAGCCATACAGATTTCGCTCTCTCGTCCAGACAAATTCGCCGACAAAAGGATCACCCGGGCATGCTTCCGATCCGGTCAGATTATCCAGCATCGGGTATGTGAGATGTTGATGACACACACCATATTCACCCGCATCGCGGGCTTTGATTGCCAGCGCGGCGGCCAATCCCCCTCCAGCACTTTCACCTCCAACGCCAATACGGTCGGTATCAACCCGGTAATCGCCTGCATGTTCGTGAAGCCAGGCAAGACCGGCGTAGCAGTCGTCCAAAGGTGCCGGTATGCAGTTTTCGGGCGCCAGCCGGTAATCTACCGAAACAACCACCGCACCCAGCTTGCTGGCAATCGCTAAATTCATCAGATCAGACCCTTCTGGCGAACCCATCACGTAACCGCCACCATGAATATGCAGGTACCCGGGCCTTACATCGGCGTTATTTTCCGGAACGTAGAGCAGACAGCGCACATCGGGGCCAACCGCGCTCGCGGCATATATTTCGCTACGCAAAACCCCAGCGCGCTGCGGATCCCCCATCACAAGATTTTCGGTACCGGCACGTCTAAATGCATCAAGCGTCTCGGGCGTCAGCGGTGTCGCCGGAAACACATCAACGATCGAATGCAACTCCTCTGCCAACAGATATTTCGTAGACATTGTGAGGCCTCCCTAATGCACCACCCTTCATGTATGAACATCGTAATGCAAATCCGAATCGTCTCAAACCTTTGACTTAAACTGCCCCGATGCCGTGCGGATGATTTACCGCACAATCCGGCTATTCAATCAACGCGTGTGTGTAACAATGCCATCAACACTCAATGGATCCGCCCGCCTTGCCGAACCGAACAGTTACATTCATTTCAATTGCAACTGCATTTTCGCTCCTGGGCGATCAGGCCCTTTATGCCGTCCTGCCCGTTCTTTATGAAAATCTCGGCCTTGCCGCCATTGAGGTCGGGATTCTGCTCTCGGTAAATCGTTGGATTCGCCTTTTAAGCAACGAGTTGGCCCACCGAGCCACACACCACCTGAACCCCAGCCTGCTACTCATTAGCGCTTTGATCCTTGGCGCCTTAACCACGGCGTCCTACGCATATACTCAGAGCTTCACGATCCTTCTAACAGCCCGGATGCTTTGGGGCTTGTCATGGTCATTCATTCGCCATATCGGTGTTTCAACCATCATGGCATCAGAGCCCCTGGAGCAGGCAGGAAGAACCATGGGCTGGTATAACGGCATATCCCGCGCCGGTTCGGTTGCGGGTCTTTTTGGCGGCGCCCTCCTGATAGACCTTCTGGGATTCCACACAGGGATTCTCATCTTGGCGGGGATTAGCCTGAGTGCGGTGGCTTTGACCCCACGCAACCGAATCAATCACACGCCTAGCCAGCCGGCAGTGCGTCCACGCGCACCCATCACATTACTCACTCTAGGAGTCATCCTGGGTGCTGTTGGTCCTGGCTTTGTGATGTCCACTCTGGGCGCTGCGGTGGCAAACCGCATGCTTGACACTTCCCTCCTGATCAGCGCGACCGTCCTGACAGGTGCGCTGCTCGGCGCACGTTATGTCATGGACAGCATGGCTGCTCCGTGGCTGGGCGGGTCATTTGACCGTTTCGGTTTCAGTATCGCTACCCAGGTTTATCTGCTCATTGGGGGTATTGCCCTGCTCACGGCTGCCGGCATGAATGAGCTGCTCCTGTTCAGCGCAGCAACCATCGCTTTCTTCATCTGTAGTACCGCCTTACAGGCAGGTGTCGCCGCTACGGCCAGCAAACTCGGATCGGGTGCATATGCTCGTTACGTGACGGCTTCAGACCTAGGCTCGGCTTCGGGTCCCTTGCTTGGCTGGTTTATTGTCGATCGGTGGCAAGACCCATCCATATCCATCGCGGTCGGAGGCATCATGTTCCTATGCGCGGCGTTCATCGCTTACACACCATCGCAAAAGTCCATCGACGGAGCAGATTGAACAAGCAACCTAATCGAATAAGCACGCACTTTAGATGGCCTGTTTCTTGACAGCCCGTAGGCTTTACGCGCAGGGTAATGGCGTAGCAAACGCATCGGAGAACGTCGATGGCAACGGCATCCCCTGACGCTCGTACGCCAGATAGTCCAGACGAACCTGCAGGGCAACGCCTTTCAGCGCTGAAGATCGCTAACTACTCCTTGATGTATTGGCCCATATCCATGGCCCTGCTCCCGGTCGGTGTGTACGTCCAACCACACTATGCTGAACTTGGCATCAGCCTCTACGCGATGTCCGCGATCATATTCTTCGCCCGGTTTTCCGATGTCATCACCGATCCGCTGGTGGGTGTTTTAAGCGATAAAACCCGGAGTCCAATCGGCCGACGCAAACCCTGGCTGATCGTCGGTACGCCTCTGATGATGTATTCGGTCTACATGCTGTTCTTGCCAGGCGAAAACCCCACCCTCTTCTACTTCGGTTTCTGGTCAGTGATGATGTACTTAGCGTTCACCATCGTTGACCTGCCTTACTATGCCTGGGGAGCCGAGTTATCCACCGACTACGATGAGCGAACAAAAGTCACCACCCGGCGCGAGCAGTTCCATTTTATCGGCACGGTAAGTGCCGTGACGATTCCTCTCATCGCCGCCACAGCAATTTACATAGACAATACTGACTTCACGACCCTCAATGCTTTTTTCGCTTCATTCTCAAACGATTTCAGAAGCGTCATGGCCTCACGTGCCGGCAATCCTGACGTTATCCTGCAGTGGTTAACCGCTTTTATCCTTGTCGCCTTACCGGTCACTGTGGCAATTGCAGTGTTCTTCGTTGAAGAACCTGACCAGAAAGTGATACCTCGTCAAAAGCCTACATTGAAAGCGAGCCTCTCGGTGATTAAGCGCAATGGACCGTTTATACGCCTGATCATCTGTTACACCTTCAGCGTCACGGGTGCGGCCATGACCGGCGCTTTGTCTTACTTCTTTGTCAAACACGTCATTCAGGCAGGTGAGCTGTACCCGATCTATCTCCTCGTGTATTACCTGGCCTCTGTGCTGGGGCTGCCTATTTGGATGCGCTTATCTGAAAAGATCGGCAAACACAGTGCTTACATCGTCTCCATCATTTGGTTTGTTTTCTGGGCATCGTTAATACCCTTTATCCCGGCCGGCTGGTTCTCTGTTTTCCTCATCGTTATGGTTTTCAAAGGCTCAGCAGTAGGCGCTCTGTTGGCCATGCCCGCATCGATGGCGGCCGATGCAGTCGACATCGACTCCGCGCGCACCGGCCAACAACGCGCGGGGCTGTACTTTTCAGTCTGGGGAATGTCGAAAAAAGGCGGTACTGCCCTAGGTGGCGCCATCGCCCTCGCTGCAGTTCAGTTTTTCGGCTTCGACCCCCAGGCCAATCCAAGCCTCTCTGGTACCAACCTTGGTAACAGCGAAAATGCCCTTCTGTGGCTTGCCCTTCTTTACGCCATTATTCCGGCCGCCTTGAAGATCATGGCGCTGCCATTCATCTGGCGATATCCACTGACAGAAGAACGACAAGTCAGAATCAGAGCCCGCATTGAAAGAAGGGGGATTGCAATGAAGGCCGGTACCGGCAACGCACCCCACCAGGCTTGAATCGCCACCCAAACAGTTCGCGATTTCAGCAGATGCCAGATCACGCCCGCACAAGTCATGCCCGTAATCTCGGAGCCGGCTCGCGATTAATCCACTGGCGGGTATCCGAGGGCCACTTTACCTACATATCCCGGAAGCTCTGCGGGTGAGTACGGTTGCATAAAAGGTCCTGCCCGCACATCCCGATACAGACGCGACAGTACATTTGCACTCATATAACCTGCCCCACCCACCACGTCCAGGGCATTGTTCACGATGGCGATCGCACCCCTGTTGATAACGGCTTTCGCGCACTGATAGTCGCTCATCAGGTTGTGCGCAGTGTCCAGATCGGGCGTATATCCCGCCCAATCATCCAGCACGTCATCCGCCTGTTTGCCCGCAGCGGTCAGCATGCTGCGGCATTTCGCAAGCTCGATCGTCATCTCACCGATAATATTCTGAACACCTGGCTGGGTGCCCAAAGGACGATCAACCCGCTTCTGTCGACCGACGCTGTCCAATGCAATTTCGTACGCATGCTCAGCAATACCCAGAAAGGCTGCGACAAGGGGTAAATTGCCCAACGTGCGATTGATCAGCACCCCCGGACTCCATTCACCCCACGGCCCAAGTCGTCGTACCGCCCGCCGCGGCAAACTGACATTCTCAAAATGCACCGCCTGACTTCCCGAGCCCCGCATACCCAGTGCATCCCAGTCGTTCTGCGGTATGAGGCCAGGTGTATCGATGGGCATGAGGGTCGTTGCCAAATAATCCCCCTCATCATCCCGCATTCTAAGATTCATACCCAAGTGAGTAGCAATAGGCGACATCGTGACGAACATTTTCTGACCATTGATGAGCCAGCCGTCCTCACTCGCGACTGCTTCTGTAAACGGATGCAGATTGTCGGTGCCCCGTTCTGTCGCCGTGGCACAAATCAACATCTCACCCTTGCCAATCGCCCGGAGCGTTGCCTCGGATGTACGGGTCTCCTGGCCCTGCGCAATTGCAGCCCTGTAGGCCTGAGCCATCCCACGACTGACGGCAAGATGCATATTCAAGGCGATCGCAACCGATCCGTCACCACGTGCAAGTGCCGCAATACCAAGGAGCCAATCATGCACCGACGTCAGGCCCAGGCCGCCCAGTTCCTCGGGCACGAACGCAGCCGCACACCCTTTTGCCTGGAGCGCTTCATATCGTGCACGCGGCATCTCTCCTGTGCGATCCGATTGCTCAGCTGCTTCTCTCAATGCGGAAATTTCCGACGTCACAATGGCAATGAGCTGAGCTCCGGCAGATGTGTTGGGTTTCAACTCGTAGTTCATAAGCGCTCTCTTTTTAAGGCCTGTTCGTACACCATCCACCCTGCTCCTTACCCTATAGGCGCTTCACACGCGACGATTCCCCACCTGGAATTTTAATTCTTCAAAGCATCCACGGTATGTCGGGCTTAAATATTTACCCTACGCCCGGTTTGCACCATAAATAGGCTAGCACAAGTACTGCCGTCACCGGCCTGCTTGAGTATGATCTACCGTTTTACCGGTTAAACGAATTAAACATGCCTGCACATATCCTCATTGCTAATCGCGGAGAAATTGCAATCCGTATCATGCGTACGGCCTGCGACCTCAACATCAAGACCACGGCGGTATTCGCCACAGACGACGCGTTGTCGTTGCATACCCGCCAGGCAGATACAGCCGTAAGCCTGGAGCTAGAAGGCGTCGCCGCCTACCTTGAGCAAACAAAGCTCATCGACATTGCCAAGGAGCACGGATGCGACGCGATCCATCCAGGATACGGTTTTCTCAGCGAATCCGCTGAATTTGCAGCTGCCTGTGAGGATGCGGGGATTACTTTCATTGGCCCACAAGCTGAAACCTTGAGTCTTTTTGGTGACAAGGCCGCCGCACGCGGCCTGGCAGAGTCTTGCGACGTTCCGGTCATACCCGGACTCAGCCATGCGATCACACAAAATGAAGCGAAAGCATTCTACAAACAACTTTCGCAACCCCGCGCCATCATGCTGAAGGCGATCGCCGGTGGCGGCGGCCGTGGGATGCGCCCGGTACGAGACCTCAAAGACCTCAAGGAAGCATTCGAAAGGGCGTGCTCCGAAGCTGAACAGGCATTCGGTTCGGGCGATCTTTATGTCGAAGAACTCCTACCCCACGCCCGACATATTGAGGTGCAGATTGTCGGGGACGGAAGCGGTGCAGTGACTCACCTATGGGACAGAGAATGCAGCCTGCAAAGGCAACATCAGAAACTGATCGAGATCGCCCCTGCATTTGGCGTGGATGAAACAATAAAAAATCAGATCCTGCAGGCAGCCGTGCGTATAGCCGCCCAGGCAAAGTATCGAGGTGTTGGGACCATCGAATTCCTCGTTGCTGGTGACCGGTTTGTCTTCATGGAAGCAAACGCCAGACTACAGGTCGAACATACGGTCACTGAAGCCGTCACCGACCTCGACCTGATAACCATCCAGTTGCAGATAGCAGACGGCGCTACGCTACATGAGATTGGCCTCGAACAAGCCAACATTGCACCGCCACGTGGCGTCGCCTTGCAAGCACGAATCAATCTGGAAAGCATGAATCCAGATGGCACGTCAAGGCCTGGAGGTGGAATGCTTACAGCCTACGAAGTACCGGCTGGGCCCGGGATTCGCGTGGACGGTTTTGGCTACAGTGGCTATGTCACGAGTCCATACTATGATTCACTGCTTGCCAAACTGATTGTCCACGGGCATGACCTTGAGTTTGTCACCCGCAGAGCTCTACGGGCCCTGTCAGAATTTCGTATCGAAGGCGTACGCAGCAACGTCGAATTCCTTTCAAGCCTGCTCACTCAAACCCCACTACACGGTGATGTACTGCACACACGGTATGTAGAGGAACACATCGATGAACTGCTGACGCTCAAAGATGAACGGATTCGTTACTTCTCCCCTGACCGGGAAATTCAAAAAGCAGGCGCAGACGTGGATCCCGACGACCCCCTTGCCGTATTGAACGTCGCACCTGCAGGCTCACAAACACCTGTCTCTCAACCTCAGATACCCATCGTTGTGGGTCCTCCTGGCACGGTTCCAATACCCGCACCTATGCAGGGTATGATCATCGATATCATGGTTGAGATAGGCGATGTCGTCCTAAAGGGCCAGCCTGTTGCCGTGCTCGAAGCACTAAAAATGGAGCACATTATCGATGCAGTTGAAGCAGGTATTATTCGGGAAATCACCCTCGGACGGGGTGACACAATTTTTGAGGACACACCCATCGTCTTTATCGAACCGCAGACGGTAGAAGGCGAGTACGAAACCGCAGAGACCCTTGACTACGACAGCATTCGGCCGGATCTGGCCGAAGTGAAGCACTTTCAATCCCTCACACGGGACGAGGCAAGAATTGAAGCCACGGCAAAACGACACGGTCAGGGAAAACGAACCGCACGGGAGAACATTGAAGATCTGTGTGATGCCGACAGTTTCGTCGAATACGGTCCACTGGTTACGGCAACCCGATTCCGCAATGACACCTTCGAAGAAATTGAAGAGCGCATCATAAGAACCACCGCGGATGCTATGGTGATGGGCGTGGGTCGGGTCAATGAAGACCTGGTAGGCCGAGATAATGCCCGTTGTGTCGCTATGTCTTATGACTATTCTGTACTTGCAGGCACGCAAGGCGGCAAGAATCACCAAAAGCAGGATCGCATGTTCGGCGTCGCGGAGAAGTACCGTTTGCCGGTTGTCCTGTATACGGAGGGCGGCGGCGGGCGTACCTATGGAGGTCCTCGTGCAGGATCCACACCGATATCCACTTCAGTGGGCGGTTTGAACACTCGAACCTGGCGAGAACTCGGCAAGCTTTCCGGGTTAGTGCCATTGGTCGGCGTCACCTCCGGCTACTGTTTTGCTGGCAACGTCGTTTTACTGGGCGCTTGTGATGTCATCATTGCAACGCAGGACTCAAGCATTGGAATTGGTGGTCCTGCCGTGATCGAAGGGGGTGGCCTCGGTGTATATGCGCCCGGCGAAGTAGGACCGGTGAGCATCCAGGAACCAAACGGCGTCATCGATATACTTGTCAATGATGAGATCGCAGCCACATCAGCTGCCAGGCATTATCTCTCCTTTTTTCAAGGCCAAGTCTCAACCTGGCAGGCAAACGATCAGCGCAAGCTTCGGCACATCGTTCCTGAAAACAGACGTGCGGTGTATAGCATCCGAGAGGTTATCGAGACGATAGCCGACGCAGAGTCTATGCTCGAGCTTAGACCGAATTTCGGCCTGGCCATGGTCACCGCATTCATCCGCGTAGAAGGCAAGGCGGTGGGGGTTATCGCCAACAACTCTAATTCACCAACCGGTGGCGCGATCGATGCGGATGCTGCCGACAAGGCTTCACGCTTCATGCAACTGTGCGATGCATTCGATATTCCAATTCTTTCCTTGATCGACTGTCCGGGGAATATGGTAGGGCCGGAAGCAGAGAAAGATGCACTCATCCGACACTGTGGCCGTATGTACGTCGCAGGTGCAAATCTGACGGTACCTTTTTTCGTCGTGGTGCTGCGCAAGGCCTATGGTCTAGGCGCGCTGGCGATGGCAACAGGCAGTTTTGATGAGACTTTTTTCGCCATTTCGTGGCCAACGGGTGAATTTGCCGGCATGGGACTTGAAGGTCAAATCAAACTGGGTCGGCGTAACGAACTGGCTGCAATCGAAGATATTCCGAAGCGTAAAGCCAGATACGAAGAACTCGTCGCTGATGCCTACGCCTGGTCACGGGCCTTAAACGCCGGCACCGTTTTCGAGGTTGACGATGTCATTGATCCGGCCGACACCCGCAAGTGGGTCATTATGGGCCTCGACTCCGCACCCCCACCACTCGCCCGTAATGGTAAGAAACATGGCTGGGTGGATACCTGGTAGTCGATTTAGTAAACGCTAAAGACGGACTGTATAAGGTAAATCCGCGACGAGGTGCGGTACAGCGAATCCATCGTTGCATTGCCTGGAAGAAAAAAGGATCGGTCCAAGACCCAGGTCTTAGGGCACACTTTAGTATGGAACTGTTCCCTGGATACTGATTCGATGCAGGTCGCGTGGCTCATCGCCATAATCATGAACCGCATAATGCATCGTGCATCGGTTGTCCCACATAACCACTTCGCCGGTCTGCCAGTGGTGGCGGTATAGGTTGGCCGGATCGATCGAATGCTCATAGAGATAGCGAATAATCGGCCGGCTTTCTGCTTCACTCATATTTTCCAATCGAGGCAAAGTGTCCCCCGGCCGCCCGATAAACAGCGCCCGCTGTCCTGTTTCAGGGTGCGTGCGACATATCGGATGCAGCATTGAAGGCGCAAGCTCCTCACTGCCGCCAAATTCCGCCAGCCTCGCGCCACTGAACTCAGCGCGCACCCCATCAAGCATTTCCTTCATGCCGGATGACAGTGATTCGTAGGCCTTGTATTGATTACTCCACATGGTATCCCCACCCACGGGTATCTGCCGCGCCGACAAAATCGTGATGGACGGTGGCGCTTCAAGAAACGACGAGTCGAAATGCCAGTTTTCAGTTACAGAGCGGTGCTTACCCAGGTTAGAAAGGGGCAACACAAAAGGATGATCTTTCATATACCGCACAAACGGCGAAATGCTTGGCTCACCAAAGTGTAAGGCAAACGCCTTATGTGCCTCGATACTGAGGTACTGGTCAGGGAATATGAGCACACAGTGTTTAAGAAAAGCGGCTTTTATAAGCTCAAACTCATCGCCCGTGAACGCCGACAAAGACACACCCGTCACACACGCGCCGAGTGCACCACTGACAGGGGTGATTTCTATCGATGAGCTTTGATTTGTCATCTCACTCCACGGCTCTGAGCAATACTTTACCGACCTGATCGTCGCTTAGCTGATAAGCATGCGCCTGACGAAGCTCATCAAACGCAAACACGTGGTCGATAACAGGTACCAGAGCAGGCTCTTGTCCGCTGAATGCCTCGAGCAAATCATCTTTGAAAGCACGCGAACACGCCAGCGCCTGCGCTTTCGAACGAGTCCTGAACGTCACACCATAAAGGGTCAGTTGTCGCAGCGCCAGCCAATCCAGATCAATCTCAGATCGCGGACCTGCATTGCGCCCGACACTGACATAGCGGCCGCCAACACTTAAGACACGCAATATCGACTGAAAAAGATCACCGCCTACCTGGTCGATCGCAACATTTATGCCATCACCAATGCCATCTCTTGTCTCGGCAAACCCAACCTCCCATCCGGGTGCAGAGGTATCAACCACCTCTGTTGCACCAAGCGCTAACAAAGCCGGGGCCTTGGCCATCTTCCGTGTTGTCGCGACAACCCGCCTCGCACCTAAATAACGGGCAATCTGTAATGCGGCGGTGCCCACACCCGAAGAGGCGCCAGATACCAACACGCTCTCTCCGCTTTTTATCTCGGCGTGAGTCACCATCGCATCGTGGGCGGTGATATAAACGTTCGGTATCGCCGCCGCTGAGTGGAGGGTCATGGTATTGGGCACTGGCAGACAGTCTTCTTCTGCGACGACGGTAAAATCGGCGTGACAAGCACGACCGCGTCCCATCACTCGACTGCCCTGGGCAATCCGGGTCGCACTTCCGGTCTCTACGACAACGCCGGCGAATTCGATCCCACTTGGGTACGGCTTGAACGGTCGCGTCTGGGCATTGAGTTTGGCCATGGTGATCAATTCGCCACGATTGATGCCTGCGGCCTCGACCCGGACCAACACTTGCCCCTCCTGCACTTGAGGCAGAGGCACTTGTCTGCATTCAAGCACAGCAATACCCCCTTCCGGTACCACCCACCACTGCCGCATGTGATCTGGCATCATTCAGTCACAAGTTTCTTTTCTTACGGGTAGTATTGCAGTCCAGGCCTGATCCCGCTAGCGGCCCATCGTTTTAGAGCCAGGGCTAAGTCAACGTAAAATCAAAGTGTTAGACTGACAAACTTTTCATGAGACCCCATCTATGGGCAAACCTGTCCTGACGGACTTAAAAGAGGGTGTGGCCATCATCACGCTTAATCGGCCAGACGTGCTCAACGCCTGGAACGGAGCGCTCTGTCAGGCTCTAGATGCCGCACTTTTGTGGGCACGCGATAATGACGAAGTGGGGGCCATCGTGATTACCGGTGCGGGCCGGGCATTTTGTGCCGGCGCCGACCTCAGCTCGGGTGGCAACACCTTCGCCTCAACTGCAGACCGTGCAGCCGATGACGACATGAAGGCACGTACCCCAAAGATTTTGCCCTGGGACGTTCCAAAACCGGTGATCGCCGCAATCAACGGACACGCCGTAGGTGTTGGCGCTACCTATGCCCTCGCCTGCGATATACGTCTCGTCGCTGACGTGGCGAAAATTGCTTTCGTATTTGCACGACGCGGCATGCTGCCAGAACTCGGTTCCCACGCGGTGCTACCGAAAGTCATTGGTTTATCCAACGCAGCAGATTTGCTGCTCAGCGGCAGAGCCATAACCGGTGACGAAGCAGCCGCCCTGGGCCTCGCTTCTGCGTCAGCTCCCGCAGAAGAAATACTCAACATCGCCCTCAACCGGGCGCAGGAAATGTCACGCTTAAGCGCACCGATATCGATGGCAGTCTCAAAGCGATTGCTTTGGCAGGGTATGGGCATAGACGAAATGCGTGCGCTTGAGGAGCCCTTGTTCGCCTGGGTGGCCGATCAAGCGGACTCAGTCGAAGGGGTAGAATCGTTTCTGGAGAATAGAGACCCGGTCTGGAATCTGTCTGCAACCCGGGATTTTCCTCACAAATTGTTTGATTGACCTTAGGCGCCCTTACGCCATCAAGTTAACCGCAACATTTATCCAATTGCCGGCATCACCTCAGCACCAAACAACTCCATAGTCGCAAACAACACCTCATCAGGTATACCACCCAGATCAAACATGAAGATCACCCGGTCGAGATCGAGCATTTCCTTCATCGTGCCTATACGGTCGACTACCTCACCTGGGCTGCCTACAATCGCCGGGCCTGCGATCAACGTTTC
>JAYZCO010000034.1:0-31414 GCA_036338285.1 Pseudomonadota bacterium
CTTGGAGTATCTTGACCCGGAGTATCTTCGCTATTACTACGCCGCTAAATTGAACAACAGTTCGGATGATATCGATATCAATCTTGAAGATTTCGTCCTGCGCGTGAATGCCGACCTGGTCGGCAAAGTGGTCAACATTGCCAGCCGCTGTGCGGGATTTCTCATCAAACACTTCGACGGCAAATTAGCCCAGGTGCTACACGATGACAAACTGTGGTCTGAGATCGTGACACCTGCAGCATCAATTGCAGATCTGTACGAAAAAGCCGATACCAGCAAAGCTGTGCGGGAGATTACACGTCTGGCCGATCTCGCCAACCAGTACATCGCCACTCACCAGCCGTGGAGCATGATCAAAGACGAAGCCCGGATGGCCGATGTGCAACTCGTTTGCAGTCAGGCCATCAACATGTACAGGGCACTGGTGATTTACTTAAAACCGATACTGCCAAAGATGGCAGAGCGTTCGGAAACGTTTCTTAACGTCCAACCGTTAAGTTGGGCCGACCTCGACCAGCCGCTATTTGCTCATCAAATCCGGAAGTTCAAAGCGATTATGCAGCGTATAGAGGCCAAAACAGTCGACAAGCTGGTCGCCGCATCGGCTGAAGGCAACCACAAGACCCAAGCTGCCGACATCGAGGCACCCAACAGCACGGAACACATCACCATCGATGATTTCGACAAGGTCGAACTTAAGGTTGCCAAGATCATCAGCGCCGAGCTGGTCGACGGTGCCGACAAACTTTTGCAACTCACCCTGGATGTAGGAGACCACCAGCGCACCGTATTTTCCGGCATCCGTGAAGCCTACGATCCACAAACGCTGGTCGGTAAACTCACGGTTGTCGTCGCGAATCTGGCACCCAGAAAGATGCGCTTTGGCGTTTCTGAAGGCATGGTGCTTGCGGCCGGTCCCGGCGGCAAAGATATCTTCCTGCTGAGCCCTGACAGCGGTGCCGAGCCCGGCATGGAAGTGACCTGATCTAAAACATGGCTGACCTTGCCCTGCTCCTTATCGGCGCGCTTTTGGTCAATAATTTTGTCCTGGCTCAATTCCTTGGGCTGTGTCCTTTTATGGGTATCACCCGTGGTTACGACACAGCACTGGCCACCGGCCTCGCAACGACCTTCGTGCTGACGCTTTCAGCCGTACTGGCCTACCTTATTTACTTCGCCATCTTAGTTCCTCTTGAACTTGAGTATCTTCGAATCATCATTTTCATCACGACCATCGCGGGCGTCGTACAACTCCTTCATTATTACATCCGTGCATCTGCTCCCCTGCTGCATCAGCTTCTTGGACTCTATATACCGCTAATCACCACCAATTGTGCAGTACTTGGCGTTGCCCTCATCGCGGTAGATCAGGGACTCTCTCTGCTGGAAACCGCGGTATTCAGCGCTGGGGCATCTCTCGGTTTTACGCTGGTCATGGTCTTGTTCGGTGCAATCCGGGAACGCCTGCAAGGCGGGACCGTACCCGCGCCCTTCCACGATACGGCGATTGCATTAATCAGTGCGGGTATTATGAGCCTGGCATTCATGGGCTTTCAGGGCCTGGCCGGATGATGAGCGTCATTATCCTTCTAGGGCTTATTTGCCTGCTTGGGGTTGCTGCACTTTGGGTACGACGCCTGTACCCACACTCGACAGATGAACTCGTGGAGGTAATCGATGCCCTACTGCCGCAGATTCAGTGCGCGCAATGCGGCTATCCCGGTTGCCGTCCATATGCTGAAGCATTGGCTGCTGGCTCGGCTGCAATAAACCTTTGCCCACCCGGTGGGCTTGCGCTGTTTAACCACTTGAACGATCTCCTCCAGCCTGACGAATTAATCTCCAGCCCATCCCATCTACCGCCACAGATTGTGCGTATCAATGAATCTCAATGCATCGGTTGCGCCCTTTGTTTGCCACCTTGCCCGGTGGATGCAATCGTGGGTGCGCCCGGTCACATGCACACTGTATTGGCTGAGCACTGCACCGGATGTGCATTGTGTATCCCGGCATGCCCTGTCGATTGCATCGTCACCGAATCTCTCCCAGAGCCGAGCGCATCGGCTGAATTTTTGTCCTCGCATGCTGATTGTATCGGTTGCGGACAATGTGATGTGGCCTGTCCAACCAACCTCCCCGCCCAAGCACTACTTGTGTATCTCGACATTGAGAACATGGCACAAGCAAATGAAGCCTATCTGTCGCGCTGTATCGAATGCGGTTTATGTGACAGCGCGTGTCCGTCAGATATTCCGCTGGCTGCAATATTTCGCTCCGCCAAAGGTAGAAGCAGCGGCATCCGCGAAGAAACGATTCGCAAGGGTGAACTCAAAACCCGGTTCGAACGGCATCTTCAGAGGGAGAAAGAACGTGCAGTGACAAGGTCTGAGCGTAGAAGTGCGCGTTTACGGAGGGCTCATTCATGGGATTAGCGGCCATCCGGAGCTGGGTCATGAATCGTACCCAACGGATCATGTTGACCGTACTCATTGCAATGTGCCCCGGCCTGTTACTTACAATTTCCATCTGGGGTTCTGGCGTTTTGTGGAACCTTTGCTGGCTGATCGGTCTATGCTGCGCAACCGAAGCTGTGTGCGTCCTTCACCGGGGTCGCGATCAGGTCAAAAAAAGCCTCGCAGATCTCAGCGCGATCGTTACCGCCTGCCTGATCACTATTTGTCTGCCACCTTCTATGCCGTTGCACCTGCTCGCCGTGGCTGCGCTCGCTGCTGTCGGCATGGCCAAACACGCTTATGGGGGGCTGGGTTGCAATATATTCAATCCGGCAATGGTCGGGTTTGCGGTCGTACTCGTCTCATTCCCTGAATTGTTGAACAGCTGGCCGACATTGAGTCAAGCGCCTGATGCGCTTTCAGGTGCCACGCTACTCACGGAGTTCCGGTATCGGCTTGGTATCGAGGAGTCTGAGTATTTAATCAAACAGGCAGACTCGCTGGCGATGCAATCCTCGGTCGCGATCGCTTTCGCTGTCGGAGGATTATGTCTGATCATCCTTAAGGTTATCCGCTGGTACGTCCCGGCTGGCTGCCTGGCTGGACTCTTCATCGCAAGCCTATTTGGATACGACCAGGGCTCTTCGTTGGGTCACGGCTCGGCCACTTTCCACTTGATCAGTGGCGGTTTTGTAGCCGCCGTCTTCTTTGTTGCCACCGACCCCGTGACCCACCCTCAGCAGCATCGAGCACAGTTGTTTTTCGGGTTTATTATCGGCGTACTCACTTACGTGATCCGAGCATTTGGCATATACCCCGATGGCATTGCATTTGCCGTTCTGCTTGCGAACTGTACTGTACCGCTGCTCGACCGGATGGCGCACCACCGGGAGGCAAGCCGTGCCTGAGACTTCGCGTGCGCTGCTCACCCTCGCCTTGATTGCCGGCACAGCCGGCGTATTACTGCATGGAGCGAATGCCCTCACACGCACCTCTATACATGACAACCGCCAGCAGGCCGCACGCGCAATGTTTTCTGAACTCCTGGGTGAGTCTGCAGCGTCGAACCTCGACCTGACTAAAGCGTTGCAAGGTGAGTGTGGCGAGTGGATGCTGCACAGCGCAACTTCCGCTGGATACGCCGGGCCCATCGAATTTCTCATCCTAATCGAGGGGCTCACCCTGTCCGTGCGAACCCTCAGACACCGGGAAACACCGGGCATCGGTGACTTCATCGACACTCGACATAGCACCTACTTGAGCCAGTCAGATGCCGCACCCATTGAGCATTGGCTAAAACTGAATGCAGTGACTGGCGCGACCGTCACAAGCAAAGCACTTACCCGCGCGCTTAAGCAGACACTGGCACGCATAGAAATCCATTGCGGCGGGAGCAAGCGTTGAGTTCTTTCAAAAATGCAGCCATCACACGCAATCCTGCATGGGTCCAACTCTTAGGACTCTGTCCGCTGCTGGCCGTATCCGATTCGGTCGTCAACGCACTTGGGCTTTCTTTGGCGAGCCTCTTCGTTGTGACGGGCAGTAGCATCATGGTCTCTTCTATTCGAAGCGCCATTCCAGAGTTTGCAAGGCTACCTGTTTTTGTCCTGATCATTGCGACATTCACAACCCTGACTACGCTGTTTCTCGAAGCTTTCGCCTACGAGGTGTATTTACGCATCGCCCTGTTTGTGCAGATCATCGTGACGAACTGCATGATTCTCGGTAGGGCAGAGTCATACGCATCCAAACAACCTGTTGGCCGAGCCTGTCTCGATGCACTGGGTACAGGATCCGGTTTTGCACTCGCGCTCCTCGCACTGGGCGCAATTCGAGAAATCGCCGGCAGTGGTACCTTATTCGCAGGTATGGATGCGCTCCTTGGCGAGGTCGCCTCCAACTGGACGGTGCATATGAATTTTTCGCTATTACCACTTGCCAACTACCCACCCGGGGCCTTTATCATCGCTGGCCTGTTGTTCGCACTGGGCAAGGCGTTATTCTCAACTGCTGACACGGCAAAACCGATCAACCTAGAGGATGCAACGGCAAACAATGAACAAAGATAAACGGGCCGAGATATTCATACGGCTGCGTGCAGAGAACCCCAAACCCACAACCGAACTTACCTATAAAACACCTTTCGAACTCCTGATCGCGGTGATTCTTTCTGCTCAGGCAACCGATGTCAGTGTCAACAAGGCCACCCGCCCTTTGTTCAAAGTCGCCAACACGCCGGACAAGCTGTACAACCTCGGGGTGAAGAAACTGAAGACCTACATCAAAACCATCGGGTTATTTAATACCAAATCTGAAAACGTCATTAAGACCTGCAAGCGTCTACTGGACGAGCACGGCGGCGAAGTGCCGGAAGACCGCGAAGCGCTCGAGAAGCTGCCCGGGGTAGGACGTAAAACAGCCAACGTCGTACTGAATACTGCGTTCGGACACCCGACCATAGCAGTCGACACGCACATCTTTCGGGTATCGAACCGCACGAAGATCGCACCCGGCAAAAATGTCCGCGACGTGGAGGATCGGCTTCTACGGGTTGTGCCTGACGATTTTAAAGTCGACGCACATCACTGGCTTATTCTGCACGGCCGTTATGTCTGTATAGCACGTAAACCAAGGTGTGGGTCCTGTGTCATAGAGGATCTTTGTGAATTTAAAGACAAAACAGAACCACAAACCGGTTAGCAGGTTCTCAGCCTTCTTTAAGACGTGCACTCACTGCAGATCGATCAGTTCTACATCGTTGATGGGCCGTCCGAGAAAGTAGCGCCCCACCCTTTTAAACCTCCCGATGCCGTCAGTGGCAAGAAAGACCTCTTCACCCGCGGAGGTTCGTTTGTTTCGCCCCAGGGCTGAGGACACAACGAGTGCCGTCGTTTCGGCGGAATCGACGATATGGATACCTGGCAACCGTTTCCGCAGATAGCCTTTAAAGACAGGGTAATGTGTACACCCGAGAAGTATCGTGCGAGGTCCCTCTGCATCGAAGCCTCTCAGGTCATGATCAACGACGGCTGCAGTCAGGGGTCCATCAACGATCCCCTGTTCTGCTAATGTCACCCAGAGGGGACACGCACGCGCATACACTCTCGCATCGCGACGCAAGCGGCTGATCGCCTTTTGATAAGCACCACCCGCCACCGTGCTTTCTGTAGCAAGCACAAGTACGCCGGATTCATCCATCTTGGCGCTGGCGGCTTCTGCTCCTGGATGGACCACACCAAAAACCGGCACCGTGCTGTACTTTGCCCCAAGATGTTCCAGGGCGATACCTGACGCTGTGTTGCATGCAACAACGAGCGCACGAACACCTCGATCGATGAGCACGCCCGCCGCATGCTCAGCATACCTGATGACCGTTTGAGGTGATTTGGTGCCATAAGGCAACCTTGCAGTATCGCCCAGATAAACGAAATTCTCGCCGGGGAGCTGTTTACGCAGTGCACGCAGGACTGTGAGGCCTCCCATACCTGAATCGAATACGCCGATCGAATCTCGCAATCAAACCCCCGCCAAATGTCAGTGCATGACCTCGAGGGTTGCTGACCCGACCAACTCGCCACCAAACACAACTTGATAAGTCGTCATCGCTTCAGTTCTCTTAAGTCCACAAGCTCAGGCAATGTCCGAATTTAGCGGTAGTCGCGTCCTTTTTTGGCTCCAAGCCGCAGGCGCAAGGCATTCAGCTTGATAAATCCACCCGCATCCCGCTGGTCGTACGCACCCCCGTCATCCTCAAAGGTCACTACCTCGGCGTCATACAAACTGTCGCTTTGTGAACTACGCCCTACAACAGAGACTGAGCCCTTGTACAGCTTCAGGGTAACCAAGCCATTCACCGGTTTCTGTGACTCATCAATCAAAGCCTGCATCACTTTGCGCTCGGGGGCCCACCAATAGCCGTTGTAGATTAACTTGGCATACCGCGGCATCAGTTCGTCCTTAAGATGGCCTACCTCGCGGTCAAGCGTTAGGGATTCCATCGCTCGATGCCCCTTGAGCAATATCGTACCACCAGGCGTTTCGTAACATCCCCGTGACTTCATACCGACAAAGCGATTCTCGACAATGTCGCTGCGGCCTACACCATGCTGGCCACCCAGTTCGTTCAGTCGCCTAAGGATCGCTGCCGGCGTCATCATCTGCCCATTTAGGGCGACAGGATCCCCCTGCGTATAGGTGAGTTCAATCGTCTCAGCTGTGTCCGGCGCCTCTTCCGGCGCAACGGTCCAACGCCACATGCCGTCATCGGCGACCTGCCCGGGATCTTCCAGGCCACCTCCCTCATAGGAAATGTGCAGCAGGTTAGCGTCCATTGAATAGGGAGATTGATCACCACGCTTGTAATCAACGGGAATCTGGTGTTTTTCGCAGAAATCCATCAGCGCATCGCGGGAGTTGAGATCCCATTCCCGCCATGGCGCGATCACCTTGATATCCGGATCAAGCGCATAGGCGCCCAACTCGAATCGAACCTGGTCGTTGCCTTTGCCCGTTGCACCATGTGCCACCGCACTGGCTCCGGTCTCACGCGCAATCTCCACCATGCGCCGAGCAATCAGCGGGCGCGCAATGCTTGTACCCAGTAAATACTCACCCTCATATATAGTATTTGCTCGGAACATCGGAAACACATAGTCAGCAACGAATTCTTCCGTGAGATCTTCAATATAGATTTCTTCCACGCCCATGGCTTGCGCTTTCTCGCGCGCCGGCTCCACTTCCTCACCCTGACCGATGTCGGCAGTGAACGTTACAACCTCAGCGTTGTATGTCTCCTGCAGCCAGCGGCAAATGACTGACGTATCCAGACCGCCCGAATAGGCAAGTACAATTTTTGTTTTTTCCGCCACGAAAAGCTCCGGCAAGCGTGAGGGCTCGCCATATTATGCATCCGGCCGCCCATTGCAATCCCATCGTCGCCGATACACGTCCATATAACATGGAAAACATGGGAGAACAGGCCGCTTCTAACTTATGCCCTGAACCAGTCAGTGCGCGCTGCATGCCCGAACGGACACCAATAAACGGGCCAGTCAAGCCAGAAGGAGAGGATGAATGGGCTGTTGGAGTTTACTTAAGTGCAGCGTCGATGCCCGAGCTGAGCCTTTCCAGGCCTTCGAGCAACGTTTGACGCGGACATCCGAAATTGAGCCGGATGTGACCATCCCCATCAAACTGACTGCCTGGTGAGATTCCGATACCGTGCGCCACGAAATGAGTTTCTGCGTCGGTGAGCTCTAAGTCTCGTACATCTATCCAGGCAAGGTAGGTGGCTTCCAGCACGCTCAGGCGATCACCCATTGATTTAACCAACTCCGCGTAATTACCCCGCAAGTAGGTCACGAGGTCTGATACCCACGTTGTTTCATCACGGAAGGCAGCCTCCGCTGCTGTGAACCCAAGGGGGCCAATACCAGGCAGGAGTCCGCTACGCACATCCTTGAATCGCTCTCGAAGTACCGGATCTGGAACGACTGCAACAGCACAACTGACACCCGGGATGTTGTAGATCTTTGTCACCGAATACAGCGTCACCGTGCGTTCAGCAATATCGGGGCATATGTGCGCGATCGGATGATGCTGGATACCCTGCTTGAGAAGAATATTGCAATGAATTTCATCCACCACCAATAACAGGTCGTTGCGCTCAACAAATTCAGCCACCGCCTCGAGCTCATTAGGCGTATAGGCGCGTCCCGTCGGGTTATGTGGATTGCAGATAAGAACCATCGATGTATCGGCAACACAATGAGCCTGCATGCGTTCAATATCCATCACCCATTTGCCATCGACAGGCTCCATCGGCACGCGTTGCTCGGACAGGCCCGCGTTTGCTGCAAGATCCAGGAAAGGATGATATACCGGCGTCGGGATCATCAGGCCTGATCGCGTCCCTGATTGGGTCCGGCACGCAAGATTCAATCCCGGCACCACGCCAGGTATCCAGACCAGCCACTCCTCGGGAACCTGCCAGCCAAAACAACTCTGCAACCAGGCTTGAAAGGCTTCATCCAGAGAAGCCGGAGTGTCAGTATAGCCTAATATCGGATGCCGTAGTCGCTCAGAAATCGCCTCCAGTACAAAACCGGGGGCCGCGAAGTCCATATCCGCAACCCACATCGGTAAAACCTCGGGTGCAAACTTCTGCCACTTGGTACTACTGGATCCACGTCGATCGACCAATACGTCAAAATCAAAACTCATGTGACATAGTATACCGCCAACTCGACCCCTCAACTTATGCTTCTTTAATTAAGAAAGTTGTATTCGAAGCGGCTACAATACGTTCATCAGACCCGCAAAGAGCCAACTATGTCCGAAGAAATTCTCTCTACTATCAAGCAGCAGATCGAGGAAAACCCCATCATCCTGTACATGAAGGGATCCCCTCAAGCACCCCAGTGTGGCTTTTCCGCCCAAACCGTCCAATGCATGGTCGCCTGCGGCCAACGCTTTGCCTACGTTGACATCCTGACAAACCCCGACATTCGTGCAAATCTGCCAGGCTATGCCGACTGGCCAACCTTTCCGCAGCTCTGGGTGGACGGCGAACTGGTCGGTGGGTGTGACATCATCACTGAAATGTTTGAAACCGGTGAATTGCAAACGCTACTGGAAGACACCAGCGGCAAGCATGCACAAGCTTAAGGCCAGGCACATCCCGACGGCCAATGTCCTGTAACTACTCGGTCCATGTCGCCGTATCGATCGGCCACCCATTGACGATCGCACAAAATAGCTCTGCTGTGCGCTCTGCATCATAGGCAGCACTGTGTGCACGAGACTGGTCAAAGGCGATTCCCGCACGCCGGCATAATTCCTGCAACACCGTATGTCCATACGCGACTGCGCCAAGGGCTGCTGTATCGACAGTCGTGAAAGGATGAAATGGATTGCGTTTGATCGCCTGTCGCGTGCAAACACCACTGATGAAGCCCGCATCGAACGCCGCATTGTGGGCAACGATCACCGCGCGGTGACAACCGGCCAGTTTCATGCGGGCACGTACCTCTTTAAAGAAGCCCACGAGCACCACTTTTTCGTCCTGTGCATTTCGATCAGGTGAGGTCACATCGATTCCGGTTACTTTAAGGCTTGCAGGTTCAATCACCGATCCAGCAAAAGGCAACACATTCCAAAGATAGGTGGTGCCAGGCTGCAACACTTCCTGTTCCCATTCGAGAAAGGTACAGGCCAGTTCAAGGAGCGGATTTGACTGCGCATCGAACCCACCAGTCTCAATGTCTAGCACCACCGGCAGATAGCCACGGAAACGGTCTTTGAACATCATACGAAACTCAACCTACAAACCTCCAATCACTGTCTTGATGCAACGTTATAGACCCTCTCGCCGACGACCACAATGCGGCTTGATCACCTATCCCAGGTCTAGTATTGTTTCCGGTCCATTTCAGGCAGCCCCAATGCTGCCTGTTGTCTTTTTGAGGATGGCGAAAATCGGGACATAAACTCGTGTCACATCTGATGAGCACTTACGCGCGGCTTCCCGTGGCATTCGCCAGCGGCAAGGGCGCCTACCTAACGGACACCAAAGGCAAACAATACCTTGACGGTTTGACCGGACTTGCAGTTGTCGGCTTAGGACATGCCGACCCAACCGTTGCGGAAGCCATCGCCACCCAGGCACAGACACTGACTCACACCTCCAACCTCTACGAAATTCCTTCGCAATCGCGCCTTGCAGAGCGTCTGTGCAAACTTTCTGGCATGGAAAAGGTATTCTTTGCCAATTCCGGGGCAGAAGCGAACGAAGCGGCGATCAAACTGGCTCGGCTGAAAGGCAACAACGCCGGAATGAAAAACCCATCCGTCCTGGTGATGGACGACAGCTTCCACGGGCGCACGATGGCAACTCTGACCGCAACCGGAAACCGCAAGGTCCATGCCGGTTTCGAACCCTTACTTTCAGGCTTTGCACGCGCACCGTTTAACGATATCGATGCCGTGCAGCACATTGCGGACAACAATCCAGACGTGGTCGCGCTACTGGTCGAACCCGTGCTGGGCGAGGGCGGTATATATGTCGCCGACCCCGGTTATCTCGAGGCGTTGCGTAAGATCTGCGATGATCACGACTGGCTGATGATGCTGGACGAGATCCAGACGGGTAATGGCCGCACGGGGCGCTACTTTGCCTATCAATACACGGACATCCTGCCGGACGTCGTGACCACCGCTAAGGGATTGGGTAATGGCGTCCCCATCGGTGTCTGTATGGCACGCGGCGCCGCAGCCGACCTTTTTGTGCCCGGCAACCATGGATCTACATTTGGTGGCAATCCACTGTCCTGCGCTGCCGGCAACGCCGTTCTAGATGTGATTGCGCGCGATGGTCTGATCGAGCGAGCCGAGACCCTCGGTGGCCAAATGCTTAATGCCTTAAAACTCGGTCTAGAGGGCATCAATCGGGTCAAGGAAATTCGTGGTCTCGGCCTCATGTTGGCCGTTGAACTCAATGAAGAAGTGCCCGACATGGTTCAGCGGGCCATGGACAAAGGCGTGCTCCTCAATGTGACGCAAGGCAACATCGTACGTCTTTTACCACCCCTAACACTCACCGACGAAGAAGCCGAAATTCTCGTCAACACCGTCGTTCAGCTCATTCGCGACTGAAATAATCCGAGGCAAAGGTTATGGCTAAACGGGATTTCCTGTCTCTCCTCGATTTTTCACCAGAAGAACTGGACTACCTCACTCGCCGTGGGCAAAAATTTCGCCAGATGCATGAACAGGGGCAGATTTATCAACCCCTGGTCGGCAAAGTCGGCGCTTTGATTCTGCAGATGAACAGCACCCGCACCCGTGTTGCGTTCGAAGCCGGCCTGGCGCAAATGGGAGGTCATTGCATACAAATCAGCAATTCCGGAAGCCAGCTTGGCCGTGGCGAACCCATAGAGGATATGGCGCGGGTGCTGAGTGAGATGGTCGACATCGTGATGGTGCGTACCTTGAGTCACGCCGACGTCGAGACGCTGGCAAACAATGCCACCGTCCCTGTGATCAACGCCATGAGTTCGTTTCTCCACCCGTGTCAGCTTTTAGCAGATGTGCAGGCCTACGAAGAACTCCGCGGATCAATCAAAGGGCGTAAGGTCGCGTTTGTCGGCGACGGCTACAACATGTGCCATTCCTATATCAACGCTGCTCAGCAGTGGGGCTTCTACCTTAAGATCGCAAGTCCCAAACTCTATGAACCTGACCCTGAACTTCTCGCGAGCACGCCGAACGCAGAATTGGTCGCCAGTGCCCAACATGCCGTCGAAGGCGCCGATCTTGTCGTCACGGATGTCTGGTCCTCCATGGGTCACGAAGGCCAGGAATCAGACCGACGCGCTGTCTTTTCAGCCTATCAGGTGAACGAGACATTGCTTGACCTTGCAAGCGAAGATGTCCTGTTTATGCATTGCTTGCCTGCACATCGGGGCGAAGAGGTCGGGGAGACTTTGCTGGATGATCCCAGATCAGCCGTCTTTCATGAAGCCGGCAACCGATTGCACAGCCAGAAAGCACTGATTGAATTCTTGTTGCTGGGCAGAGTCGACTAGGGCCTCGTGGTCAAACGATCAGATCCTTAAGGAGGCAGGGTTTGCTCACCTCATAACCTTGAGCAAAATCTACCCCGATCTCCCTGAGGCGTTGCAGAATTGTTTCGTCCTCGACATATTCTGCAATGGTCTTTTTACCCATGTAATGGCCAATTTCGTTGAAAGACCGCACCACCGCATAGTCTGAGGCATTGTTGGCAATATCGCGTACAAACACGCCATCGATCTTCACAAAATCGACGGGCAGATTACGCAGGTAAGAATACGACGATAGCCCCGTACCGAAATCGTCCAGCGAGAAGCTGCAGCCGATGATGCGCATGCGGTTCATGAAATCTACGGCGTTGTCGAGATTAGCAATGGCTGCCGTTTCGGTGATTTCGAAACACACTTTTGCTGTCGGCGCCTGGGTCCGACCAAACTGTTCAAGAACAAAATCCGGGAAGGTCGTGTCGTTGACAGAATGTCCTGACACATTAATCGAAAAACCAGCAAAATCATCAAGCATTTTTCGATGCTCAGCCATCCACTCTAAGACTCGTTTGATGACCCAACGGTCGATCGTCGTCATTCTGTTATAAGTTTCCGCCGCATTGATCAGCTCCGTTGGCGCAACGATGTCGCCCAGTTCATCGAGCATGGTTAAAAGCACTTCATAGTGCGACTCATGGCGCTCGTGACTCGCAATGGGTGCGATCTTCTGGCAATTCAGAATGAGTCGGTCGTCCTTAAGTGCCTGGTCAAGCCGAGTAACCCATTCCATCGCACCATGGCGTTTAGCCATGCGCTGATCACCAAGTTCATATTCCTGTAATCGGTTACGACCGGCGTCTTTAGCAGAAAAACAGGCTTCATCCGCACGCTGCATCAAATCGTCAAGATTCGTGATGCTTGGATCGATAAACACCAACCCCATACTGGCAGTCGTCTGATACGTGCGTCCTTCCCAATCGAACTTGGTCTCACGGATGCGTTGCAAAACCTGCTCCGCAATCTCTCGCGCCTCGAGCGACGTGACATCTTCAAGGAGGACTCCAAATTCATCACCCCCAAGGCGCGCAACGCAGGTATCATCGTCTTTGAATAGCTGCGCCAACAACGCACTCATGGTGCGAATCAACTCGTCGCCCGCTTTGTGCCCACTCGTGTTATTGACGATCTTAAACTGATCAAGGTCCATATACAGAAGCGCATGCTGCCCACCCGAGGCCTGCACTCGCTGCAGCGATGTTTGGACATTGCGCTCAAACTCTCGTCGATTCGTCAGCTGGGTGAGGTCATCATGACTGGCTTGAAACGCCAGTTGATTGTGCATGTCTTCAATCATGCGTTGCGACGCACGCTCCATCAGTGGTAAATCGTAGTCTTCCAACAGCGTGATGTTGCCGTCGTGAAGTTCATCGGCCATCTCCTTAAGGGTACGTTCCATCAACTTTACGCCCTTACGATTAACCAACACAAACGATGTTGCCTCGTCACCAACGAAAGCGATCGTCAGGATGATTGGTCTGCCCTGTTTATCAGCAGTCGCTAACCATTCACCTACCTGGATTCGCCGTACACGTTGTACCGCTCGATAATAACTCGCACGCACATCCTCATCGGCACTTTCGATCTGTGGATCGAGATCCGGCAGTATTCCCGACAAACCGAGCAAATCCTCTACCTGTTCGGCTTGCACCGCGATTGCCTTAACCTCAGCCCTGACACCGGTCGTGTCCCCCACCAAGGCGCTCGACAGACGCATAATAAGCGGCGTGCGCTTAGCTGGGTCAAAGGAAATGCTGTTGAGGCCTTCAACCACTCGGTGCAGGAGCATTTCCGGATCAACCCAGTCATCTGACGACTCATTGATCCGACCTGCCAACTGACCAAATACCTGGTCGACAACCGATAACTGATCACGCCAGTCGCGGCTGTCGGTACCCTGCCTTAAGTGCGTGTGCACCAGGAGGTTGCGCCAACCAGGATTGAGCATCTCCAACAACAGTTCCGGCACGTCTGCGTCACTGAGCCGCTCTTCCATTTCCTTAAGCACCCGTCGGCGCGCACGGGCAAGTTTCTGCTGCCCCTCGCTCGCCCGCACAGTACGTTCAACATTTCCGCGGTAAGTTTTTGATTGGCGGTCGAGCAAAGGCCCCAGTTCCTGGACCACCTCATCAAATACTGCCGGGTTTTCGTCGTAATCTTTAATCACCATTGCCAGCAGTTCTTCGACCCGGCGTCCGACATCGCGATCGATCCCTTCACGGGTGTCGTTGGAATTACCGAGCCGGGCCAGTTGATTGAGCATCTGCACAGCACTGTGCGGGTTCTCAGGATCACTCTGCAGGAAGGTCGGCTCGCGCGCTGCAAGTTTGTTCAAAGTTACTTCCAGTCGCGCAACCCATTCGCGCATACCCTCAGTCAGGAGTTGGTCCGATGATAGGGAGTGCACAAGGCTCTCCATCACTTCGAGGGTGTCATAGTCTGATTCGGTAAAACCCAGTTCACCGCCATGTCGGTCCCGTAACACTTCCACGAGGCGCGAACGCAATCGCCTGCTACCCATCGCCGCGTCGCCTATCTCTGCCTGGATCGAGGAAAGGGCCTCAGTGATCTGACCGACACCAAAAACCTGATCCGATGTGGCATCAGGCGGCGCAAGATCTCCGGCACGAGGCTTTCCAAACATTGATTGCCTGTGCCGATTGATATCAAGTATAGACCGTGCCGTGTTATAGGCCGGCGCACCAACACCGATGCTGCTGACAAACGGATTCTGATTTGCTCGCGGCGACCCAACCCCATCAGCGGCCATGACAGCTTCCCGGGTGAGCTGATCCATGTCCTGGTAATCCCGCGGATGCACCGCAACCCCGGCACGATTCTTAATCGTATACCGAGGTTGCAAATGTTCGCGCAGTTCTTCCACCACCGGCATCTGCCCGCTGTCTTCAAAAAGCTGGGCCAGCGCCGCGTATAGATTTTCCAGGCCCAGGTTCAACTCAGGCTGATACAGATCAAAGAGTTCTTTACGAATGTCTCCTTCAAAGCCGCATTCTTTCAGCGCATCGTCAAATGCCCAGCAATAGGCTGCCGGGCCGACCGGGATCACATCTTTGTGACTCCAAGGCTTAGCCAACACACTGAATTGCGCGCGCATATCTAAAAGCTGGTCTTTGAAATGGTTTTCAGCTTTCGAGATAACTTCAACCACCTGTAACCAATCTTCGAACAGTCCCCTATCCAACAACTCCAATTTATTGGTGCTGCCCGCTTCGCGTCTGCGTCGAAGCTCGAGGGCTGCCTCGATATCCGAGACAGTCTCAACACCCCTGACAACACCGCCAACAAATTCGTCAACAAGGATCTGGCCATGATTTTCCAGGGTATCCAGTGCTTCGAAATACTTCGCCTGCACCTTGTTTGTTTCAGCATCACGTGCTTTGAGCAAAAAATCTTCTGCTGCCGCCTTATTAAAGTTAATTGCGACGCGAGATGTTGCCCGACTGACCACTTCGATCACGCGCGTGATTAATCGCTTCGCCACTTCCTGAGAAATTCTCGAATCTCCCGGCACCGCCACCTCGTCACCTGCACCGCTTGTTGTGCTCGGCGCCTGCGCAGTCGCTGCATCTCCCGCACCCCGAGAGGCAGACTGAATAACTTCAGGCTCAGGCAACTTATCCGGGACCGCAGTACCCGCGGCAACGGCAAAATCAAACAGGGCGTTTAACGCATTTTCTTCAAGGCCATTGTCGAAACAGACCCCGAGACCATTGCCGCCATCAACAACACGCGCAATTCGTACTCTGGTCCTGAAGTGCTGTTGGCCTGCGGGTGAGGCAACCGAAAAGTGTAGCGCCACATGGTCTCCGGCGGCTGCGTCTGTCCCGGTAGAAGCCCAGGACCGGGCGCCACGACCACCAGACAGCAACATACCGTCTTCACAAAAATCTCGTATAGAACACAGCCACGAGCGACCTCGGTTTGGATGTACCAGCGCGGACAGCTGAATAGGCTGACGGGCGAATTTTCGGCGGTTTTGTGTCATCCGATTACGCTATAGCTACAAGCGGAAGACGATAACCCATTAGGCAGATCAACGAAACACGGAGACCGAAGTGCCCGGTTTCCCCGGAAGAATGGGCAGGTTAAATCCCAGGGTCATGCCTTGACCAGAACCACTTTATCCCGCCCGCTCATTTTTGCCGAGTACAATGCGCGGTCAGCCCGATTCAACGTTTCATCAACACGCTCACCAGGCTTGAAGCTCGTCACACCTACCGAGACGGTGAGCACGAAGTCACTGGGCGTGCCCGGCATCGACATCTGCCTCGTCCGTGCACGCAGGCGGTTTGCTACATTTTCAGCCGCCTGTTCGTTTGCACCGATGAGCACGAGAATGAATTCTTCACCACCAAAGCGGGCCACATAATCGATGTCGCGAACGAGACCGGCTGTAAGCTCGGCAAATTGCCGCAACACCTGGTCTCCTGTCACATGGCCATACCGATCGTTGATCAGTTTGAAATGGTCAAGGTCACAATAACAAATGGTGAAGTCTTGTTGTTCACGCTCAGCCAACGACTTCTGGCGCAGTAAAACATCGAGGATGTGGCGACGGTTGTGCAGTCCTGTCAGCTCATCGCTAAGCGCCATCTCCTGAAGTCGGCTCATCGTTTGACGCAGGGCATTATTTCGCGTTCGCAGCCCATCTCGAATCACCTGTCCTTCAAAGATCAAGACAAGTCCGACCAAGAGTATGAAGCCAAATCCTATCCCCAAAAAGAGCTCAAGCTGTGGTCCCAAGTCTTCGTAGCTCGCCAGACCCAAGCTACTGAACACGTAAAAAAGCCAGGTGAATAAAGCAATAAAAGCAACATGGCTACGTTTTAAGTAGAGTGCTGCATACATTAATCCGAACAAAGGCGGCACCAGTATGATGATCCGCATCGCGTTTGGCACAAGGACAGCCATGGCCACAACACCCATGTTGCACCAGATGGTACGCATCAGCACCAGCATACTGTGTTCGGGTTGCAGCCTGGATTTAGGCAATGCGGCCAGCGCCGCAAATCCGATTAGCCACATTGCAACAATCTGCAAGTAAACCGCCTGGGTAGCACGGAAATAGCCGCTTTGCTGCAACCCCCAGGTTAAAGCAACATAAACCGCTAAACCGCCGCTCAAGGCAAAGGGACGGACAAATCGCCCGTAAATTCTACCCAACACTTCCATTTTTACAGTTTAGACGGCTATGCCGATCCGGTTTACACCGGTTCTGTAATCAAAGTGTAACTTTCTTTGCCTGTTCTATAGCGCCCGCATAACCGGCCAGAAGCGTCTGGCGCTCCGCTGGTGCCATCAGCGGTAAAAACGCGCGCTCTAGCTGCCAGCGCTGCGCCGCATGGCCGAGATTCGTATGCAAACCCAGGCCTAGACCGGCAAGTACTGCGGCACCACGCGCAGTTGTTTCAATATCTGCAGGTCGTTGTACCTCCACATTCAGGATATCCGCGAGAAATTGACACAAATGGTCATTCACCACCATACCCCCGTCCACTCTGAGCTTTGTTGTCGTTGCACCATCTGCGGCCATAGCACGCAAAAGTTCTTCGGTCTGATAGACAACGGATTGCAAAAAAGCCGTCACCAAATGGGCACGCTGTGTATCGAGTGTCAGGCCCGTGATCAGACCACGTACATCAGGCAGCCAATGCGGCGCACCAAGTCCCGTGAAGGCAGGGACGACAAAAACTCCACCGCTGTCACCACCGGTATCGGCAAAAGCATCGCTGGTTTCACTGGCTTGTTCGATTAATCCGAGTTGATCACGCAGCCATTTGATGGCGGCACCGGCAACAAAGATACTGCCTTCCAAACCATAGGTCGCTTCCCCTTCAAGCTGATAGGCAACGGTTGCCAGCAAATTCTGTCGGGAACGTATCTTTTTTTGACCTGTATTGGCCATCACAAAACAACCCGTGCCATACGTACTTTTCACCTGGCCAGGCTCAAAGCAACCCTGCCCGATCAGCGCAGCCTGTTGATCGCCAGCCACCCCCAGAATGGGTATCTCTGCACCAAACCAAGCAGACGCGACGGTACCGAAATCCCCTGCACTGTCCTTTACTTCGGGTAAGAGCGCCTTGGGGATGGTGAAGAAGTCGAGCAGTTGCCCGCTCCAGGCGCCCCGTTCGATGTCATAGAGCTGAGTGCGGCTGGCATTCGTTGCATCTGTACAATGGCTTTGTCCCTCGGTAAGGCGCCAGATAAGGAAACTGTCTACCGTTCCAAAACAAAGGGCACCAGCCTCCGCGCGTTCTCGCACCCCCGGCACCTCGTCCAGTATCCATGCAAGCTTGGTGCTGGAGAAGTAAGGATCTATCACGAGCCCGGTCTGCTCGGCAATCAAAGCCGATAAAGGACGACCATCAACCTCCTGTGCAACCAGGGTCTCACAGTAGCCAGCTGTGCGCCGGTCCTGCCAGACGATGGCATTGTATACACAAACACCTGTCTCCCGGTCCCAGACCAAAGTGGTCTCGCGCTGGTTGGTGATGCCCAAAGCTGATATTTCCGCGGCGTCCAACGCGCTGCTCGCCAGGGCTTCTTTAGCCGCCGTCAACGTTGTCTTCCAGAGAACTTCAGGATCCTGCTCAACCCAGCCGTCGGCCGGGAAGGTCATGTCGAATGTCTGTTGACCCTGACCATGCACCTCCCCCGCCTCGTCATATATGATCGCTCTGCTGCTGGACGTGCCCTGATCGAGCGCCATGATGTAGTGCGGCACAGTTTCCCCAGATTCGAACCGATTGCGTGTTGCTTTTCAGACACTAGATTATAGAACCACTGCACGTGGCTTCTCTACCAGCCAGCTCGTCTCTGCCTGCATCTGGCGGCCAGTAAAGCCCGTAGATCAAGCAAATTAACAGCCCATTATAAGGACTTACTCATGTCCACAAAACAACCCCAAATAAACCACAGGTTATCCACAGAGTTTTTCTTGCAATCACGTTCTTCACCCATTATCTTGTGTAGCTCGTCCCGAAAAACCCTATATATAGGGTTTTTTGATTAGAGCGGGTCAATTATTTGATTTGATCTAATTTTTTATTAGACCATATCATTCAATGTGTTCGGGGCGGAATACCATTGACCGTGTTCGAGTAAGCTCGAGTGTCATGCTGAGAGAGGGCAGAAACACCCGGGCCGGTTATGGTTGTTGTTGCACACGCAGGTTTTGCCTCAAGCAATGATAGATACGCCAAGTTCTGCCGCTATCACAGTTTGCGTCGATGATCGTGTAGTAAATATACAAAGTAACAACAGAAGTCGAAAAGTATTTGAGGAGTGGAATACAAACTGATGCAAACGGACAAGCAGGCTGAACAACCCGACCCCCCCGCAAGCGCCTTAGAACAACCATCCACAGCAATACCACTCACACCGTCACTGACTGCAACCGCCCCTGGGCAGCTCAAAGTCATCAAGCGCAACGGCACAGTAGTTCCTTATACGGATGACAAGATCAGCGTCGCCATCACTAAAGCCTTTCTTGCAGTAGAAGGTGGCACAGCCGCTGCATCACCACGCATAAGAGAAATTGTAGGAACACTGTGCAAACAGATCACTGACACCTTCACAAGCAGAATGCCATCAGGCGGAACGATCCATATCGAAGACATCCAGGATCAGGTCGAGCTCGCCCTCATGCGTTCCGGCGAGCAGAAAGTTGCTCGATCTTATGTCCTTTACCGTGAAGAACGCGCACGCGCACGCGCGGTGCAACCTAGCGGAAAAGACATTGTTGAACCTGAGATAACTTCACATGTCAGTGTCATCAACAAAGACGGGTCTGCGACACCGTTGGATGTTCAGCGCATCCGTACGATAATTTTCGAAGCCTGCGAGAAGTTGAATGATGTAGAACCCAACAGGATCTTCGAAGAATCTCTCAACAATATGTACGACGGGATCTCTGCCGCTGACGTCGCCACATCTATATTGATCACTGCACGTACCCTGGTAGAAGAAGAGCCAAACTACACGTACGTCAGCGCACGATTATTGCTCGATGAGCTGCGTACTGAAGCGCTAACCTTTTTAAATATAGACGGGACGGGCACCGAACAAAGGGCGACGCAATCGCAGATGCAAACGGTATACGCCGGCGCATTCTCAGCGTTTATAAGCAAAGGCATAGAACTCGAACTACTTCACCCGAACCTGGCAGATTACGACTTCAACGTGCTCGGTGAGGCGCTCAATCCCGGGCGAGACCTCAATTTTACATACCTCGGATTGCAAACGCTCTACGACCGCTACTTTATCCACAGTGACGAGATCCGTTTTGAATTGCCGCAGATTTTCTTCATGCGTGTCGCGATGGGACTTGCACGAGAGGAGAGCGACCGCAATACCCGGGCCATCGAGTTCTATGACCTCCTATCGTCGTTCGACTATATGGCCTCAACCCCCACTCTGTTCAATGCAGGCACATTGAGACCACAACTGTCCTCGTGTTTTCTGTCGACAGTGCCTGACGATTTGGATGGTATTTATGGCGCCATTCACGACAACGCAATGCTGTCTAAGTGGGCTGGCGGGCTTGGCAACGACTGGACACCTGTGCGCGCCTTGGGTGCTTATATCAAAGGCACCAATGGCAAATCCCAGGGCGTGGTGCCTTTCCTGAAAGTCGTCAACGACACCGCGGTCGCGGTCAACCAGGGAGGTAAACGCAAAGGGGCCGTTTGCGCATTCCTTGAAACGTGGCATCTCGACATTGAGGAGTTCTTAGAACTACGCAAGAACACCGGCGACGATCGTCGTCGCACACACGATATGAATACCGCCAACTGGGTTCCTGATCTCTTTATGAAGCGGGTCAGTGAGGATGGTGATTGGACATTGTTCTCACCAAGTGATGTCCCGGACCTGCACGATTGCTACGGCCGTGCATTTGAAGCACGGTACCTACAGTACGAAGAACAGACCCGCACTGGCGAGCTCAAACTCTTTAAGCGCATCAAAGCGGTGGAGCTTTGGCGCAAGATGGTGTCAATGCTGTTCGAAACGGGTCATCCGTGGATAACATTCAAAGACGCCTGCAATGTACGCTCGCCGCAACAGCATATCGGCGTAGTGCACTCATCGAACCTCTGTACCGAAATCACCTTAAACACGTCGGCCGAAGAGATCGCCGTTTGTAATCTCGGCTCAGTCAATCTCGTGCAGCACATCAAGGATGGTCAGCTCAACATGAAGAAGCTGAAGAAAACTATCCGCACCGCAGTGCGCATGCTCGATAATGTCATCGACATCAACTATTACTCTGTCGCTCAGGCTAAAAACTCAAATCACAAACACCGCCCCGTAGGGCTTGGGGTGATGGGATTCCAGGACACACTCTATAAGCTCGGTATCTCTTATGCGTCAGAGGCGGCCGTGGAATTTGCGGACCGCTCAATGGAAGCGATTAGCTACTATGCGATCGATGCATCGAGTAAGTTAGCCAAAGAACGCGGTACCTACGAAAGTTTTTCAGGTTCACTCTGGGACAAAGGGGTTCTGCCAATCGACTCACTTGAGATGCTGCGCGTGGAACGCGGTGAAGGTTATCTCGACGTTAATACTGAAACCTCACTCGACTGGGCAAAGTTGCGCGACAAAGTACAGCACCGTGGGATGCGCAACTCTAACGTCATGGCAATTGCACCGACAGCAACCATTGCAAATATCACTGGCGTCTCCCAATCCATCGAACCCACGTACCAGAATCTTTATGTTAAATCGAACCTCTCCGGTGAATTCACAGTGGTCAATGCTTACATGGTCAGAGATCTGAAGGCGTTGGGTCTGTGGGATAAGGTCATGGTGAATGATCTCAAATACTACGATGGCAGCCTGCAAGCGATAGAGCGAGTGCCACAGGACCTAAAACAGCGATACGCCACCGCTTTTGAAGTCGAACCGCGTTGGCTTGTCGACGCGGCGAGTCGCAGACAGAAATGGCTGGATCAGGCGCAATCGCTGAACCTTTATATGGCCGGTGCATCGGGCAAGAAACTGGATATCACTTATCGCATGGCATGGTTAAGAGGTTTAAAAACGACTTACTACCTGCGCGCGCTCAGCGCGACCAGTACTGAAAAGTCGACCCTTGACCGAGGTACGTTAAATGCAGTTTCTGCCACAGGCACGGATGCTGCACAGACAATACCCGACGCCTCTGCCCCGTCCATGGTGGGTGCGCTGGATATTGAATTGGGCACCGCAGACGAAGTACCCCTGGCGTGCTCAATCGACGACCCAGATTGCGAAGCCTGCCAGTAGACCAAAGGAGCAAGCAGATATGCTGACTTGGGATGATTACAACGACGAAGAGAATGCTAAAGCTCAGTCAGTGCAGGCGTTTAAAGTCGCAACGGACCCGCCGATACCAGAACGGGTCAACACACCCACAGAGCGCGCTAACCAAGCGCCCACACCGGACACACTGAGCGCCCTACAGACGGAAGCCTTCATAGTGGCGGAGCCGGAAGTACAGGTGGTAGAACAACCTGTACAAGCCATGCCTGAACCCGTCGTCGCCCCAGTGCAGGAAATACCACAACCACCCCCCGCGCAGGCAAAAGCCGAACCGATACCTGAAAGCCTCGAGCGGGTGACTGTAGACCAGAAAGCGATGATTAATTGTCGTGCCGATCTGAATCAACTGGTGCCATTTAAATATGACTGGGCCTGGCAGAAATATCTTGATGGATGCGCCAACCATTGGATGCCTCAGGAAGTGAACATGACCGCAGACATCTCTCTGTGGAAGTCCGATGAAGGACTTACAAGTGACGAACGGACCATTGTTAAGAGAAGCCTGGGTTTTTTCTCGACAGCCGACTCCTTAGTTGCCAACAACCTGGTCCTGGCGATATACAGACTGATTACTAATCCTGAATGCCGACAATACCTGCTGCGACAGGCCTTTGAGGAGGCCATTCATACCCATGCATATCAATACTGCATTGAGTCGCTGGGTATGGATGAAGGTGAGATCTTCAACATGTATCACGAGGTACCAGCGGTTGCCGCCAAGGCCTCCTGGGCACTGAAATACACCAACGAAATCAAAGACCCCACTTTCCAAACGGGTTCACCTAAGTCCGACAAAGCATTGCTGCAAAACCTCATCGCTTATTACTGTGTGCTTGAGGGCATCTTCTTCTACTGCGGTTTCACGCAAATTCTGTCGATGGGCCGCCGCAACAAGATGACCGGCACGTCCGAGCAGTTTCAATACATCCTGCGTGACGAGTCTATGCATGTGAATTTTGGCATCGACGTCATCAACCAGATCAAACTGGAGAACCCCCAGCTGTGGGACGAAGAGATCCAGCAAGTAGCACAGCATATGATTCTTGAAGGTACACAACTGGAAGTGGCCTATGCCAGAGACACCATGCCTCGAGGGGTGCTCGGCATGAATGCGAACATGATGGAAGAGTACCTGCAGTTCATTGCAAATCGCCGTCTCGCCCAGATAGGACTCGGTGAGCAGTTTCCTGGCGCGAAGAACCCATTCCCTTGGATGTCGGAAATCATGGACCTCAAAAAAGAGAAGAATTTCTTCGAGACACGTGTCACGGAATACCAGACGGGTGGCGCTCTGAGCTGGGATTAATCAACCGCAACGAGGCAGCCTGCGGGTTGACAAGACCCCACAGATAAGCGACCTATAGCCTCATAGCAGAAGCTTTATTGCGCTTTACGTCTCAGAGAGCCCTATGTACCGTTTTGTTACTTTTGTCCTCTTACCTATTATCGTTTCAGCCGAGCCGGCTATTCACAACGATGCCCACTACAAAGTCGACGGGCTCACTGCCCCAGCAGAAATTATCGTCGACGACTGGGGGGTGCCACATATCTATGCTCAGGACCATTACGATGCCTTTTTCGTCCAGGGATTCAATGCGGCCCGGGACCGTCTTTGGCAGATCGACCTTTGGCGCAAGCGCGGTCTGGGTCAGCTATCGGCCACTTTCGGCGCTAAATATTTAAAACAGGATGAAGCCGCGCGCCTCTTTGTTTATCGGGGCGATATGTATGCCGAATGGCTGGCCTATGGCAATGATGCGAAGCGCATCGCCCAGGTCTTTACATCGGGCGTCAATGCCTACATCGCACTGACGGAGCAAAACGAGAATCTTCTGCCACCTGAATTCCATCTTTTGAACTATCAACCTCAACGCTGGCAGCCGGAAGACGTTGTTCGCATTCGCAGCAATGGGCTGTGGCGCAATATCACCAACGAAGTGTGGCGCGCGCGCATGGCCTGCGCTAATCGGCTGGAGGAAGCAGGTCGCTGGAAACAGCTTGAACCGGCCTGGCAAACCCGCATACCCAAGGGCCTCGATCCCTGTGTGATTCCAACAAACGTCTTAAGCAAGTACAAACTTGCAAAAGCGCCGGTGCGCTTTGACAACCCACAAATCGCACTGCAGGATACTTTCGACCACAGCCTCGGAAGCAATAACTGGGTCGTTGCTCCCCAGCGCACCGCAACAGGCCGTCCTATCCTGGCAGACGATCCACACAGAGGGCACAGTACACCCTCACTTAGATATATCACGCACCTGGTGGCCCCTGGCATCAACGTCATCGGCGCAGGTGAACCAGGACTGCCCGGCATATCCATCGGTCATAACGAGCGTATCGCCTTCGGCTTGACCATCTTTCCCATCGATCAGGAAGACCTCTACGTATACGAACGCACCGAGGCGGGTTATCTCTACAAAGGGGCTTCTACGCCGCTCACCGAGGTGAGCGAAGTGATACAAATCGGGGAGCACGAGAAAAAAACCCTCACCCTTCAATTCACAGTTCACGGACCGGTAATCGCCAAAACCCCAACGCACCTTTTTGCCGTGCGTGCAGCCTGGCTGGAACCGGGTATGTCTCCTTACTTTGGCAGCGTCGAATACATGCGCGCTAAGAACTTCCGGGAATTTGTCGGTGCACTCAACCGCTGGGGAGCACCTTCTGAAAACCAGGTTTATGCTGACGTCGACGGCAATATCGGTTACAAGCCTGCAGGCCGCTTCCCAAAGCGTCTCAACTGGGACGGTCTGCTGCCCGTCCCCGGCGATGGCCGTTACGAGTGGGCTGGTTATTTCGACATGGACGTGCTGCCTGAGGAGTTCAACCCACCGAGGGGATTCACCGGCACGGCAAACTCGATGAATCTCCCGGCTGACTACCCCATCGAGCACTTCCGCATCGGCTTCGAGTGGTCATCACCCTGGCGGTACAACCGCCTCTGGGAAGTTCTTAAGGCTGATAAAAAGCACACGCTCGCCGCCTCGCTCAAGCTGCAGAGGGACTATAAATCTGTCCTCGCACGTACCCTGCTCTCCAAGCTGCCCGATTTAGCAACGCTGCCAGGCGGTCAATTACTGGCCGATTGGGACCACCAGTTGAACCCCGACTCTGCGGCAGCCGCACTCTGGAATGTTTGGTACTCCCGCTATCTGACGAGCGCACTGGCCACCTTAATTGGTCCGCCAACACAACCACCTCGCCAGCTGGATTCACTCACCGTACTCGAACTTATCGAGACAGCTCCGGGCCTCGTGCTCGCCCGTGCAAGCCTTAAAGATGCCTATACAGAGGTGGTGTCGCTGTTGGGGGAAAATACGAGTGTGTGGCGCTGGGGAGACCTGCATAAGATCAGATTTGAACATCCTTTGTTTGATCTCGCGCCGAGGGCTATGCAGCAACTGATGCAGATGCCGCCTTATCCTCGCGGCGGCAACTCAAACACCACCAATAATACCGGCTATCGAAATGCAAAGACGTTTGATGTCGCCAGCGGGGCATCATTCCGCATGGTGGTCGATGTGGGTAATTGGGATGCGGCGCTGGCTACCAACGCACCTGGTCAGTCTGGCGATCCGCGGTCGAAGTTCTACGACAATCTGCTGGAAAATTGGGCGACAGAGCAACAGTTCCCGCTCCTGTATAGCCGCCCTGAAATCGAAAAACACACGGCATTCACGGTCACACTGGAACCAATCGATGCGCTCTGAATCACTAACGAGTGAACGGGTGAACATGAACAAGCCGGGCATGGACGCACCATCATCGGCCAAGGTCCATGTTGTTCAATTCAGGCTTCGACAGATTTCTCTGAGTGCATCTATAAACGCCAACGGTTGATCCAAAAATACATGGTGCTGTGCATTGTCTATGCCCGTCGCCGGGAATTCCTGGGGCACCAGTTCTCGCATGTACTCAAGCGTTCGCAACGAGAACAGCTCACTATCCTTACCGTAAATCAGACCCAGCGGGACATGTATGCCCCGGTAATCGTCCGGTTCACGTTCTGTTTCCTTCAATGCAGAGGGTAAATCGTCATCGTATTTCCAAGACCACCCCCCACCATCCACAGGCATCACTGAGTGCTGTGCAATGTGTTTTAAGACGTATTCGTTCTCACACGGCTGTGGGGGCTGCAGGCGAAACCGAGAAATCGCGTTATCTCTGCTTGGATAGACCTTCGCGCGCACACCCATCATCATCATCGCATGCTCTGGTGGCGGGTCATCGGGATGGCGGATGCCTGAATCGACCAACACCAGCTTGCCAAATCGGTCACCATAGAGGTTGGCCGCGTGCGCTGCCTGATATCCGCCAAAGCTATGAGCAACAACGGTTGCATCATTGCTAAAACCCGCATCATCAAGGACGGCGACAATCTCGTCTGCGTAGGTATTGGCGTCATAGGCGTAGCGATAATCCGAGTCGCCCATCCCGGTAAGGTCCATGGCAGCCACATCATATTCATCGAGCAATTGTGGCGCGATAAAATCCCACCAACGCGAATGCGCATACATGCCATGGATGAGAAGCATGCCGGGTTTGCCCGACTTAGGATACAACCGATAGACCACATCGCATTCGTCTACTTCCACACTGCGTGTTTCAGCTTCGGTCTCGATCGCTTCCCAGAACCAATCCGGTATAGAAGGCCCGCTGTCCCCTTTATCCCATCGCGCCATATTTTAAAACCTGCCAAATCTCTTCAGATGAAAGTCAACGTTACCGAACAATGTATCGATGATCGTCAGACGTTTGAAATAATGCCCGATGTTGAGTTCGTCGGTCATCCCCATACCGCCATGTAGTTGCACCGCGTTTTGACCAACAAAGCGCCCTGATTTGCCTACCTGCACTTTAAAGGCGCTGAGGGCTTTCTGCGCTTCAGGGCCATAGCCTTCATCGAGACGCATCGCCGCCATATACATCAGTGATTTGGATTGTTCGTGTTCCATAAACATATCCACCATGCGGTGCTGTAGAACTTGGAACTTGCCGATGGGTTGGCCGAACTGTTCTCGATTTTTGCAGTACTCCACCGTGTCTTTATAAAGCACCTCCATACAACCTACCGCTTCAGCACCAACAGCCAGGATCCCATCGTCGATGGCCTGTTCGACAATTGCATAGCCTTGATCCTGATCGCCTATGCGTGCATCTTCAGTCACCGTAACGCCTTCGAGTGTCACTTCGGATGCGCGAAGACCGTCCACCGTAGGATAATCCCGCCGGCTAAGACCCGCTGCATCAGCAGCCACAATGAAAAGAGAGACCCCTTCTTCGTCACGCTGGTCGCCGGACGTACGCGCGGATACGACAAATAGATCAGCCGACGGACCATTAAGTACCACTGCTTTGTACCCGTCTATGACGTAATTTGCACCATCTTTGCGCGCGGTGGTGGTGAGATCGGCCAGATTAAATCGGCCCTGTGGCTCGGCATAAGCCAGCGCCGCCTGGGTTGTGCCATCGATAATTCCTGGCAGATACTGCGCTTTCTGAGCTTCATTGCCACCATGTTTGATCGCCCCGCCCGCGAGCACAACCGTTGCCAAAAAAGGTTCAACGAGCAGACCTTTGCCGAAGTTTTCATGCATGAGCATCGATTCCACGGCACCTCCACCAAAGCCCCCGTCCGCCTCGGCAAAAGCCACACCAAGCCAGCCGAGTTCAGCGAATGTCTTCCAATTTTCCGCACTGAAACCGTTCTCATCCTTCACCAACTTCTGGCGATCTTCAAACGCGTAATCATTTTGGATAAAGCGGCCTACACTCTCTTCCAGCAGGGTTTGTTCATCAGTGAATGAAAAGTCCATTCGCGTACCTCTTAGATGCTCAATTGTTATTTTCTATGGTCGTTGTTTTGCTTGACGAACGCATCAGACAACGCCCCGACTGCCCTATCGTACAGATCACCCGCCAAATTTGCATAATTTACCTGCTCCGATATCACGAGCATAGCCCGCGAGGCCTGGGCGGCCGCCGCCGGACCGACGCTGCCTTCATTATGTAACATCATCGCGTCGGGAAAGGGCAGCGCATAATAACCGAACGCCTCGATAAGCAAATCTCCTAAGCGGGCCTTGAGCGACAGGATACGCGCTTGTAGGAGCACGCCAGGAACCGGTGGCGACTCGCCACGAGACAGCGCCGCAGCCATACGGCTCTCCAGAGACGACAAAGCTGCTAACTCAATTTCAAACTCATCAGCCCGTCGATGCAACGACTCCGGGTCATCGACACCGCACAGACTTTCTCGAATCTGCTCCAGCTGCCGATTCAGCACACCGGTATGACCTAATTCCAAAGCGACCATCTGATCATACAAAGAATGGATCTCTTCCGCCGCGATCCGGGCGATGACATCCGTTTTCTCGACGGCAACGTCGATGAAAGTAAGCGTTACGTAGTCACGATCACCGCTCAAGCTCGCCTTTGCCTCAGCAACAACCCCTTGTGCAGTCGGATCAAGGCCAAGCAGGACATAACCCTCATTACCTGTCAGCGCGACGATCAGGAGACGATCGGCTCGATCAAAAAATCTCACCGCCATTTTACAGCCGTTAAGCCGCCCCGTGTCGAGGTCAACCGTCGTCGTGATGTCTTGTTTATCGAAAACAGCCATTGCCCACCGTTCCTCTAAATGGGCGATGGCGACCAATATTTTCTTAACTTCGCTCCCCCAGCGGATGAGACATGGCCCTACTTCGCGGATTTCAGGCGGTTCGCAGAAGCCATCAAATCGTTCTGAACACAACCGATACCAGATGAGTTTCTGCACATCGTTCCATCCCGGACCACCCGCATCAAGCGGCCAGGAAGGACAGCTCCATCCTCGTTCGACCAGGAGTTCTCGCCAGGCAAGGTCTTCCCATAACGCCATGGCGGCAGGTGTTTGTCCGAGGGTGTCTAACTCGCGCTCAATTTGCGCTTCAAAGTTACCCGCGGACTGTGCTTTGAATCTTTTCATAACCCACATGAATCGAACCGCAAAAAGGATCGGTACTTTATCAATTTCAGCGACATCTCAGTACCATGGCTGCGCTCCACAACGCCTTGGACTGCAAAAGAATGATTAAACCATCCTTGATGGAACCAGCGAGGCCGAAGTCCCGATACAAACGAGGGCGAGGTGTCTTTCCTCGAAAAGCGTTCGGCAAACTTCACATAGAAAGTCAGCAAAGACATACTGGTCTACTTTCTCTGGTAGGACAAACGAGAATTTTCCTAGTAGGGTTTGCATTGCGCATAAAAAGAACAAACCCATTGGAGGAAACATGAGTGATCCCGTTATTGCACAATCCGCGCCCTATCCGGTAGACGTAGAGGAAGGAAAGAAATATTTCTGGTGCGCCTGTGGACTCAGCGCCAAACAGCCCTTCTGCGACGGCTCACATCAAGGGACCGATTTCACTCCGCTTGCATATACTGCTGAAAACAGTCGAACCCTCTATTTTTGTGGCTGCAAACACACAAAGGGTGCCCCACTTTGTGATGGATCCCACAAAGACTTGAGCTAAACATATACGACCATGCTTGAGCAGTTGTTCAAAAGGCACAAGCTGACCAGCAACAACGATGCCGTGCGCCTGCGTGCAGTAGGCGCGCTCGATCCAAGCTTACCTGAGAGCGAAGCGATTCTTCTGTCGTGCGCGCGCACAGATTCAAGCGTTGATGTCCGCCGTGCCGCAGTTGCAGCGGTACACAATCCTCAGCTGTTAGTCGAGTTCCTCGAAGACGAGGTGCTGTCAGAGCCCGCTCTGCTGCGTATCGTCGATCTCATTGAACCCAGCCGTCATGGTGAGCTTCTAGCTGACCTAAGGATCTGCAAGGCATATCTTTTGCAGGCATCGAGCACAGAATTAATGGGCTTGCTCGATCAGTTGACAGACCCGACATTGCTAGCAGAATTGGCAGTTAAGGTCCGCGGACAGGACCGCGATCGCCTATTTCGGCATCCGGTACTGCGAACCGAAAGCGGCTTGTCTATCTTAGAAAAGACCTCAAGAAACAAAGACAAGGCATGCAATCGGCACGCTCGCGTGTTACTCGAAGCCGTCAAACAAGCCCGCACCCGCTACAAAAACCAAAACAAACGCCTAATAGAACTCGACCAGGCTTTAGTGCGTGCAATCGCCGAACTCAAAGCCGAACCATCAAATGCCGTCAGTCGTGCTCGCATCGAAAAACTCACCGACGCTCGCGGCCAAGTAACCAAGGACCTGTGCGTCCAAATCGATGTTCTCAGTTCCACGCTCAGCGATGTTACGTTACCCGACCCACCCGAGTCTCCTCTCGAAGAAGCAACTTTACCGATAGATGAGGGCGGTGCAGGGGACGATGAGTGGGCGTCGCGCCTGCAATTATTTGCTGACCTTATCGCTCAAAGTGGCGCGACGGATCTGCTTAACACCTGGTCAGATATAACCGCCGCCTGGTCCGCAGTCGAAACGCCCTCGGCCAATCCCGTGCGCATGCTCTACGCCCGGTTAGATGAAACGATGGCCAGACTCGCAAATTCGGTAGAAAAATTACAACAACCACCCTGGTCGACCTATGCCTCACCCGAATTGCTGGTGGCTGCCTCTTATTCAAAGGAAGCCGTAGAAGCATCCAAGGCATGGCTCAAGTCCTGGCGCGATGCACAACAGTTTCTAGCATGGCCTGCTGAGATTCGACCTGAAGAAGTTCTACTCATCTTCAAACGCGATGAAAAAAGGCTCGTTGCCCAGCTCGCGCAATTCAGCGAACTTACATCGAATGCACAGAACGAACTGGCTGATACGCTTGCCGTCGTTGTCTCGACACTGGATGCAGGTCACTATCAGGACGCCGTGTCCGCGATTAAACGCGCTCGCGCATTACGTGACGATGCAAACTTGCCGCTCAGGGAACAACAAAATGTTGATCGCCATATAAGCCAGCTCAGTGCGCGTCTGAGAGACATGAAAGACTGGCAGAAATACGCCACCTTGCCAAAACGCCAGGGCTTAATTGATCAATTGCACCAACTAACGC
>JAYZCO010000035.1:0-12161 GCA_036338285.1 Pseudomonadota bacterium
GATGGTGGCTCCCCGCGTCGCAATGTGGGGGGTAAAAAATGGGGTCACCGCATTCATTCTCTGCCAGCAACCTTCGTCATCATGCTCCGCAGGCGGCCAGAATATTCCCCTTGGAGAAGCTTCCAGTTTTCGCGTCGGACCCGATACTGTATTGGCGTACGCAGCATCTACCTGACCATTCACAGCACCCGTCCACATAGCGGCATAACCTGGAAAATCCACACGAATCACGTCATCCCATGTCAGACCACCACAGGCAAGGAAAGCCTGTATCGGAATATTGATGGCGGGGGCCCCACGCACGTAGGGCACCCGTCTACCCTTGAGTTCGGCATAGGTTTTGATGCCGAGATCTGCAGCCACGCCTAATGATTGATTCGAATCGCCATACGACATCATGACTAGCCGCAATGGCAACGGGCCCCACATGTCCTCCGCAAACTGAAAGACACCTTCTTGACCAAAATAAGTAGCCGCGCCATTTGCTGAAAACTGCACACGTCTGCGCAACAGCGGCAATAACCTGGATACGTCGTTTTTGCCTGGCACTACCCGCAGATTGACATCGTAGTGATCCTTCAGGACTTTGCCGATCGCCACGGCCTGGTTATAACCGGTGGTGCCAAGGTTGTATGCCGTCCAAGCCATCGTACGTCCCAGCTTTAACGTCTCCGCCGCCCACACAGGCAACGCGGTCGTCATCACATATAACGTTAGCAGCACAACGCTTATTCGCCTCAAATCGGCCCCTCCATTTCGAAGGCGCGCAGTATGCTTCACTTGAGGCAACGCATCCACGCATGTTTAACTGCCTGCCTATTACTTCAGGATCCCGACGACACAATCTTTAAGAGGCAGACATGACAGATATCATCGCAGAATCATCTGCAGGACCAATAGCAGGGAAAGAAAAAGGCGGCGTGTTGCTTTTCGCAGGGATTCCCTATGCTGAAGCACCCGTTGAGCATTTGCGCTTTAAAGCACCAGTGACCCGTCGCGCATTTGCAGAAACCTATCCAGCCTTCAAGTTCGGACCGGCAGCCCCGCAAACTCCGGGAGGCGGGATGACTGACAGCGCGCCCGTACGCTGGGACGAGGATTGTCTGTCTTTGAACATATCGACCCCCGCTTGCGATGATGCCAGACGTCCTGTTTTTGTCTGGATTCATGGTGGAGGCTATCGCACGGGTCAGAGTTCCATTCCCTGGTATAACGGGGCCAGATTCGCGATCAACGGCGATATCGTCACCGTCTCCATCAACTACCGTTTGGGTGCTTTAGGATTCACAGACCTGAGCCACCTGGGTGGCGAATACGAGGAATCGTCGGTCAACGGCATCCTCGACCAGATTGAAGCCTTAAAGTGGGTGCAGCGTAATATTGAAGCGTTCGGCGGTGATCCAAGCCAGGTCACTATCGGCGGAGAGTCGGCAGGCGGATTCAGCGTCTCGACACTCCTCGGATGTCCTGCAGCACAGGGTCTTTTTCATCGTGCTATTCCACAAAGTGGTGCCGCCCACCACACTTTGCCACGACAGGCGGCACAAAAAGTCACCGAGCTGTTCCTGACCGAACTGGGCCATTCAGACCCGATCGGACTACAGGCAGTGTCTGCACAACAGATACTAGATGCCCAGTTGAGCACCATTGCGCATTTAGAAACAGGTGCAGGCATCACCAACCTCCTGGGCACGTCCGTGTCACCTTTCTACCCTGCCCACGACACGCAAACACTCGCACAAAGTCCCTTAGCCGCCATCCGTGCCGGGGTTGGCTGCGACGTCAGCGTGCTGACCGGAACCAATGCAGATGAAACAACGCTGTGGGGTTATGGTGAGGTAGACGAAGCAAAACTAAGCCGTATTGCGGATGTCTACGGCGCATCTAAGAGCCTGGAAACATACCGACAAACCCGCCCGGATGCATCTGCCGAAGAGTTACTCATCGCCATCACGACAGATCACATGTTCCGTATACCCGCCGTTCGGCTCGCTGAGGCGCGCGAGGCGCATACAGCCGATACCTGGATGTATCTGTTTAACTGGCAAAGCAGAGCATTTGGTGGCCGCCTGAAGGCAACGCACGCGCTGGAGATCCCTTTCGCATTCGACAATCTCAGCGCGGCTGGCGTAGACGCTTTCGTCGGACCCGGTGATCGTCCTCAGCACGTTGCTGATCATATGCACCGAGCCTGGATCTCTTTCATCCGCGAGGGTGATCCCGGTTGGGCAAGATATGACGGCGCTGAGCGTATGACGATGGTGTTTGATCATCAGTCGGGGCAACAGGCTGACCCGGCAAAGGCCGAGCGTGAAGCCTGGACAGACATCAGATGACATTCGTGCCAGACCGAAAAATCGTTTTGTTAAGAAAAGATTGCAGCCCGTAGACGTCTCATCATCTTCGACCATGGTGTGATCATGGATAACATGGTTACATAAATGACGGTGCACAGATTGTGCGACAGTCCGAGCATATAATGTTGACTACCTGCTAACGCGCATGCAGTCGTACTGGCAGTTCTGTATAGCCTTTGACAAATATCGACGGCGTTCGACTCGGCTCGCCCGCGACCTCAACGAATGAAAAGCGCCGCATGATTTCTTCCCAAAGCACGCGCAGTTGCATCTCTGCGAGACGGTTGCCCATACAGCGATGAATACCGAAACCGAAGGAGAGATGGTGCCGGGGTTTTTTGCGATTAATAATGAAGTCGTCGGGGTTTTCGATCGCCTCTTCATCCCGATTGCCTGAAACGTACCACATGACGACCTTATCGCCTGCCTTAATGGTTTTACCTCTAAGCTCAACGTCCTGGGTGGCAACTCGGCGCATATGTGAAAGCGGCGTCTGCCAACGGATAATTTCGGGCACCATCGAAGTGATCAGGGTGTGGTCCTGGCGTAGTTTTTCATATTCGTCAGGATTTTGATTCAATGCCAGCACGCCGCCACTGATCGAGTTTCGCGTCGTGTCGTTACCACCAACGATCAGCAGGATCAGATTGCCAAGAAACTCCATCGGCTGCATCTCTTTGGTATTTTCCCCGTGTGCCAGCATGGAGATGAGATCAAGGCCGGGCTCAGAGTCTTTGCGTTCTTCCCATAAGCGAGTAAAAAATGCCAGACACTCAAGAAGATGCGCACGCCGTTCGTCTGTGGAGACAATTTCCGGGCCCGCTGTCACCATGTCCGACCAGAATGTCAGCTTGCGCCGCTCTTCAAATGGAAAATCAAAAAGTGTCGCAAGCATCTGCGTCGTTAACTCGATGGAGACTTTATCGACCCAGTCGAATGTCTCTCCGAGCGGCAGAGAATCAAGGATGCGACCCGCGCGCGCTCGGATGGTGCCCTCGAGGGCCGAGAGATTGCGCGGCGCCACCACCGGTGTCACCGTCGCACGCTGAACGTCATGCTTGGGCGGGTCCATCGCAATAAACATCGGCGTCCGAAATTCTTTCGCACTTTCTGCCTGGGACTTCAATGGGCCGATCGCAATCCCGTCCTCAGAAGAAAAGAGATCATGATGCGAATCGACAAACATGATGTCGTCGAACTTGGTAATCGACCAGTAGGGTCCGTAGTCTGAGTCAGCCAAGAAGTGCACGGGGTCTTCCTTGCGTAACCGCTCAAAATAGCCCCAGAGCTGGTCCTGTTGAAAGATTTCAGCTTTCGCGGGGTCTAGTGACTCCAGCGGTAGAGAATAGGGATCAGGCACGACCGGTTTATCTTCTTTGAGAACACTGCTCATCATTCACCCAGCAAAGCTTAAACGAAGCATCTTATCACAGCCTCCAATTAGACCGCGTGACCGCACGAGACCTACGGCACAATACGCACAAGCCTTGCGTCCATCGCCGGTGGTTTGACATTCATTTGCGCTTGATGCGTCGCAATTTCGGTCGTCAGCGCTCTTATTGTCTCCTCATTCGCCTCACTGACATCAAAACGCTCCGATGGATCATCGTGCAAATGATACAGAACTGGCTTTTCATGGACGGTCAATTCAGGCCCTTGGCCGTAGGCGCCTTGCGTTCTCAAATGCAGCTTCCATGGCCCCGAACGGTACGCATAAAGCGCTCCGCCACGGTAGTACACAAGCGCCTTTCGAGCACTGGGTGTACGCTCAATAAGAGTAGATGAAAGGTCATATCCGTCTATACCCGCCGAACCATCAAGCCCAGTAATCGCAGCAATGGTTCTATAGATGTCGAGCGTAGACCCTATTTCGCTGACAACATCAGGCTTGATGCGTCCAGGCCAGCTGAAAATACCCGGCACGCGCATCCCCCCTTCGAAAGTCGTCCCTTTGCCCATGCGAAGAAGCCCGGCACGTCCGCCCTCAGTCAACATTGTCAGCCATGGCCCGTTGTCCGAAGTGAATAGGATAAGTGTATTCTCCAACTCACCGCGGCGTCTGAGCGCGGCACGTATCTGGCCGACACTCCAGTCAATTTCTTCAATGACATCTCCATACCGCCCACCGACGCTGTGGCCCTCAAACGCCGGACTGCGAAAAAGTGGTGTGTGCGGCATTGTGTATGGAAGGTATACAAAAAACGGCGCTTCGCCGGATTCTTCAATAAATCTGATCGCCTCACGCGTGTAACGTTGCGTGATAAGTGATTGATCCGCGGGTTGTTCCACAATCGTATCTTTAAAAGAAGTGCCATGGCGCACACTTCGTATCAGAGGCACCTGCCACGCCCCGGCCACGGGTTTCGCATACAGTGCGCGCCTGGTCGTGAAGATTCGCTCGATTTCATCGGTTTTACCTTCCTGAGTGAGGCGAATCATCCCCTCTATATCCGGTCCGACTTCCCAGTCCATATCATTCGAATAAGGTATGCCCAACCACTCATCAAATCCGTGGCGGGTAGGCAGTGCATGCGGCGCATCTCCGAGGTGCCACTTACCGAATATCCCGGTACGATATCCTGCCGCATTGAGCAATTCAGCGATGGTTGTTTCTTCCGCCGGGAAGCCGCCGGCCTCTTTCGGAAAGTAGACACCAATACGCTCACCAAATTGTCCGGTTCGCACCGGATATCTACCGGTCAACAGAGCGGCACGGCTCGGCGAACAAACCGGTGCAGCAGCATAGAAGTCAGTCCATCGTTGGCCCTCCCGAGCCATCTCATCAAGATTGGGTGTTCTTATATACGGGTGGCCATAACTGCCCAGATCTCCGTACCCGAGATCGTCCGCAAACAGAATCACGACGTTCGGTTGCACTGTTTCACGTTCACTCACTGCCCTTCCCTGCACATCTGTTTTATTGGCACAGGCACTTGCAAGCAGGCATAACACCGCGACTATAATCCTCATCGCTCCCCATTGGACAGTTTGATGGTTCTTAAAGGCATTAGAGTACTTGATTTGACCCGTGTTGTGGCAGGTCCTGCATGTACTCGCACATTGGCAGATTACGGCGCTGAGGTCTGGAAGATCGAGCCACCCACTGGAGACCTCATGCGCCTCGGTATACCTAAAGCCAATGGCGTCGCCCTGACTTTCGCCCAACAGAACGCCGGGAAACGACATCTTTGCGTGGATTTGAGTCAGTCCGCCGGACAGGCATTGGTCCTTGAACTGGCCTCCAAAGCAGATGTTGTCGTCGAAAACTATCGCCCCGGTGTTGCCGCTCGACTGGGTCTTGGTTACGAAGCAATCAAAACAGGCAATGCCGATGTTATTTACTGCTCCATCAGCGGATACGGACAGACGGGGTCGGCTCGTCACAGACGCGCTTATGCACCCGTTATCCATGCTGAACTCGGCCTTGTCCACTTAAATGCCCGTGAGCGGGAAACCAAACCCTTACCTGAATCGGTGTCTCACGCCGACTTTGCCGTCGGGGCTCAGGCTGCAAGCGCGGTGATGGGGGCATTGTTCCGTCGCGAGCGTACGGGTGAAGGATGCTCGATCGATGTTTCTATGGCCGAGACCATGCTTGCAACCAATGAGTGGTCCGCTGTTGAGATTAATGGTGGTTTCGGTGACGAAGTGAGTCCATTTCGGCCAGGCAAAGCAGCCATTGTGAAGCTACAAGATGGTAACTACGTACAGATACCGGGCAACCCGGCCAGTTGGATATTTGGCATGGCCAAGGCCCTCGGTAAAGAAGCGGAAATACACGCGATAGGCTGGCTTTCGCCGAGAGATACTCAAGGCAAAGAAAAAAAGGTGAAGGCAACCATGCAACGATGGGCAGACGAATATCAAAACGCGGAAGAATTTGAGGCGGCATTGGACTCAGCCCGTGTACCACTCGGTACGGTAAAAGCCCTGGCAGACATACCCAGCGAAACCTGGGCAAAGGACCGTCAGGTTTTTGTCGATATTGATGTCAACGGCACACCGCGTAAAATTCCACGGTCTCCCGTCCGTTTCAATGACACCCCGGCAGGACCCAGCGAAACGCCCGACCGAGGCGCGATGCCCCGGGGCGCGCATAATCGATCCACTTTACAGCAGGTCCTCGGTTTAAATGACTCCACGCTCGATGCACTGGAAGCGGATGGCGTATTACTGTGCGAGTAGCGTCAGGCGAATACAGGCAGGGATTTGAATTCTCCGTGCAGGACTTTGCTTGCGTCTACCCCCAGCCATGATTCGGCCACCGTCGCATAAACCTGCCTGAAGTCCGTCGTGTACAGCAGATTGTCGCCGTCAACCAATTCGGTGAGACTCGGCAATACCCCGTAGTGCCCTCCCTTGACCCCGGCACCGATCAGCCACATATTATTCGCGCTCCCGTGATCAGTGCCAAGATTGGCATTTTCGGGTACACGCCGGCCGAACTCAGAATAGACCAGCACCGCCACCCGATCTGCAATCCCCATGCGTTCTAAATCGCGAATAAATCCGTGCAGACCATCACATGCATAACTTAAGAGCCGGCGATGTAGCGCGGGTTGCTGTACGTGTGTGTCGAAAGAATTGTTCCGAAACGAGACATGATAGAGTTGAGTTGGCATACCTGCGGCGATGCAGGCGGCCACTTTCGGAAGATCCATCGGCGCGATCCCGTAATCGATGTCAGTTTTGTATCCGGACCAGGCGTTTCTGATCGCAACCGATGAAGCCTGAGCACTGTAATCGACAGAACGGAGAAAACGCTGGTTTTTGCTGCTGACCGGCACATCCTGTGCAGACACGGGCTCACTCATCCATCGGTGCCGCTGAAAGCGATTGGGGTCATCAAACACCACGGGCGTATGCACTCGGCTCTTAACGGCAAGCGATTGCCTGCCAGCCACGTTAATCAGCATATTGTCCCGATACGAAGGACTCAGTTCGTCAGCCACTCGCCCTAACCAGCCGAACTCATCGCCCCGATGAGGCGAGCCTGTGTGCCAGTAGGCCATGGAAGTAAAGTGGGAATACGACGGTTGTTCATAACCGCAACCATGTACGAATGCGACATGTCCATCCTGCCAGAGTCGATACAGGCCTAACATGCCAGGATTCAGGCCAAAATGGTCGTCAAGTTTATATAACTCGTTGGCCGGTATACCTACCGTTGGCCTTGCTCGGTAATACGCATCGTTACCATACGGCACGACCGAGTTAAGGCCATCGTTGCCGCCTGAGAGCTCTACCGCAACCAGTATCCGATCAGAAAGTGCACCTTCGGCCAGCGTTCCCATAGGTAACAGGCTAAGCGTGGTTAGCTCAGCACCGCGACGTAACAATTCTCTTCTATTCATTTCTTTTTACCTACCAGTCATACCATCGATTGCTCACCTTCATCGCCTACCATTAACCTAACTGATATTCAGGCAGACTCAACATCTGGTGAAGTAGTTTACGCAGTGGTTCCTCGGCATAAGACAGTGCGCTCAATACATCACGAGTGCCCAGTGCTTCTGCTAAGTAATTCGCGAGCACCTGCCGTGTCATCTCATCAAGGGTGACGCTGAAGAAGCGTGCAGCAAAGTCATCGACAACCTGTCTGGGTGTTCCAAGTTCCTGATCCTTCACGCGCGCTGTAAGGCGAATATTAGCGGTACTTCTTACGATGGGTTTGACGCGCTCGATTGCCATCTGCCAGCCTCGCATACTGCCAAGTCTGGTATTAAAGTCTTCATCGCGGTCTGCCAACATGTTGGATGCTGACATCATTCCGTCGGTTGCGACACCAGTGGGTTTTGTCGCAGCCGAAATGCTCATGCCCCGGCGAAGGCGGGCCTGTACATTGACAACTTCCCCCGTAAACGGATAACGATCAGGCGGAACAAAGCCAATGTCAGGAAATAGACTATCAAGCACAAAGTTTGAGCGTTCAAACATAAGACTCGGAGTGATCCAGCTACGGCCCTCACTCCAACCCGCAACTGTCGGGGGATGTAACAATCTCTGCCCCAGCGCGCCACTTACAACATTGAAATCAGGTACCCCAGGAATATCTTGCAGACCGAGTTGACGGTAGGTGCTGACCACCAACTCCACGGGCCCCTTGATGCGAGAGCCTATATTCTCCGTCGTATAAAAATCCTGGCTCATAAATAGCACGGCCAGATATTCACCGATGTCGTAGTCGCAAGACCTAAGCACATCACCAAGCTGCGCCTCATCCTCCCTGGCAAGGTCCTCGTTGACGAAATGTCTGTACAGCTTGCTCGCGATGAAATTTGCGGTGGCCTCCTCTGCCAGAATGAGGTCGATGATCTCTACGCCATCAAACCGCCCTGCATGTCCCAAAAACCGCTTTTCATCGGTGTCGTGCTGCTCGAGGTCTACATGAAAATCCAGATTATCAACATTCCATCCGGTAAACGCTCTTGCGGCTTCCTGAACATCGCGCTCGGAATAATTGCCAACACCCATGGTAAAAAGTTCCATGATTTCACGGGCAAAATTTTCATTAGGCGAATCCTTCGTGTTCACCCCTGCATCCAGGAAGACCAGCATTGCCGGGTCCTGCGCCATGGCGATAATCAGATCCCGAAAATTACCCAGCCCCAAAGCGCGCAGGGTTTCAATCTGCTTGAGCATCTTGCGGTAATCGCGCACTTTGTCTTCATTGGTTGCGAAATGCCCGTGCCAGAACAGCGCAAGTTTTTCACGCAACGGATGCTTTGTACGGAGCATCTCACGTGCCCACCAATAGGCAACCCGGTCGGTCTCAAGTCTGCTCGCACGCAGCCAGTAAAAAAATTTATTCACCACAGGTTGGAGGGGTCGATTGCCCGATGCTTTAACCTCTACGCCAAGCGCATGACCTTGTTGCTTGGCAAGCATGGTGGTTGCGGGTCTGCTCGGGGGAAAAGGATCAAGCCCTGGTTCAAATATGCCAGAGTGATCAAACGGTGTGTCGTCATAGCCAACAAAAGCAGAGCCGTTCATGAGCCGGCGTATGACTGTGCCAGGTGATCTTTTTTGTAACCGGGAGATTTCATCTTGGCTTGCACCGAAACCCGCGCGAGAAACAAGGTGCGCGACGGTCGATGCATCCCATTCGCCTCGCTCTATTGGGCGTAGATCAAGCTCTGCCTTCGCAGACCCGGCAATCAACAGGGCCAATGTCACTAAGATATGGCGTACAAACATGCCAGCCTCCCCCGAAAAGCCTTACCCTACCACTACCGTTGCTCGGCGCAACGTAACCGCGTCAGATTCCCGCCCTTCTACTCACACCCCTGATGAGCGTAAACTATGGGTTAGGTAATTTCACATGTCGAATTTAGAAGAGGATCTCATGACCGAATCCAACCCAACGCTCGCTGCCACCCGTCGTCGTTTTATTCAGTATGGAACCATGCTGAGCGTCAGCGCCAATGCCTTGCTGCAAACTCGAGACGTGCGGGCAGCAGTTCTCGAAGGAAAAGAAGCCGCCGGACTGGCCAGTCCATGGCCAACCATGCAATACCGTAAATTAGGCCGTACCGGGCATAATTCCAGCCGCCTTGTATTCGGCTGTGGCGCAACACTCTCCCGTGAGCCACATGACGAGCTTTTAAATGCAGCCTTCGAAGCCGGCGTAAATACATTCGATGTAGGATTCAAACACTACTATGCCGATGCTGAAAAGCACCTCGGACCTTTTCTCAATAAACACCGTGACGATATTTTTCTTATTTCAAAAGCCTACGTACCTGCAGACATTGAATGGAACGAAGACATTTCCGTCGAACAGGCAAAGGCCGCTGCGTCAGGCTGGAGCGCTTATCTGGATGAAAGCCTTAAAGAGATGAATATCGAACATGTTGATGCCTACTATCAGATGGCAGCAAGTAATGTCTCGATCGTTAAAAATGAAGAGATCTATCGCGCCTTCGAAGACGCCAAAGCAGCAGGAAAAGTGGACCATCTTGGAGTCTCAACTCACCAGAATGCACAAAATGTCCTGCAGGCGGCACTCGATACAGGTTGGTACAGTCTGGCCATGATCGCGATCACCCCTGGTGGTTGGTACGACTGGGAAGACCGTTCTATTCTCGAAGGCACCCCAAAAATGGTCGATCTGAAATCGCTCCTCGACGAAGCACGTCACGCGGGCATTGGCTTAGTCGGCATGAAAGCAGGTCGTTTCTTAGCCGGACGCAAATGGCTCGGTTGGGGAAATCCTGACGCATTCAATCAGTACTATGACGAGAAACTGCTTAAAGCCAAATTATCAGATTTTCAGAGAAGCTATGCGTTTGTGTTGGAAAACGGGCTCGATGTAGTGAATGCAGATATGCAGTCGCTTTTACATCTCAAGGAAAATTTCGTGGCTGCAGCTACTTCCTCCGACTATTTCAACCTCGCCTAGGGCCTGTATTTGCCTAAAGCGCTTTTCTATCAACCTCATTGCGGGTTAGCCGGGGACATGAACCTGGCGGCCCTCATTGACCTTGGCGTACCTCTGGAATGGCTGCGCGCTGAACTGGCGCGGCTGCCAATCACTGAGGAATACCAACTCCAGGTGAGCCAGGCAACAAAGATGGGCATCACAGGCACCCACCTTAAGGTCATAGCCGAAGACGGTGGCGAACACCGGCACCACACCAGCATAGTCGAAATGATCAAATCCGCGACCTACCCGGCCGCAACCGAGGCACGAGCCCTGGCTATGTTTTTAGCCATCGCCCGTGCCGAAGCGAAGATACACAACATCCCCGTCGATGAGGTGCATTTCCACGAAGTGGGTGCCATCGATTCGATCGTTGATATCGTTGGAGCTGCACTCGCCATCGAATACCTTAAGCCGGAAACGATTCTGTCAAACCCCGTCGAGTTGGGGGGCGGTTTTGTCGACTGCGCGCATGGCCGGTTTCCAGTCCCGGCGCCGGCAACTCAGGAGCTATTAAACGGGGTGCCCTGTACCTACGGTGGAGTGGAAGGCGAATCCACTACGCCGACCGGTGCAGCTATACTGGCGTCGAATGTGAATGAGTTCAGTCCCAGGGGCCAATTTACGCCGACCAGAGTGGGTTACGGCGTAGGTTTTAAAGATTTTAAGTTGCCTAACGTAGTCCGTGTCGTGCAGGGCGATTACGCACCTGAGACCACGGATGCGGTGCTTGATCAACAAGTCGTAATTGAAGCCAATATCGATGATATGACACCAGAGAGCTATGAGCCGCTGATGCAATCGCTATTTGCTGCAGGTGCCAGCGATGTCTGGGTGACGCCGATCATCATGAAAAAAAGCAGGCCCGCGCATACCCTGGCTGCACTCTGTCCTATCCCCTTACAGGATCAGGTGAGCGACGTCATGCTCAACCACTCGACGACCATTGGTCTTAGGATCACCCCGTTTTCCAAACGCATGCTCCCTCGAGAGGTCATTCAGTTTGACAGTTCCTTAGGGACAATCTCAGTCAAAGTCGTCATCCAGCCTGATGGGCTCAAGCGTGGTAAACCTGAGCATGATGAATTGATGGCGATTGCCGCAGAGCGGCAGATAGATTATCGGGTTGTTAAAAGCACCGTCGAAGCAGAACTGCTTGATCGATTGCGTAGATAAAATCGCAACCACGATCTAAATGCATTCTTAGCACCTGCAAGCGGCGATGACTTCTACTTCAGCGGGCCGCTCGGGTGAGCAGAATGCCCATCAATTAATGATTTATATTCTTTTAAATCAACTATTTATAAGTTTTTTCTATAAATAGAATAAAGCATATGCTCGCTGAAGCGTTTTCAAATCACGCGCACCCGTTTAGAAAGCCC
>JAYZCO010000036.1:0-16622 GCA_036338285.1 Pseudomonadota bacterium
ACACCCAGCGCTTTGATCTCCGCACGGGTGATTTCATCGCTGTAGAAGAACTGGCAGGCAATGGCAAGGTCTCCCAACGGATGCCCGATGGTAGATAGCTCCCAGTCAAGTAATGCCTTGATCTCTGATCCGTCCGTGGCAACCACCATATTTCGTATCGTAAAGTCACCATGGACAATAGAAGTGGAATCATCTTCAGGTATATTTTCGGGTAACCACGCAATTAACTCGTCCATTTGTGGAATCGGCTCTGTTTCTGTTGCACGGTACTGATCCGTCCAACGACTGACCTGACGAGAAAAGTAATTACCGGGGCGCCCGTAGTCGGCAAGACCAATGGCTTCGTAGTCGAGCGCATGCAAATTAGCAGCGACTGCAATGTATGAGCGATAAATCGCATTGAGTTCATCCGCTGCAATTCCTGATTCAAGGGGCTGCATGATGATCCGGCCTTCTACCCATTCCATCACGAAAAACGGCGTACCAATAACCGCGTCATCTTCACAAAGCACATCGACTCGAGGCACCGGCACATCGGTCCGTTGGAGTGCAGCCATTATGCGGTACTCCCGCTCAACTGCATGAGCCGATTTGAGCAAGACGCCTGGCGGCTTTTTCCTTAACACCCAGCGTCGTGCGCCGGCTTGTAAGAGATAGGTTGGATTGGACTGGCCGCCCTCAAATTGGCGAACAATCAGATCACCCGAAAAACCTTCAAGATGCGCTTCGAGATAGGCTGCGAGCCTCACCTCATCTAAGCGATGCTCTGCTCGGACAGCAGTTAACTCCGGCTGATTCAGATCAGGCTCAGACAATGTATTTTCCTCTCTCGCATCTTGCCAGCCATGTTATAGACAACGAAACATAATAGTGGCGATGGGATCGCAATGAAGATGTCCTTAAGCAACAAAACGACGCGGCCTCATGGTCAAACCGCCAAGACGTCTGGCAAGCGATTCAAAGGCAAGCCGCGGTGCGCCAGTCCACTCAAGTGCATCCAATGATTCCACGAGCGGTACATCTGTACGCAGCGTCGCCAGCAATTTATAGAGTTCGGCTTCTTCACGATGCTGAGAAAGCACTTCCGCAAGACGTGGTGCACCTCGCACTTTGACAACCCAGGTATCCGGATCGTCAGGTATACGATCGATCGTGCCATACTCACGCAACAGCGTTGCTGCCGATTTAGCACCAAATCCACGCAAACCAGGAATACCATCTGCGCTATCCCCGACAAGTCCCAACCAGTCGGGAATCGAAGCGGGCAGAACCCCATTGCGCGCCATGACCCCATCCTCATTAATGATCCGGTCTCTCATCCTGTCTACCTGAATCACCCGATCTGCCTGCACACTCTGCCCAAGGTCCTTATCTGCCGTCATAATTCGAACCTGACGGACTTCTCCGAGATATTTCACGGCCGCTGTCGCCAACGCGTCATCCGCCTCAAACTGCGCCATAGACCACACCGTGATGCCTAACGCAGCGACGGCCTCTTCGACGAGATCCAATTGCGCAACCAAAGCAGGCTCCATACCTTCGCCGGTTTTGTATCCGGAAAATAAATCGTTACGGAAAGACTCGACCGGATTATCAAAAGCGACCGCCAGGTGGGTCACCTGCTCGTGTGAATCCGTTAACAGACTCATCAGCGAACTTACGACACCTGCCGTGGCTTTCACATCCAACCCGTCCGGGGCTATCTTATTCGGCCGCTTAGAATAGTGAGCCCGATAGAGCTCGTAGGTGCCGTCAACGACATGCAACCGGGGTTTCACGACAGAGCCTGCTGATACGCCGTCAGACTCCAGTTCGGCCATCGTGCCTGAGTCAATCGCAGCGTACGTGCCGTCCAGAATGGATCGCCCGGCAAAGGGATGCCAAGCACTTCAAGTTGTTCAGGAGACGCATGATTGAGTATCAGATCCCATGGGCGCTCGTGTGAAAACTGCCAGACGTGAAATCCAATCATTTCATTGCCACGAGCCTTGTAGCCTACCGTCATCGTAAATCGCCTACCCCGGGCGCGTGTGAGATTGGTGCCCCGGTGCATCGTATCGATGCTGTGCGCCACCAGCGAGCCTGAAGGCGCCGCGGCAGAGCGTTCCCGTTCTTTCAAGGCCTGTTGTTGACCTGCCGGTGCGATCACCGCCCCCGCACCAAGAATCTCAGCACAGTCAGCCTTACTCACATAATGCAACGCCCCCAGATCATTAGTGACATCCGTCAGGTAGATGACGAAATCAACGGTTCTCAGGCCAATCTCGTCACTTGGTACTGTCAGCGTGTGGTTACCAAAGTCACAGTGAAAAGCCTGATCGTAATCTGCCTCGCCGGTGTACTTAGCCCAGGTGTGGGATTGATAACAATGTACAAGGGGCACACCAAGGAGTGCCTTGGCGAAGGCGATCAGTCCGGGGTGCATGGAAATCAGGTTGATTGCTGGTGAGGCCGGATACGGCATCTGGTCAAAGTTCAAAAACTGCCGTGGGTGACTGTCACCGATCTCACCGGGCTTTTTCACGTTTTTTTCAACTCCAACACCCGGGCCTGCACCCCGATCGGCATAGAGCGTTTCGAAATCGCCTAGAATGGGTGCAATCTCCTCGGCGTCAAAGAAATCCTCGACAATGACAAAGCCTGTCTCGCGCCATTCATGGACGTGCGCGTCTGTAAACTTCTGACTCATGATCCCCAACCTCTACGGGTGGCCAAGTTATACCACGCACAAGCCCACTATGCAGGGTAAGCGGCTGCAAATATCAACGCCATGGGTTATCTAAACAGAGCATGATTCGACTGACTGTAATGGTTGGTTGAAAAACCAACAAAAGAAGCGGTGACGGGGTACCCATGTACCCCGTTTTCCCCGGCAGGACTGTAGCCACGTTCCAAGCACCTGAGCAGGTCGCCTATTAACCCAGATACCTGCATCCATTAAGTCGAGGTCTATCGCAGGCAACTAAAAGTCTGGTAAATCAAACCGCTCGAGGTGTGAACGTGGCAACTGCGCACGGGCTCAGTCTCACGACATCCTATGTACAACAGCCCGTTCGTCGAACGGACTACAATCGCTCTCTCCCCAGAAAACGATGCCGTGGACCAAGCGGCGTTCTCTCCACTTCCTCCAACGGATATAGTTAACTACACTCAATATCGAATTTCAACTGGATAAATACTTAGGCCCTTGAACCCGTCAGATGAGGGCCATCATTTTGAACAAGGGACCAAACAGCAACTTTTGCAATATGGGGCTGTGTTTATACAAAAACCGCATTGATTGTGGCGCGATCAACGATTGGCGTGCAGCACTAACACCTAGGTCAGGCCCTCCTGGTTGTCCTGAGCGCTGACAGTGAAGCTCGATTTGCACCGAGGCAGGTCAGACTTAGTAGAAACAGTGCTGCGCACAACGCAGCATCTTTATTCAATGATTGCCTGATAAACCAGCGTACGGAGCTCTCTTCGAATCGGATACGTCGACGAAGGGATAAGTTGGGTAAAAAAAACAACGAAAAGGTCTTCCTCTGGATCCAGCCAAAAAAACGTACTGGCTGCACCACCCCAATGGTGTTCTCCTTCAGAGGTTACGATTTGCGCCTTTACCGGGTCAATCACCACAGCAAAACCCAGTCCAAAGCCAATTCCGTCATAGCTCGTCTCACTCCACACGGGCTGGCCCATGGCAGCCATGTCGCGATTGTCAGGCAGATGATTGAGCCGCATGTATTCAACTGTCTTGCGCCCGAGTATCTGCACATCCTCCAGCTTGCCACCGTTTAAAAGCATCTGACAAAAGCGCCCATAATCATTGATGCTCCCCGTAAGCCCACCCCCGCCGGAATAAAGCTCAGTCGGTTGTAGGTAGCGGCTCTTATTTGAACTCTCCTCAAGCTTCAATCCACCCCGCTCCTCAGGGCTGGCTTGCGCCACCTTACCAATGCTACTCATATCGCCGCCCACCAGGGGAGCATAAAGTGCAGCAAACCGATCCTGCTTGTCCTCGGCAACATGGAAGCCCGTGTCATCCATGCCAAGTGGACAGAACAGGTACTCGTTCAGATAGTCCGCCAACGACTGCCCGGACCATATTTCGACCAGCCGACCCAACACATCGCTCGACACACTGTAATTCCATTGACTACCTGGCTGGCAGATGAGCGGCAACTCTGCCAGTCGATCCACAAGCTCTTCGAGACTCCCCGCATTTCCCGGAAACTCGATTTTCGCCGCTCGATAGGCCTTATCTACAGGGTTGGCCTGCATGAAGCCATAGGTGAGACCCGACGTGTGGGTCATCAGGTGGCGTACTGTCATCGGTGCCATCTGCGGTTCGGTATTAATAATTTCGCCACCGGTCCAAACAGGTGTTTGTGCAAATTGCGGTATATATTTAGCGACCGCATCGTCCAGCTGAAACAGACCCCGCTCATACAGCTGCATCGCCGCCACCGTGGTGATCGCCTTGGTCATAGAAAAAATGCGTACGATCGTGTCCTCCAAAAATGGCTTGTGGGCTTCCATATCGGCCAATCCGGTCGCTTCTAACAGGCCGACACCACCTCGACGCCCAATCATCACACTACAGCCGGCCAGGCGCCCGCTACTCACCTGCTCGTTTAGCCACTCACTTACCCTGTTAAGCCGATCCCGACTAAATCCTATCGACTCTGGATCTACACGCTGCATGAAGCCCCCCGATGATGATTATTCTTTGCCTACCGTGACGATGGTTTTACCGAAATTACCACCTTTCAACATCGCCATGAACGCCTCCGGCGCCTTGGCCAGACCTTCCCAGCGATCTTCCCGGTACCCGACGAGACCATCCTGAACGTAACCGCCCATTTCGGCGAGAAATGCCGCCTGATATTCTGCAACAAAGTTGCCCACAAAAAGGTCATGAACAACGACCTCCTGGCGTTCAAAGTATGGCTCACCCATGGCGTTCCATTGGTCTCGCGAGTTTAGTCCATCCTCATTCCCATACTGCGAGATCATCCCGCACACAGTTAGACGAGATCCGACGTTCAGCAGCGGCAGTACCGCCTGATAAACCTTACCACCCACATTCTCGAAGTAGACATCGCACCCATCAGGACACGCTTCCCCGAGGGCATCTTCGAAATCATCATCAAGGTGCGAGACGCAGGCATCGAAGCCCAGTTCAGAAGTGACAAATTGACACTTATGTTCTGCACCAGCCACGCCGACGACGCGTGCACCCCGCAGCTTCGCAAGCTGGCCGGCCACCTGTCCCACACCCCCTGACGCCGCTGATACAACCACAGTTTCCCCAGGCTGTGGATCGCATTGCACCATCATGCCCGAGTAGGCAGTGAGACCAAGCATCCCCATGATGCCAATCGCTGTTGATATCGGTGCGATTGTCGCATCGAGTTTGCGAGGATGCATGTAATTGAAATCTGTGACACCCATTCCCGTTAATCCACACTGCTGCCATCCATTGGTATTAAAGAGATAATCACCTTCTTTGAAAGTCGGGTGGCGAGATGCAGTGACCTGGGAGACAGTCCGTCCATGACATACATCTCCGACAGCTTCGACCCCACCTCGACGACGTCCCCACTGATAGGGATCCATTGAAAGATAGATCGTTCGAGCCGCCACCTGACCGTCACTGGGCCGAGGATCGTCTTCTTCGCACCACAAAAAATCCTCGGCCACGGGCCAACCACCTGGAGGCTTGCGCGCAAGGCGCCATTGCTGATTCATTCCATCCTCCCGAAATTGCTGTTGAGACTTTACTTGAGATCGGTAGCATCTGGCACTCTTTTGCGGAGGAACTAACCATGGCGGGGCTCGGTGATACGCCTTTATACAAAGATCAAATAGGATTGCTCGAAGGTCTGGCGACAACCCGGGCCATACGCCGCTATACCCGCGATCCCATCCCTGACCACGCGCTTCGCGATATCCTGTGGGCCGCAACTCGAGCGCCAAGTGGCAGCAATCGGCAACCTTTCCGTTTCGTTGTGCTCACAGATACAGACAAGGCACGAAGGGCGAAACAACTGATCGCAGATGCCGCACAGAAAATCTGGGTGGCCAAAAGGGCCAAAGATCAGTACGACAAAGGCAGTGGCGCTGATGAACATTCACCCAAAGCACGCATGGGCCGGGTAATGCAAAGCTACGTAGAGCAACTTGCGGCAGTTCCCTGCTTAATTCTTCCATGCCTCGTCCGCTATCGTGCACCCACACCTATGGAGGGTGCATCGGTCTATCCGGCCGTGCAGAACCTCCTGCTCGCTGCTCGCGCTCTGGGGTATGGCGGCGTCATCACCGGCTTCCACGGACCCGTAGATACAGAGCTGAAAAGCCTGCTTAACATCCCCGAAGAAGTATTCATCGCCTGCACAGTCACCCTCGGCAGGCCTGCAGGAGGTCATGGTCCGGTGCGCAGAAGGCCCGTCCAAGAACTTGTTTATGGGGACACGTGGGCATCTTCACCCAAATGGGCCATCGACCCTCCAGGCACCCGTTATACAACGGCCGGACCACCCCAAAACAACGGGGTCACATAATGCGCGCGGTAGTTTGTGAAAAATTTGGCCCCCCATCGTCCTTAAGAGAGTCAGAAATCACTACGCCAGACATTGGTCCCGAAGAGGCTCTTATCGAGGTACACGCCGCAGGTGTCGGCTTTGTCGATGGATTAATGATACAGGGCAAGTATCAGGTGAAGCCGTCCCTACCTTACTACCCCGGCAGTGAATTTTCCGGCGTCGTGGTAAAAACAGGTGCGGATGTTGGCGATCTGTCCGTTGGCAGCCGCGTCATGGGGCTCGCCGGGAGTGGGGCCTTTTCGCAATTCGTTGCACTCCCGGCTAGCCGACTGATCACGTTGCCGGATGAGATTAACCACACAACCGCTGCCAGCCTTTACATCAATTACGCCACAGCTCTGTATGGCTTGCGGGATTGTGGCAAGCTTGCTAAAGGTGAGACCCTGCTCATCTTGGGCGCATCCGGAGGTGTCGGTTCAGCTGCAATTACCATTGCCAAGGCAATGGGAGCACACGTCATCGGCGCAGCCTCAAGTGAAGAAAAACGCTCAGCCACCATCCGTTTCGGTGCCGATGCAAGCATCGACTACACCAAGGAAGGGTGGCGGAGTGAACTCAAAGCATTGACGCCCGGGGGCTTAAACGTCGTCTACGACCCGGTCGGCGGGGATTATGCAGAAACGGCTTTTCGTGCACTGGCGCCCGGGGGACGTTTTCTCGTCGTCGGCTTTGCCGCCGGTACGATACCCAGCATCCCCCTTAATCTCGCGCTGTTAAAGCGATCTTCAATCGTCGGAGTTGATTGGGGCGGCGAATCGCGCGCGCATCCTGAAATCAACCACGTGCTCATAACAACCATCCTGTCCTGGATCGAATCCGGGGTCCTGCAGCCAGCTGAAGTGGTCACCAGACCCATCCGTGAAGTCCGCGAAGCGCTCGAAGATCAACTCGCCGGACGTATCGTGGGTAAGCTGGTACTGATCAACGAATAAATAAGGAAAACACCATGCCCAAACATCACTGGTTGGTGACAGGTGCTTCATCGGGAATAGGCCGCGCAATGGTCGTCAAAGCAGCGTCACAAGGGGACAGCGTTTATGCGCTCGATGTAGATACCAAGTCAGGCCAGGCACTTGCAGCAGAAACAGGCGCCACATTTATTCACTGCGACGTCTCCAAGAGCGAAGCCTGGGCTGAAGTGATCCAGACGATGGTCGAACATGGACTACCTGACAGGATTCACCTAAATGCAGGGATTCAGATTGCACCACCTAACGCACCATTGAGCGACTACCAATTCGGCGCGATGACTCATGAGCGGTATCGCCGCATGATGGGGGTAAATGTAGATGGGGTTGTTTTCGGGCTCGAAGCATTATTGCCCCACCTAGTTAAAGGTGCCGCCATCGTCGTCACCGCCTCGCTTGCCGGTCTGGTGCCTTACGCGATCGATCCCCTCTATTCCATGAGTAAACATGCTGTGGTCGGGCTGGTACGAAGCCTTGGACCAACCCTTGCGCTGCGCAGCATCCGCATCAATGCGCTTTGCCCCGGAGGCATCGACACCGCGATCATCCCGGAGGAACAAAGAGTCGACAATGCCATCTTCATGACACCTGAAAACATCGCCGATGAAGTCGCTTATCTGATGACGGTGGAAGAGACCGGCAAAGCCTGGGCAAAAGTCGCTGAAAGCAAGCCTGCCTTCATCATTCGTGCACCGGGTGATAAGGGCTAAGTTCGCGGCCGGAGTTCTATGTTTCGCGGTAGATTGGGCCGCGCGCACGAACCGGATCGAGCAATGACCAGTCACCCTGCTCGACGGCATGACCTTCGGGGTGGGGTGGCCGTGCTTCCATACCAATGCTCGCCATGACCCGTGCGTCACGATAGTAACACTGGGCCACAATACTCATCACCGTACGTATTTCATGACTGCGCATCGTTTCCAGTTTTTCAATTCCGACTTCCGTGGCCATCTGTATCAGCACTTTGAACGCACTCAGCTGTGACTGCCCGGTTGCGACAATATCGTCGACAATAGCCGCATCACCTGCCCCGGGACGATCGCCCGCCTGAGGGATCATGCTATTAAGAATTTCAATCAACACCTGCCGCTGCTCAACACTCAAAGGTGCATCCGACGCTAATAAATCATCCACCCTGTTCTCCTAATCAAAGAGGTTCGCGAGGCGTTTTTTCATATTATCTGCGATATAAAGCGCCAAGGCCTGGATCGTGCGCGTGGGATTCACACCTGCAGAGGTCACAAAGATGCTGCCATCGACAATGAAGAGGTTCCTGACATCGTGGCTTCGACCCCACTCGTTCACGACAGAACGCTGAGGGTCAGTGCCCATACGTGCCGTACCCATCAAATGCCACCCTCCGACGGCAATCGGCGACTCGGAATATACATCCACAGCACCTGCGGCTTGTAAAATCTCAGTCGCGCGGTCAACCGAGTGATCAAGCATGCGGCGGCTGTTTTCACTGAGCGTATAATCGATTCTCGGCGCTGGAATACCATGGCCATCTTTGAGTTCAGCATCGAGCGTCACCGTATTGTGCTCTTCCGGCAGGTCTTCGCATATCCCGACCATGCCGGTAATACGATTGTGCAGCCTGTCGAAAGCTGCGTGGTGCCCTTCGCCCCAGGGGATGCGACCGGACATCATACCCATATGCGCGGTAGTGACTGGTCCACTCCCTCGATTGATCTCATAGGTATACCCCCGGACAAAATCTCGATCAGGGTCGGTCTCATAGAACTCCTGGCTCCAGATACATACGCCTGGCCCACGGTAGCCATCCAATTCTTCTTCAAAGATACCCCGAATCATCGAATATGGATGGAACATCAGATTCTTGCCCACCAGGCCACTTGAGTTAGCAAGGCCGTCAGGAAAAAGACTAGATTTGGAATTGAGCAATATGCGCGGTGTTCCTACGCCATTGCACGCCATGACCACGACCTCGGCGGCTTGAAAATACTCCTCACCGTTTGCATCGAAGTAAATGGCACCACCCGCCATCCCATCGGCTCGAATACTCACCTCACGCACTCTGCATTGGGTGCGCACTTCAACACCAGCCCGCACCGCGTGCGGCCAGTATGTGACATCGGTGGTGGCCTTAGCGCCCTGGGCGCAACCGCTTACGCAAGCACCCAGGTTGATGCATCCGGCGCGTCCATCGTAGTCTTCGGTCGCAACCGCCGTATCCGAGGGCCACCAATGCCAGCCCAGCTGATTGAACCCTTTTGCAAGAACAGAACCAGATTTTCCGAGCGGTACTGGCGGCATCGGCGAGGTTTTAGGTGGATAAGCAGGGTCTCCCGCAAGTCCCGACACACCCATCATGCGATCGTTTTCAACATAATATGGTTCGAGCGTGTCGTAATCGATCGGCCAGTCATCAGCAACGCCGTCTAAGCTTTTCACCCGAAAGTCAGAAGGATGGAACCTTGGGAAATGACCGGCATAGAGGATTGTTGATCCACCAACCGCGTTGAAATTAGCGACAGATATAGGAGAGTTTTCGTCGTTAACAGGATAGTCAGCTTCTCGTTGCCGTCGATTCGGGCTGATTGCCATGTCACCCCACGCACGCGATTCCCAATCACGTCCAGTACTCGGATACTGAAGTGGGTTCATCCAACCACCCTGTTCCAGGCAAACGATACGCATTTTGGTTTCAGCGAGGCTGTAGGCGACAGCTGCACCCGATGCACCCGCACCAATAATCAGTACATCGACCGGTTCAAGTTCTTCCATAACCGCTGCCCCTGTCCGATCAGGCCACGTGGATATCTTCACCCAGCGCCCGAGCACGGTCGAGTCGAGTCGCTTCGTCCTTTGGCAAATGCCTCCAGGCCAGTGTCAGGAACACAAGGGTCACTGCAAACATGCATAACGACGTCGCCATTGCCGTGCGTAATGACTCAGCTGAGTCCATACCGCCTGCCGCAAAAATATCGGAGAGCTGCCCCATTACAAAAGGCCCCAAAGCCAGACCAATCATCGTGTTGACCAGTATGTAATAGGCACCGGCTACGGCTCGCATCCTTGGCAATACAAGGTCTGATGCTGTGCTGGGCGGAATGCCTGGCCAACAGGCACTGAATAGATGATGCGCAAAATTCAGGAAATAGGCCGCCACCAGACTCGGAGTAAACACCATCCACAAGACCAACGGCGCTGTACCGGCAACCGCGATGTAGCCAACGGCCAGACGTCCGGCTGGGTGCCTGTTTTTCAGCTTATCCCCGACAATGCCGCCGAGCGTTACGCCCAACATGCCACCTAACGCACTACCGAGGCCAATGTACATGCCTATCTGAGTTGCCGAGACATCGTGTAAGCGCATCAAAAGAGGCGCAGTCCAGTAGCCAATACCGTAGGTTACAAAAGAAATCGTTGGAAACGCGATCATCGTGTAAATCATCGCTTTCGACTTGAAAATCATTTCATAGGTAGCTCGATCTCTCGCCCGCAACGACTGCGCCCATGAAACGACGACGTAAACCCCAATCCCAAGGGCAACCCATTGCGGAATGTTGTCAGTGAGAATGGCTAACACATAACAGACAACTGCAATCATTCCACCCGCCAGCAGATTGCGGGGGATGGATGCGCCGACCTTATGCAATGAATAAAGATTAAATATGGGTACGACCGCAGACATCTCCGCACCGAGCACTTTGAAAGGTGTCGGGTGCGGTTCTGTCACAATCCCTTCACTGATACCGCGTATCGGTTCTTTGAGCGTGCGCACCCAAAGTGCCATAAGAATTCCAGGAATCCCAACTGCAAGAAATGCGGCATGCCAGCCTTTCAGATTGAGCGGCGATGTTGCCGGATCAGGAAAGGCACCATTCCAGGTTTCCATAATAAAACCGCCGAGGAAAAGCCCAACCCCACCACCTATATAGACACCGGAGGAATAGATCGCGAGCACAGTGGAGCGCAATTTCGGAGAGTAGTAATCCGAAAGCATCGAGTAAGCGGCGGGGGATGCGCTCGCCTCACCGATACCGACACCAATTCGAAAAGTCGCAAGCACGGCAAAAGATCTTGAAAATCCCGACAAAGCCGTCATCAAGCTCCAGAACATGAGACCAACGGATATCAGGCTCCGCCGAATCCATACATCGGCAAATCGAGCCAAAGGTATGCCAAATACGGCATAAAAAACTGCAAATACAGTCCCATAAAGAAAACCCATCTGGGCGTCACTCACGCCCAGATCAGCCTGAATGTCCTGACTCAGGATCGACAGGATCTGACGATCAATGAAATTAAACACGTACACGATAACCAGGACAGCCAGGACATAGTGCGCATAGGCACCACCTAACTTCGGCTTATCGGGCGATTGCTCCGCCATGTACCCCCCTTTTTGCGCGAGCTTACCTGAGCCTAACAGGATACGCATCAATGATTTCCCCAGCGAGACGCGTTAAAACCAACAGCACCTGCAATACGAATCCATACTGACACGCCCAAATTGAGCAAGCCTCCAACCTGCGTGTCGCTTTGCTCTATCCGCACTTAAACTTGCCGGCTATAACATCATGGCCGGCCAAGCTTTCCGAGCGGATACTCCTACTGCCCATACCCATCTGGCGTGTATGATAATAGCGCTTCACGGAGGGATAATGCGTAGGCGAACTTTTCTCAATACCGCTGCCAGTTCACTCAGCATTGCACCATTGCGCATCCACGGTGCTGCCCCCAGTGATGCGCTCAACATCGCTGTGATCGGCTGTCGTGGCATGGGCATGTCCGATCTTCGCTCAATGCTCAAAGTCTCCGGCACACGTTGTGTCGCACTTTGTGACATAGACCAACGCGTGCTTGAGACACGCGCTAACGATGTGTTTACGCTGAACGGCGACTCGCCCAAATTGTATGGAGACTATCGAAAGCTATTGGATAACAAAGACGTGGATGCCGTCATTATCGGCACGCCAGACCATTGGCATTGTCTACAAATGGTCGATGCGGTCGATGCCAATAAAGACGTTTACGTGGAAAAGCCGGTGGCGAATTCCATCGCCGAATGCACCCGCATGATGGCAGCTCAGCAACGCACTCAGCGCAAAGTGCAAGTTGGGCAGTGGCAACGTTCCGGCAAGCACTGGCACGAAGCCATCGACTATGTAAAAAGTGGCCGATTGGGTGAAATTCGCACAGTGAAAACCTGGGCCTACATGAACTGGCTAAAAATGGACAAAGCCCCTGATGCCACTGTGCCAGCAGGCGTCGACTACAACATGTGGCTGGGGCCAGCCCCACGGAGGGCGTTCAATCCAAACCGTTTCCATTTCCACTTTCGCTGGTTCTGGGACTACGCCGGGGGTCTTATGACGGACTGGGGTGTACACCTGATTGATATCGCTTTGTGGGGAATGCAGGCCAGCGGTCCAAACCGGGTAATGTCCAGCGGCGGCGCATTTGCCTATCCTGATGGTGGCATGGAGACGCCTGACACGCAGCAGGCAATCTATGAATTCGACGACTTTACCATGATCTGGGAACATGCCATCGGTATATCTCAGGGACCATTTCAAAGGGCCCATGGTGTGGCTTTCATAGGCAACAACGCCACGTTGGTCGTTGACAGAGAGAAGTGGGAAATCTATCCAGAAATCGAACTCAACTCTCTGCAATACAAAGTGCCTGCGCAAGCAACCCGTCATGCGCTACCTGACGAAAGAGGACTCGACCAGCACACCGCCAACTTCGTTGCGGCCATACGCGAAAATGAACCCCTGCATTGCGATATAGGTACCGGGTCACTTGCCGCGATGAATGCGCATCTTGGTAACATTGCACTGCGCACTGGAGAGACGCTCACGTGGTCTGGCGCTCGCCAGAGATTTTCCAACAGCCGTGCCGCCAATCAATTACTAGAACCCAACTACCGACGACCATGGAAGCTCCCCAGCTAAGCCTGACATGATGAGACTTTTCAGCTTTTTGTTAATTTTGTTGGTTGCTTCGATAGCGATCGCTGAGCGTGCCCCTTATGCATCCACCTATCAGATGAAAGCCACAACAGATTTCGTGATTCAGAACGTAAATATATACAACGGAATTGGCGATACCCATCATGCAATCGATGTGCTTGTGCGGCACGGAAAAATTGCCGATATCGGAACAAAACTGGCACCACCTAATGCCCAACGAGTTGTTCAGGGCAAAGGAAGATGGCTCACCCCCGGACTCATTGATGTGCATTCACATATGGGCGACTATCCTTCTCCGGCCATAAGCAGCACCCGAGATGGCAACGAAGCCACTTCACCCAATACCGCCCGAGTCTGGGCGGAGCACTCCGTCTGGCCCCAGGACCCACAGTTCGAACTTGCTCTGGCCGGAGGCGTCACCACATTTCAGGTACTGCCCGGAAGCGCAAACCTGTTTGGCGGTCGAGGCGTCACACTAAAAAATATCCCTGCCAGAACGGTGCAGGGTATGAAATTTCCAGGTGCTGCGCAGAGTCTGAAGATGGCGTGCGGTGAAAATCCAAAACGTGTCTATGGAACCCGCAAGACACAGCCAAGCACTCGCATGGGTAACGTTGCCGGTTATCGCGAGGCCTGGGCTAAGGCCACTGACTATCTGCGCAAACTTCGCGCTCATGAGCAGGACAATGCACTTCCCAAACCTGACCGGGACCTGACGATGGAGACCCTCGTGGGTGTCTTGAACGGCGAGATAATTGTTCACAATCATTGCTACCGTGCAGACGAAATGGCAACGATGATCGACATCGCCAAAGAATTCGGCTATCGCATCGGCACTTTTCATCATGCAGTCGAGAGCTATAAGCTCGCTGATCGATTAGCCGAAGAGGGAATCTGTTCCGCCATGTGGGCCGACTGGTGGGGCTCGAAACTAGAACTCTTCGACGGCATCCAGCAAAACATAGCCCTCGTCGACCAGGCGGGTGCCTGTGCCATTGTTCACTCGGATTCGGCTCTGGGTGTACAGCGTTTAAACCAGGAAGCGGCTAAAGCCCTCGCCTCCGCGACGCGCATGGGCATGGATATCGGCAAGGGCCGAGCCATGCGTTGGATTACCTCGAATGCGGCAAGTGCCCTGGGGATCGACAATGAAACAGGATCGATCGAAGTAGGCAAAGCTGCGGATCTGGTCATCTGGAGCGGTAACCCGTTCAGCGTATACAGCAAAGCCGATCTGGTTTTCATTGATGGCTACCTGTACTTCGATCGGGCTGATCCTCACCATCAGCCAAGGTCCGACTTCAGTCTTGGCACCCAGGATTGGCTGGAACCCGGAGGCAGCCGATGAAACCAGCTGGGTTTTTGCTCTTTAGTCTGCTGGCTGTATCCGCAAACGCAGCACGTCCCGTCCTCATTGAGGGTGCAAATATTCATACCCAGACAGATAGGGGCGTGATCACAGCGGGTAAAGTGCTTGTTGGAGACGGCCGCATACTCGCGCTAGGTCGAGAGATTCCGCTCGAGAAAATACCCGACAACACGCAAGTTCTGGTACTGAACGACCGCGTCATCACGCCCGGGCTGTTTGCCCCTTATACGCAACTCGGTTTGACCGAAATCGACCTCGAGTCAACCACAGTGGACGCAAATCTGGACGCCACCGGCATTGGTCCGGCATTTGACGTGCAGTACGGTTTCAACCCCAAAAGCACCGCTGTAGCGGTAAATGTGGCGGAAGGTGTCATGTACGGCGTACTCGCCCCACAAGCCAACCCTGACATCCTAACGGGCAGAGGTGCGGTTGCCGACTATCGACGCGGAACAATCATCATGCCTCACGCAGCCATGTTCGGCAGTATCACTGCAGCAGCCGCTAATAAAGTGGGTGGTAGCCGTGCCGAGGCGATCGGGCGATTACGCCGCAACTTTGCAAGCCTCGGTAAGGCTCGAGGAAAAAACTACATCCCTGGCCCGGGTGAATACAGCCGTTGGGCTTTCGCTGCGCTTAGAAAGCACACGGACTCAAAAAGACCATTTGTAATTGAAGCACATCGGGCTGCCGAGATTCGACAATTAATCGTTCTAGCCCGCGAGTATGAGTTGGATCTTGTCATCAGAGGTGCCAGCGAAGCCTGGCAAATAGCTGATGACCTGGCCAGGAGTCAGGTGGCGGTCATTATTGATCCGCTGCAAAATTTGCCATTAAATTTCGAACGCTTAGGTGCGCGCCTGGACAATGCGGCCATCCTGCACCATGCCGGTGTGCAGGTGGCCATCACCGTCAGTGACCTGCACAATACCCGTCTCCTCCGCCAACACGCCGGCAATGCCGTGTCCTATGGCCTGCCCTGGCAGGCGGGACTGGCGGCCATCACGCGCATACCGGCAGAAATTTTCGGCACGCCTGAACTGGGACGACTCAAGGTGGGTGGGGCTGCGAGCTTTGTTATCTGGAGTGGTGACCCATTAGAAGTAACCACCTACCCAACCCATATATTGGCCCACGGTGAATGGCAAAGCATGAAAAGCCGGCAGACCCGCTTGTTCCATCGATACCGATCTTTACAGCAGGATAACTTCAAATACAGGTTCTGACCGAATGATCTCCATGAGTCAGCACCAACGCTCGCACCTAAAACGGCACGGTTTAACATCGGCTGAGAGCTCGGGCGATCAACCAACCCAAAACCAGCCACCCTACAAAAGGCACAATACAGAGCTTTTAGATACTTGTACGATTCCCTATGGTGAGCTGCTGAAGCTCATCCCAGTCGGGCGATACAGCAGACTCACTATTCACCGATTCAAGCCTCGCTTCAATCTTTTTGAGGACATCAACAAATGCCAATCCTTGGTCTTTGGTCAAACCATGCTCGGCTGCGGCAACGATTCGCTGATGATCTTTTATCAAGCCTGTCTGATATTGCTTGACACAGTTCAGGTATCGAGCAAGGCGGCGTTTACGACGAATGTCTCGACCGGCGACCTCGTTACTCTTACGCAGCCGCGGTTTAACACAAGTAACATCGGGTATCTCGTAAGACAACGACCAGGTCACTTCGGCGTGAGGCGTCTCGGCCCATGTGCTGCAGGCACCAAAAACGAATATCGAGGCCAAC
>JAYZCO010000037.1:0-93829 GCA_036338285.1 Pseudomonadota bacterium
TCTCTATTTGTACGCTCTATGGAGAACAACCGGCGCGAGGAATCACAACGCTCTGACGAACTGCTCGACCGGGAGATCGCTCGGAGCAAACGCTGCTATGACCGGTTAGAGGAACTCCTCGATACGATCGATCATCAGGTAAGTCTGGCTAGCATTGCGGTGATCTGTGCGTTGGGTTATGCCAACTGGCGGGCAGCCGAGGATCATTGGCCCCAAGGCCGGCTTAATCTAAAAAATTACTTCGAGCATTTCATGGCTCGGTCGGCGTTCGCTGAGACTGCGCCAGTATTCTGATCGCGCTCACCTCAATTGTAGATAAACTTTTTTCTCTATCGATCAAGTTAATAAGTCTTGACTGTTGTGCTTTTTAGTCAGTCTTCTGGACTTCGATCTGGGTTACTATGATGAGGAGGATTAGCGTGGGGTCTTTGCCGGTAGAACCACTCGATAGTCCATCTAACGTAAATGTGTTACCCATGTGGTCGGTAAAATCTGTATACCAAGTGGCCGGGTAAGACCTTCTGCAAGTGGTGGCCAGAGACAGAATCGAACTGTCGACACGAGGATTTTCAGTCCTCTGCTCTACCGACTGAGCTATCTGGCCATGTTGCAGGTGCGAGAAGCGGCGTATTAAAGCTATGTCGTCTGCCTTCGTCAACTGGCCTGGAGCATGGAGCGGACATCGTCACCCTTTATCACGTTCAATGTAGCCCTCTGCCTGGTCTACCATCTCGTTGTTGAAATATTTCCACATCTGATCAGTTAGGTATTTGCGCGCCTCGGGGTCGATCAACGAAAGGTGCTTTTCATTAATTAACATGGTTTGCAATGTCTGCCACTCCTGCCAGGCCTGCTCCGAGACCGTTTCAAATATCTTCTCGCCATTGGGTCCTGGGAGTGGCTGCTTTTCAAGGCCGGGCAGGTCTTTTTTGTAGCGCGAGCAGTTAACTGTTCTGGGCATGTTCTGACAAAACCTCTTTGAGACTCGACAGTAGTTTAACTGCTGGAGCGGCAAGGCCTATACGTTCTTTGCCAGAAATTAGCCTGTCAGGCATTACCCACCGTGTAATGGGTGTTTCGGTAATCATAGGGGCGGCTGCGTCTAACTGGATGTACACCGGTTCAATGTCTAAGAACAAATGTGTAAACGTATGCCGGAATGGTGGCGCGACATGGAGGTAAGTGACATCAGCCTCGGTTAGACCTTGCTCGCTTAAGATTGCTTTGGTTGAGTATTCCATGGTTCTTTCGGGTGGCGTCCACAGACCGCCCCACAAGCCTTCCGTGGGTTTCTGCTCGAGCAGGACAAGGCCCTCGGTTGACACGAGCAGGAAGAATCGAGCTTCACGCACCGGCTTGATTTTCTTCGGTTTGGGCTCGGGATAGTCCTCGACAGCATCAAGCGCGTAAGCTCGGCATTCTTCGCGAACGGGGCATAGGTCGCATTGAGGTTTAGAGCGAGTGCATAACGTGGCGCCCAGATCCATGATCGCCTGGGTGTAGTGATGGGTGTCAGAGACGGGCGTGTGCTGCTCGGCTATTGACCACAGCGCGTTGGCCACCCGTGCGTCTCCCGGATAACCGGGTGTGGCGTGAAACCTGGAAAGAACCCGCTTTACATTGCCGTCTAGAATAGGTGCATGCTGGCGCATCGCAATGGCCCGTATTGCACCCGCGGTGGACCGGCCGATACCGGGTAGCGCGACGAGCGCATCTTGGGTTGTTGGGAAGGTTTGTGCATGTTCTGTCGTCACGATCTGGGCTGTTTTGTGAAGGTTTCGCGCGCGCGCGTAGTAGCCCAGGCCTGTCCACAAGTGCAGTACTTCGTCAAGGTCGGCACCGGCCAGGGCTGATACGGTTGGAAAGCGTTCGATAAAGCGATTGAAGTAGTCGATCACCGTCGCCACCTGTGTCTGTTGCAGCATGATTTCGCTCAGCCAAACCCGGTACGGTGTGATGTCGTGTTGCCATGGCAGATCCTTGCGGCCATGGCGCGCATACCAGTCGAGGAGGTGTGTCGCAAACCAATCCATTAATCGCGGTCTAGGCTTCGTCCGATGATGTCGAGCAACGAGTGCGCCGCGTCGCGATAAGCCTCTGGCACTTTTTCATCGATTTTGTCTTTGAGCTTTCTGCGTAAACCGGTATCGCTGTCGCGCTTGAGTGCACCAGCGATCAGCGCTTGCGCCGCATCCTGATCCAGCCTGCATCGAACTGTGTCGGTCGAGCCTGAGCAGCGCAACGGGAGCGGTGTATCCTGTAATAAAGGGTGCACGACGAAAGGGCTGTGTTGCGGTGCCTTTCGGAAGGTTGCATTGGCCAGCAGGTTGGTTTGACCTTCTGCGTAGTCGTATGTGCCTTCGCCGTCGACGTATAGGTTGTCCAGTTGAACCTTGAACTTTTGCTGAGTACCGAGTGTTATTAACGTTCCAATGAAGCGCTCGTAAGCCCACGTGTCGGGCCAGGAGGCGACCTGCTTGGATCCGCCGGTGATGAGCGCAAGCTGGTCGAGTTGCGCCTTCAACGCGGTGACATCGATTTCGCCTCTGCCACCATCAAAATAAAGGTCACTTGAAATCGATGCAAGAAGCTGGTCTTGGGTATTGCCCCTCATCTGAATTTTTCCGTTTAGCTTAATGGGTGCGACCCAGCGCATAGATTGGTTTGACCAGTCGATGAGGCGCTGGCTGTCAACGTTGTTTATGTCGGGTAGTATCGCCCAGCGAACCGGATGGGATGCGAAGTTTGCGTCGGCTTCGGCGGTCAGGCTACCACCGAGAAAGTCGCTGATTTCGAGGTGGATATTGAGATTGTCCGATAAGTTTGTGACCTTCAGCGATGCCGCTTGAAAGGTTTCTTTGCCGACTTTGAGTTCCGACAACCGACAGTCTGCAGTGACATCCAGCCGTCTAAGTATTGCCAGGGGGAGCAGATCGTCTGTTCCGGTAAGCGGACTGTTGTGGGATGGTCGAGAATTTTGGTTGGTATGCATGTCGCATACAGCGTTGACCCAATCCAGGGTCAAGGTGGTCTGTTTGAAACTCAGGGATTCAGGCGCATGGTCGGTTGCCGGGGTGTAGGTGACAGAACCTTCCAGCGTGCCGGCAATCGGCTTTGCATTGGCTGCTGTGTAGCTTGCGTCGATGTACAGGTTGGCTGGCTTGCCGAACGTAAAGTCAGTGAGATCCAGGCGATTGATGGTGGCGTGGGTGCCGTCGTCCGTTATGGTGACGTCGGTCAGATTGAGGGCGGACACCTGCCATTGATTCACATCTTCCCACATCGCAGAGAGATCCATTTTGAGACTAAGCGTGGTCGCGTGTGTCGCGCGATGGGGTTCATCGATTTCCACATCCTCAATGTGTAAGGAAAGAGGTGGGAAGAGTTGCCAATCTAGATCGCCATTGATTCGCACGACCAGGCCGGTCTGATCGTTGATGAATGTTTCGATGTCTGGCTTCAGACCGTCGGTGTTTTTCGTGTACAAATACAACGCAACGATGACGGCGAAGATGAGTCCGAAAAGAGTCGTAACGAATCGAACAATAAACTGCACGGCACGCTCCGGTAAACGAAGCCTACAGTATAAAGGTTAAGGCTGTCGGTTGGCTGAACGGCGGAATAATCGACCGGGGCGCCAGTCCTTGGGCCAGGCTGCTAAGGGCCCAGCAGAACCCGTCCACAGGCGCATCTGCCGCGAGAGTTTCAGTTCCGCTTCCAATCGAGAATCGAACGGTCCTACGTCCTGACTACCGCGCACACGGTAGTACCACTGACCGTCGTCTCCTTGATAGATCCGGTGATTTGTACCGGCCCCCATTTATGCTCCCTAACGCACAGCCCTACATTTGCAAAGGGCATTTGATTTAATATTCTTCGCCTATTGCACCACAAAGTTCCTGGTTACTTGTAAATAGTTGTAACACCCAGGAAGAATTCTTATTGTTATGCCGTCAGCATGGCGCATTTTCTCGCCCGCTGCAAAGGCTTCATTTCGCATAACTTGACAAAGGCTAAGAAATGTCGATTGGTATATTTGATCCTGGTGCGACAGAGGGTGCACTGGATACTGAACTCGTCCAGGTGTTGCTTAGGCAATTTGCCGATACCTTACCCAACCGGGCGAGCGACGATGTAGAACGCTTTTCGGTGCTCGCACGCCACCCCGGATGGCCTGACGTTGTAGAAGGCTTTGCGACCCCGGAACTGATTCGCCTCGTGAAAATTTTTACACTGCTTGAGCGGGGGCATCTCGCTTTTTCGGCGGGTGCTGACTCACCTGTGATTACGATGGTCAGGGCGCTCAAGTCTAAGGGAGCCTGGGACCGGGCGTTATCTCAGTGGGTGAAATCAAATACGGACAATAAGTTTCTGCCACACGGGAACTTGATGGAGAGACTCTAGGTGCTGTTCACACAGCGGTGATCCCGCTAGAATCCGCGCCACTTAAGACACCGGGTGGAGACTATGTCCACAGCGCGTACGGCAACTGTTAAAAGAGATACGAGTGAAACGCAGATCACGCTGTCCCTCAATATTGATGGTACAGGCCAGGCTGAGCTGCAAACGAACATTCCTTTTTTTGAACACATGCTCACCCAGATAGCACGCCACGGCATGATTGACATCGAGGTTCAGGCGGCGGGGGATCTTCAGGTTGATGCGCATCACACGGTGGAGGATGTCGGCATCGTAATGGGACAGGCCCTAGCCCAGGCACTCGGTGATAAAACCGGGATTGTGCGTTACGGGTCTGCCTATGTGCCTCTGGATGAAGCGCTCTCACGTGCAGTGATTGACCTTTCAGGACGTCCGGGGCTTTTCTATGATGTGGCCTACACCCGGCCTCGCGTCGGTGACTTTGATCTAGATCTTCTGCGGGAATTTTTTCAGGGCCTGGTCAATCATGGGATGTTTACAGTCCACCTTGATAATCTCAAGGGCGAGAATGCGCACCATCAGGCTGAAACGCTGTTTAAGGCGTTTGGTCGAGCGTTGCGGATGGCGGTTACTCCGGATCCGAGGATGTCTGGCATCGTACCGTCAACGAAAGGCTCGCTTTAGTGCTGCTAATCCCAGCCATAGACTTGAAAGGCGGGCAGTGTGTTCGACTGCGTCAAGGCAATATGGATGACGCCACGATATTTTCATCCGACCCGATTGCCATGGCCGTACACTGGCGAGAGCGAGGTGCGCGCCGCTTACACATTGTTGATCTAGACGGTGCGTTTGCCGGCAAGCCAAAAAATGGTGACCTGATCAGAGATATGGTTGCGGCTATGGGCAGTGTTCCGGTGCAGGTGGGTGGTGGGATCCGCAGCATCGCGACGATAGAGGCTTATATTGAAGCCGGTGTATCTGCGGCGATAGTGGGTACGAAGGCAATTGAAGATCCCTCCTTCTTGCCAAGCGCAGCAACAGCTTTCCCCCAACAGGTGATACTAGGACTCGATGCGCGATCCGGCAAAGTGGCAACCGAGGGATGGGACAAGACGTCCAGCGAGGATGCCCTGAATGTCGCGGCAGCCGCTGCAGAACATGCCATCGCCGGTATTGTCTATACCGACATAGACCGCGACGGGATGATGACAGGCCTCAATGTAGAAGCCACTGCAGCGCTGGCGATGCATTGCGGGGTGGCAGTCATAGCTTCGGGTGGGGTCACTTCGCTTGAGGACCTCAGAGCACTCAAGACGGGATTCGCGACTTGTCCGGATCTGCTCCTCGGTGCGATTACCGGGCGTGCGATATACGAGGGAACCCTTGATCTTGCTGCAGGGCAAGCGCTTCTCGATGGCTGACAGCCAGATCTGAAAGCCCAACTGCGGCAATGTCGTCTGGTAAATGTGCAAGCGCCGATTCTAAAAAGGTCAGACTGATGTCATAGGGGTGTGCAATGAGAATTGCATGGCCGCGATGTCGTGCCAGACGAATCGCACGATTGAACGCCTTGGTGATTGCCGCAGGCGTGGGTTCGTGGTCGAGGAATATATCCCGTTTGAGTGCAAGCACTCCGTATTCGCGAGCAGCGAGGCTTGCCACGGTTGCCGGGGTTGTGCATGAGTCGAGGAAAAAGAGCCCGCTTCTACTGAGATGCTTCATGAAACGGCGCATAGGGCGAAACTCAGTGGTTAGAAGGCTGCCTGTGTGATTGGAAAAGCCAAGCGTTTGCGGTACTGCTTGCAGGGACCGTTGAATCGCAGAGTCAAACTCTTCACCGCTCATGCTCATCGTTAAGGTGTCTTTCTCGTTGCGTACATGGGCCCCTGGGAAAGGCTCCATAGGCTGATGAATGATCAGCTCCTTGCCGGCAATCTGCGCGTGTTGTACGAGAAACTGTGTATGCGGGGCGAAAGGGAGTACGGCGATGGTCACCGGGGTAGGTAGCTGAATGGCGCGGATTCCCCGCGCCTTGTTATAGCCTACATCGTCTATCACTACTGCTAAGTCTGCGGCATGTGCCGTCCCTAACAACAGCGAGAGGCCCGTCAGCAGCGCTCTCAAGGTTTTGTGTCACTCCCTTTCTAAAGACCCTTATAATACGGAGCCTTTGCACGCCAGTGATTGCGTGCGTCCGCATCTTCCGGCGGCTCAGGACAGATTCTATTCTTCGGGCGAGGTTAAGTAAACGTGTTGGGTGGCAGCCTGCATTTTGAGGTGTTGTATCGCCTCACTTAGGAGGACTTCGTCGTCGACTGACAGAACGACGTCAGGCTCGATGCCCATCTGGTGGATTGATGCACCTGAGGGCGTGTAGTAGTAGGCAGTGGTGAGTTTGAGTGCTTGTTCATCGTCCAGTGGTAGAACAGATTGAACCGAACCCTTGCCATAGCTTTTGGCGCCGAAAAGCTGAGCGCGCCCGTGGTCTTTTAAAGCAGCGGCGACAATCTCAGATGCAGAGGCCGAACCACGATTGATGAGGACAACAAGAGGCACACCATCAAGCAAATCGCCGAATGTTGCGCGATATTTCGCATGGCTTGAGCGCAAACGACCTTCTGTGTAGACGATCAGCCCTTCGTTCAGGAAGTGATCTGCCACTTCGACCGACGATTGCAAGGTGCCACCGGGATTGTTACGCAAATCCAGCACAAGGCCCTCTAACGGTCCGCTCTCGTCAGCATTGAGCATGTTGATGGCTTTGCGTACATCTTTACCGGTTGAAGTCTGAAATTGTGAGATTCGCAAATATCCATAGCCCGGTTCCATCATGTGGCTTTTTACGGAGGCGACCCGAATGATGGTGCGTTCGAGATCGACGACGAAGTCCTTCTCGCCCTCTCGAGATATGGATAACTTCACCACCGACCCGGGTTCACCACGCAATAGTTTGATCAGGCGTTTCATTTTCATGCCGCGAACAGTCTTGTCGTTGACCGTGTTGATCCGGTCCCCGGGCTCTAAGCCTGCATATGCTGCGGGTGTGCCGTCCATCGGCGCGATCACTGTGAAGTGACCCTCGACCACACCGAGCTCAATACCAATACCACCAAAACGTCCGGTTGTTGTTGCTTGTAGCGATTGATACGAATTGGGGTCGAGGTAGCCGGAATGCTCATCTAAACCATTCATCATGCCATCGATTGCAAATTGCAGGAGCTCTGCTTCGCTAATTTCGGTGACGTAACTCTCCGACACTTGCCGCAATGCCTCAGAAAGGGTATTCGAAGGATTCGTTGGATTGTGGCTGAAGATTCTGAGATGCACCGCTACCCCGAGTGCGAGGCCTGTGACGATGCTGATGATAATCCCGACAAGTGTTATTGGGCGTAGGGTCATACAAGCAGTGTGGCAGCTTAGGAGCGATCTATCCAGCTGATCGGATCCTTAGGTTCACCCTTGAATCTGACCTCGAAGTAGACGCCTGGCTCGCGCGATCCGCCACTATTGCCTGCTTCAGCGATAACCTCCCCGCTTTCAACCAGGTCCCCGACCTTTTTGTGCAAAGTGTCGACATGCCCGTACAAAGTCATGTAATCGCTGCCATGGTCGATGATGGTGAGAAAACCGAAGCCGCGTAGCCAGTCAGCAAAGATTACACGCCCGCGGAACACCGAAGTGATGGGAGAGCCGTGTTCAGCGGAGATATCTATACCGTGCCAACGCAGTCGATCATCCGCGCGTCGACTACCAAACGCATGAAGAATCCGACCTTCCACGGGCATTGGCAGCGACCCGCGGGCTGCGACGAAGGCACTGCCATCTAACTCGCTTGCGCGATTGCGGAGCTCGGCTAGAAGCGTTTCTAAGCGTTCGCGGTCTTGATTAAGACGCTCATATTCTTCTGTGAGTGTTTCTTTTTCCTGGTCTAGTTGGGCGATGAGCTCGGTGCGGTCCTGTCGCTGGGCGCTTAAGTCAGTCTGCTCCGAACGGAGGGTCAGTTGGCGTTCGCTCAGCAGTTCTTGTTGGGCGATGAGCTCGGTGTTGGTCTTGTCGAGTTGGACGAGGATTTCCCGGTATTCATCGAGAACAGCCAGGCGAGATGCGCTGAAGAAACGGTGGTAACGCATCATTCGATCGAGCGTGTCGGGGGACTCTTGATTAAGTAGCTGTTTCAAAAAATCCTGACCTGTTAACCGATAGGCAGCGGTAATATGTCCCGAGATGTGTTCAGCCTGGGTTTTCTGCTGGGATTTGAGTGCTGCCACCTCGCTGGTAAGGGAACCCAATTCTGTCTGGATCTCGCTCAGATCTGCCTGCGTGGCTCTAACACCTTTATTAAGCCGTGATATGTCGCGATCGTGTCTCAGGATGTCAGCCAGCCAGAGTGCCCGATTGCGCTGTGCTTCGGAGAACCATTCGTCCAGTGCGTTGAGCCGTGCGACCGTTTCCTGGAGCTGGCGTGCTGTTTCGTTTGCTTGTGAATCAGGTGTCTGTGCGAGGACTGCGTGCATAGCCAGGGCCAGGAGGCCTGGCAGGACCGACCAGCGGGTGGTCGCGAGATCAGGCAGTTTGTAATGCCTCGATCGATGCCAGCGACCGGCCGGTCATTTCGCTGGGTATTTCCAGGTGCATGAGGTCAAGTAGTGTCGGTGCCACATCGCAAAGCGTGCCGTCACTGGCCAGCGACAGCTGCTGAGGCCCGACGTAGATCAACGGCACCATGTTGTGTGTGTGGGCGGTATGTGCCTGCTGACGATCGGGGTCGAGCATTTGCTCACAGTTGCCATGGTCAGCCGTTATCAGCATTTGTCCCCCTGTCTGCTCTATCGCATCGCAAAGCTCGCCCATACACGCATCTAGAATCTCTACAGCACGCGTTGCCGCATCGAAATTGCCGGTATGACCAACCATGTCACCATTTGCGTAATTGCAAATGATCACATCGTACTTGGCGCTATGAATAGCACTGATAAGCCGCTGCGTAACTTCGGGTGCGCTCATTTCGGGTTTCAGGTCATACGTGGCTACTTTAGGCGAAGGTATCAGTTCGCGTTCTTCACCAGGGTAGGGCTGTTCTACACCGCCTGAAAAGAAAAACGTCACATGGGCATATTTTTCTGTTTCTGCGATACGCAATTGGCGTTTGCCAAGTTTTGCCAGGTATTCACCAAGCGTATTGTTGAAGCGTTGTTGCTCAAACGCGCATGGATGTTTGAGGTCCTCGGCATAGCGGGTCAGCGTGACGAAATCGATGAGTGAGACGGTTGAGCGTCGCGGGAAGCCGTCGAAGTTGGTGCCGGTGATCGCATGGGAGATCTCGCGTGCACGGTCGGCTCTGAAGTTCATGAATACGAGTGCATCGTCGTCCGTCATTTTTACAGGCTGGTCTTGTGGCGCATGAATCGATGTGGCCTGAACAAACTCATCACTCTCGCCCCTGTCATACGCCTGTTGCAGAGCATCCACAGCATTGTGTGCATGATACGGTGCTTCACCCCGCACGATCAGATTGTAGGCGCGTTCTACCCTGTCCCAGTTATTGTCGCGGTCCATGGCAAAGTAGCGGCCGATGATACTGGCAATTCGGCCATTGCCGAGTGATGCGAATAGTTCTTCGGCTGCTTTAAGTGACGTTTCAGCAGACCGGGGGGGCGTATCGCGGCCATCGAGGAAGGCGTGTAGATAGACGTCACTTACACCGTGCTCTACTGCGAGTTTAATGAGTGTAAGGATTTGATCTTCGTGACTGTGGACACCACCCGGAGACATCAGGCCGATGACGTGTAATGCGCCATGGCTTTTATCGAGCTTCTTCAAGGCGCCACCGATGGCTCGATTGTTGGCGAATTCGCCCTGTGAGATGGCACGATTAATGCGTGTGAAGTCCTGATAGACAATTCGACCTGCTCCAAGGTTCATATGCCCGACTTCGGAGTTCCCCATCTGGCCTGCTGGGAGACCAACGTCCTCGCCAGAGCCCGACAAGAGGGTATGGGGTTGCTTCTGCCAGAGTTCATCCCATACGGGTGTTGCCGCTTGAGCGATCGCGTTGTCTTCAGTGGCTTCCCGGTAACCAAAGCCGTCCAGAACGACTAAGAGATTTACCTGGTGCATACAGCTACTCCTTGGCAAAGCACCCTCAGAGGTGTTGATTCTAGCAAAAATGTTGTTCTGCGATGTGTATAATCGCGCGTTTCTGGGTCGAAGCAATCGTTATGGAAGCCTTATTTACGTTCATTAGCGATCATCCTTTTCTGGTAGGCACGTTTGTGCTGCTCCTGATGTTGTTCATTCGTAACGAGATGAGTCGTGGTGGTGCAACGGTTGGCGTACAGGAACTGGTGCGAATGGTGAATAATGAAGGTGCGGTGATTGTTGATGTGCGGGATAAGTCGGAGTACGACCAGGGCCACATCGTCGATTCGATCAACATACCGTATGCATCGGTCGATAGTCGTGCAGATGAACTCAATAAACACAAAGAAAAACCGATCGTCATTGCCTGCAAGATGGGGCAGCACTCTGGTACTGCGGGTACGATATTGCGCAAAAAAGGCTTTGAAAAGGTCTCTCGGTTGCGCGGAGGCATGGCAGAATGGCGTGGTCAGAATCTACCTGTGGTGAAAGCTTCATGAATGACCGAGTTCAAGTACAGATGCGAATCGAGCGGATATATGTAAAGGATGCATCGTTCGAATCCCCAGGTGCGCCTTCGATTTTTTCCGAACAATTCCAGCCCGAAATGCAGGTAGATATAAACACCGGGACGAATAGTCTCGGCGACAACCGCCACGAGGTGGTGTTGTCTGCTACGGTGACGGCCAAACGCGGCGAAGAGCGTCATGCCTATATCGTCGAAGTTCAACAGGCGGGGCTATTCAATATCGAGGGTGCGCAAGGAGGTGCGCTGAGCCAGGTCCTGGGCATTGCTTGTCCTAATGCGCTTTTTCCGTACTTAAGAGAAGCGTTGGATGCTCTGGTAACCAAGGGAGGTTTTCCACCCCTGCAGCTCGCCCCGGTCAACTTTGAAATGTTGTTCGCTGAAGCGATGAAACGGTCTCAGGAAGAGGCCCAGACCACTCAGCACTAGCTCGCCGGCCACTAAACGAGGCTATCTACCGCCTTCAAAGTTTATCTGACGCCAGCCTTCGTAGATGGCGATGGCCACGGCATTAGCAATATTCAAACTTCTGGAAGCGGCGCGCATTGGGATGCGCAGGCGATTTTCGGCATCAATATTGCCGAGAAATTCGTCAGGCAAGCCGCGTGTTTCCGGGCCAAAAACCAGTGCGTCGCCCGCACAAAAAGCAACGTCGCTGAAGGTTCTGCTTGCTTTGGTAGTAAAGGCAAATGTGCGGACGGGCTGCACTGTATTGATATAGGCTGCATAATTTTCGTGCAGCATGACGTGGGTCAGGTCGTGGTAATCCAGGCCTGCGCGCTTGAGGCGACTGTCTTGCCACTCAAACCCCAGTGGTTTGATCAGATGCAGGTCTGCCCCGGTGTTTGCGCACAGGCGGATGATATTGCCCGTGTTAGGCGGGATTTCGGGTTCGTACAGGACTATTTTAAAAGGCACGTGGTATCCAGAGTTCTTCTTGGAATTGTGCCTGTTGTTTAAGATCGACGGAAGGTTAATGGATCGGTTCCGATCGATCGCTGCCCGGTCATTTACTGCGTTGCTTCAAGGCGGAATATCGCAGCATATGAAAAGTCTGGTCAGCGCTTGTTGCGATTACGGCGTCGGCGTTGTTCATAATTAGCGCTTTCAAGGTGTGCGTGCCTCGATCGACGTTCTCAAGTTTAAAGATGCCGTTCTGATTACGCGCAATGACCACTGTGTCTAGATGCAGTTCGAAGATATGGCCCCGGGGGCGGTCAAGATTCGGATACGCCGACACCTGTACCGTAATATTTCCCGAATTCTCACGTACGGCCTCGTCTTGTATGGGTTGTGTAATGATGACTGATTCATAGTGCTTAAGGGCTGGTGTGGGATCTTCCGCATTGGTGTGCAGGGCTCTGTTTGGTGAGTCGGGTGTGGTTGGTGTAATGGGCGTAAAGTTATTGGGATCGGTAAGCTGTACGGTTTCTTTGCTGTCGTTGGGGGGGATATCAGTAAAGACGATGTTTCCATCGGCATCTACAATTTTGTAAATCTCAGCGTCTGCAGTCGGGGCAAATGAGAGTAGCGGCAATATAAGTAACCATGCCGGTATGTCGTGAATGCGCTGGCCCCGGTTGCGGGCGTTGATTAAATTGAACATGGACCTCTCCTCAAAGAGATTAACCGTTCATTTCAGCTATTGGACCACAAAAAGGAAAAAAAAAGCCCCTGAAACTTCAGGGGCTTTATCTTTGTTGCCGCAAGGACTCGTTTGGTCAGTGATTTCGAATCAAAGTTCGACTCTGTTGAGCAGAGATCACTTCCTCAAGACAGAGCTTCTTTTGTCGTTTTGATGATCGCCGCTGCGACTTTGTAAGGGTCGGCATTGGATGCTGTACGCCGATCTTCCAGGCGCCCGACCCAGCCATCCGCGACAGTACTCACCGGGATACGGATCGATGCGCCGCGATCCGAAACGCCATAACTGAACTCATCGATCGCCTGAGTCTCATGCAGACCAGTTAAACGCTGATCATTATCGGCACCGTAAACTGAAATATGGCGCTCAATTTGTTTGCCGAAGTGTTCGCAGATTGCTGTAAACGTTTCTTCTTTGCCTGATTCGCGCATAGGACCGTTGGAAAAGTTCGCATGCATGCCGCTGCCGTTCCAATCGAGATCTCCGAACGGCTTAGGGTGCCAGTTAATGGAGTAGCCGTACTTTTCACCGGTACGCTCAAGGATGTAGCGGCAAACCCAGGTCTCGTCACCGGCGCGTTGGGCGCCTTTTGCAAAGACCTGAAATTCCCACTGACCGGCAGCAACTTCGGCGTTAATGCCCTCTACATTGATGCCCGCATCTAGGCAGATGTCCAGATGTTCTTCGACGACATCGCGACCAAAGGTGTTACTTGCACCGACAGAGCAGTAGTAGGGGCCCTGAGGTCCAGGGAACCCACCGTGCGGAAAGCCGGGCGGCAGGTCTGTGTCGATGTCCCAAAGGAAATATTCCTGCTCGAAACCAAACCAAAAGTCATCGTCATCGTCATCGATGGTGGCTCGACCATTGGAGGCATGGGGTGTGCCGTCGGCATTTAAAACTTCTGTCATGACCAGATAGCCGTTCTTGCGGTCAGGGTCTGGATAGATGGCAACCGGCTTTAGCAGACAATCTGAATCACTGCCGTCAGCCTGCTCAGTAGAACTCCCGTCGAACGACCACAAAGGACAATCCTCCAGCGTACCGCCAAAGTCGGACTGAACAAGCGTCTTGCTTCTAAGGCTTTGAGTCGGGACGTAGCCATCGAGCCAGATGTACTCAAGTTTCGCTTTCATAGTTTGTTTTTCTCCTTCTTTTCGAAGTGTCTAATAATCTGCTGTCCACGATTTAATGAAGTGGACTGTGTGTCACGCAAATGTGCGCCGGCTTCAGCCAACGCACTACTATTGGTGGGCATCGAGGGAGAAGTCCGATCTCGATGTTCGGCACTGACTAAAGTCAGACGCCGCTAAATTGATTCCCAAAAACAGTGTCCCCACGGGGGCGAGAAGTTTGCCACGGTGAAAGCTATTTTTTAAGGGTTTATCGACGGAATATTAGGGAATTAATCACGTCCATGGTCCGCACACTGTGGGAATGTTTCGTGATGCTGCAAGTGCATGCTTTTCGCAGCCTCTTATATAGGTCGGTGTGCCTGGCTGTTACAACGACATTTTCGGTCATGGTTGTGTACCAAACTCGCTGTAATTAAGCAGGCCTTTCAACAAACACGGATCCTGAAACGGAAGGTGTGTTTTTCGTCTTTTACTCGGATTAGGTCGTGTCCGTGGACCCGGCACCATGCAGGAATGTCTAGCAGCGTGCCTGGGTCGGTGGCTTGTACATCCAGCACATCGCCTGTGTTGAGTTTTTTTATTGCGTCTTGGGTACGGATCACGGGCAGAGGACAAAGAAGCCCGGAGGCATTGATGTAGTGGTCAGACATGCCAGCTTGGATTCACCTGATTCGGTGTTAGGGGCGCAACGGTCAGTTTGTTAATCCGGCCGTTAGTGAATCGAACTTCCACAGTCACTTCGCCTGCCTCTTTACCTTGGCTGTAGCGTCCGACAATCGATGCTGCCAGTTCCAGGTCAGTTTCGGAAGGATGACCATCAATCAGTGCAAGTGGACCATGGTGGCTCACAGGATGTAGCGATATGTAGCTATTGCGATAACCTTCCAGATATCTGTTTTCGCCTTCTTCTCTACCCACGATTACTTTGAAATTTTGTCGGGGACGTATGTGGCGTCCGATTTTGAGCAGAACAATGTCGTCCAGTTCATATTCACGACTGCCACGGGCATCCCAAAGATCGACGAGTTTTTTTGCGTACGTTTGGTCCGTGAGAAAGCAGCACCCCCCCGCTGGTTGTGCCCAGTCGGAGAAACCAAAATCTTTAGCCAGCTCAATCTGGGGCTTACGATTGCGCCCATGGAAATCGTAAAGCGCCTCACGCTCAACCCAGCCTTCGCGCTCGGGTAACGTCGGCGGCAAGTGCTTGGCACAAAGGGGTCTGAGCAGGCGGTCTTCAACCCCGGACTCCCGGGCTATGATGGGCATGGTTTCCTTACGCTGGCTTTTGGGGCGCTGACCGATGACCTCTCCGGTGATAATGAAATCGAAATCGTTGTCTTCCATGAAAGACCACGCTTGAGCCTGACGCACCATGAAAATCTTGCAATCGAGACAAGGGTTCATGTGTGCGCCGTAGCCGTGTTTCGGGTTTAGCAACACATCTTTGTATTCTTCGATGACGTCAATGATGTGTAGCTTGATGCCAAGCTGCTCGGCAACCCAGAGGGCATTGTTGCGTTTTTGTTTATCTTTGTTTTTGCGGCGGATGGCATGGGTATGGCCCTCCACGCAGAATCCTGTGAAAAAATTCACCCCTTCTACATGAACACCTTGCTCCATGATGACTTTTGCCGCGAGCATGGAATCAAGACCGCCCGATATGAGCGCGACAGCACGTTTCTGTTCGGCCATAATCGCCGCCTTTCGAAAACGCGCGCAGTGTAGTGCCCAACCTCAATATTCGCAACGTTGCCATCATCGCCCATGTCGACCATGGCAAAACCACGCTGGTAGACCGTCTTTTAAGTCAGACGGGGCTACTTGACGACCAATCTGCAGTGCGAGTGATGGACAGCAACGATTTAGAGAAGGAACGTGGCATCACGATCCTTTCGAAGAACACTTCGATCGAATATGAGGGGATGCGTATTAACATCGTTGATACGCCGGGCCATGCAGACTTCGGCGGTGAAGTGGAACGTATCCTTTCGATGGTGGATGCAGTTTTATTGTTGGTCGATGCGGTTGAGGGGCCGATGCCACAGACACGCTTTGTTACTTTGAAGGCGTTTGGATTTGGACTGAAACCGATTGTGGTCGTGAACAAAGTTGATCGGGACGGTGCCGAGCCCTACCGGGTCTTAGACGAGGTGTTTGACCTTTTTGACAACCTGGGCGCAAATGAAGAACAGCTCGATTTCTCGGCTGTGTATACCTCCGCGCTTAAAGGTACTGCTGGTCTAGAGCCGGACTCTTTGGTAGGAAACATGTCGGCTCTGCTCGACCTGATTGTCAAGGAGGTGCCTGCGCCAGATGTAGATGAACACGGGCCATTGCAGATGCAGATTAGTTCTCTTGACTACTCTACCTATGAAGGGGTGATGGGCGTAGGTCGTGTCACCCGTGGTCAGATCCATAGAAATCAACCGGTTGTGGTCGTAGACCGAAACGGTCAGCAGCGGCGTGGCAAGGTCATGTCGATCAAAGGTTATAAGGGCCTGGAGAAATACGAGCAGGATTCTGCGAATGCCGGAGATATTGTTTGCATCACAGGCATTGCCGATATCGGAATTTCCGACACGATCTGCAGTGTCGGTCAGGTTGAGGCGCTACCTGCCCTGACAGTTGATGAGCCAACGTTATCGATGCTTTTCTGTGTCAACAACTCGCCTCTGGCGGGCAAAGAAGGTAAATATCTGACCAGTCGTCAGGTACGTGAGCGTCTTTTTACTGAGGCATCTCACAATGTTGCCCTCACTGTTGAAGACACGGAAGATCCTGACCGCTTCCGTGTGGCAGGCAGGGGAGAGTTGCACCTGTCTGTGCTAATCGAAACCATGCGTCGTGAAGGTTTCGAACTTGCCGTTTCTCGGCCACAGGTGATTTTTCGGGAAATGGCGGATGGCAAGATAGAAGAACCCTACGAGATGGTGAGTATCGACGTTGAGGATCAGTATCAGGGCAGGGTTATGGAAGCACTTGGTGACCGCCGTGGGGAGGTACAGGAAATGGTACCTGATGGTGATGGCCGGGTGCGATTGCGGTTTCGCATACCAACGCGAGGGTTGATGGGATTTCGGTCGCAGTTTTTGTCGATGACGTCTGGCACGGGCGTGATGTCCTATGCATCTTCGGGATTTGGTCCAAAGCTGAACGATGTTGCAGGACAGCGAAACAACGGTGTGTTGATTTCCAATGCTCAAGGCCAGGCAGTAGCCTTTGCGCTGTTTAATTTGCAAAACCGGGGCCGCATGATGGTGAGTCCAAACGACGTGGTTTACGAAGGTATGGTGGTTGGTGTGCACAGTCGTGGTAACGACCTGACGGTGAATCCGATGAAAGAGAAAAAGCTGACGAATATTCGCGCCGCAGGCAGTGATGAAAACGTAATTCTTACTGCGCCTATCAAACTGTCACTTGAGCAAGCGCTTGAGTTTATTGATGATGACGAGTTGGTCGAAGTGACACCCAAGGCGATCAGGGTGAGGAAAGCTTTACTCAAAGAGCATGAAAGAAAGCGTTCGTCATGAAAGTGCTCCTGCAGCGCGTTCGTCAGGCATCGGTAGATATCGCCGGTCAACGTGTAGCGTCTACGGGTTCGGGTTTGCTTGCTTATGTTGGGGTTGAGCCGGGAGACGGGCCCGCGGAGGTCGAATGGCTGGCGCGGAAAACGGCGGGATTGAGGATCTTCCCTGACAAAGACGGTATAAAAAATATGCATCGCAATGTGATCGATGTGAGTGGAGAGGTTCTTGTGGTGTCCCAATTCACCCTGGCTGCGGATACCAGTCGTGGCATGCGACCAGGCTTCACCCACGCGGCGGCACCTGAGCAAGCGGAATCGTTATATGAAGCGTTTGTTACGAGGTTAAACCAACTCATACCTGTAAAGACCGGTCAATTTGGTGCCGATATGCAGGTATCATCGATCAACGATGGACCTGTAACAATCCTCCTGGAAAGATAGCGCATGTTTAACTCGCCTGAAACGTTACTCGCTTTGGCAGAGGTTGCTATTTCACTCGCCGGATTTTCGGCAATTGTGGTGGTTTTGAAGCGTGGCGTGACGGGCACATGGTCGGCTTATGATGCCGTTCGTTTCCACGGTATGCTGGTGCATTCAGCCTTTGCCATTCTTTTCTGCTTTTTACCCAGTGTAACCAACATCGTCGTTCAGGATCCGGTTACCAGCCTGCATATCAGCAGTGGGATCTTGGGGGTGCAGATTATCGTTCACTGCATCGCGGTCATGGGGATGTCGACATCGGGTGTGAGCGCGAAGGTGACGCTGGGCATCGGGTTGGTGTTCGGTCTTGTTCCCTTAGCCGTCTTTACTGATTGGGGAGTGCACAGAGAACTTGAACTCTACTTGATCGGTGTTATATGGCACATCCTGCAGGCGGGTACGCTCTTTGTTCTGCTCATCTGGATTCCAAAAGAGGAAATCTCAGACGAATAATGTTACAGCGCTACCCCCAGGTCGGCCACGATAGCAAGCAGAGTTGTCAGTGCCAGGTCCGGGTCTCGCTCATCTCCTGACGTTTGCTGGACGACACATCCGGTGATGCCTGATTGGATGAAATGCATACACGAAGCGGAGTAACCAGGTCCGTTGCCATTGTGTCCGTAATGGCTGTCCGGTTCGATCATCAGCCCGTTACCATAGTGTGGATTTCGCCAGGGTGAAAACGCGTGCTCAACCTGTACATTGTTCGACCTGTATCGGTGCGGCAGACGCGCCATGAATCGAGCAACGTCTGCCGGATCCGACAGAACCAGGCCATGCCAGACCCACTCCGCCGGATACCAAGCAAGGTCGGCGGCGAACTGCCCCCTGGCAACGCGCGCGCTCATCATTTCAAAGGGCTCAAATATCAGGGTCTGCATGATCTCCGTGAATGCGCGATCTGTTACTGCTTCAAGAATTGATTTCAACAGGAAATACCCAGGGTTACTGTAGGCAAAATGCGTTCCGGGTTCGAATAAAAGCGGTTGTTGCAGCGTGTGTCGGGCAAATTCCGCATCGGACCAGGGGTTTCCTGCGTCAATCGCATCTTGATAGGCAGGCAGCGCGCCATAGTCGGATAAGCCGCTCGTGTGGTTCAAGAGTTGACTCACGGTAACCGAGTGTGGGCAAAGGCCGGGGTCGATCCATGTATGAATCGAGGTGTCGAGGTCTACCTCTGTAGTCAGTATTGCGCTCGCAATAAGTGTTTTGGTAATGCTGTAAATGGGCAGAGTACCGGGTGCGTAACGAAGGATGTCGCCCTGCTTGTCGAGCACACAGAGCGCTGTTTGATGATTAGGGTTCATGGGTCTTTCGGGTAGTCGACGACCGACGTATACACCCTGCTCAATGGAGGCCGCGCTTGGCTGAGACCTTAAGAATCAGCCGAGTCGGTTTGGTCACGTTTTTCCACCAGTCTTGCCATGAGTATGCCGAACTCAAACAGAAGCCACGTTGGTAGCGCAAGCAGGAGTTGGGACACTACGTCTGGTGGCGTCAAGAGCATGCCGACCACAAAGCAACCGACGATCACATAAGGGCGTTTGTGAGCCATGCTCTGTGCTGTGGACAAGCCGGTCAGGGCGAGGAGCATCGTCGCGATCGGGATTTCGAATGCGAAGCCAAAGGCAATCACCATCTTTAAAACAAAATCCAGGTAGTAAGCGATATCCGTCATCATCGGTACGCCTTCGGGGCTCACATTGACAAAGAACGTAAATGCCAGCGGAAACACCAGGAAGTAGACAAATGCCATGCCGCAATAGAAAAGGAGCACGCTAGACAATAGGAGTGGTACGGCGAACTTTTTTTCGCGGCGATAGAGTCCGGGCGATACAAAAGACCAAAGTTGGTGGAGCCAGAAAGGGACACCCAGAAATATGGCTGCATAGATCGCCAGTTTAAACGGCGTAATGAAGGGAGTCGCCACTTGGGTCGCGATCATCGATGAACCTTCTGGAAGGACCGCCATCAACGGCGCGGCTACAAAACCGTAGAGATCGTTCGCGAAGTAGTAGATGGGCACAAACAAAATGAGAATCGTGAAGAAGCTGCGCAGGATTCGCGCGCGCAGTTCTATTAGATGGTCTAGAAAAGGTTGTTCGTCACTGTCTACCGCAACGTCATGGGGATCGCGATCATCTTCGGTGTGCTCAGACATCAGTGTGTGTCAGCTTCTTTGAGCTTCTTCTGTCTGGCTTCGTGTAATGCTTCAAGTTCGGCTTCGCTGCGCGGCAACGGTGGTCTTGGCTCTTGCTCCGCTTCTGGCTCAGGTTCTGGCTCAGGTTTGTAATCTGCTGCCGTGCCGATTGGAGGTGGCGACTCGTCACTGTAAATTGGGGGTGGTTCTGTCAACGACATGGGTGGTTCGACCGATGACTTGACCTCTTCCTCTATCTTTTGCATTTCCTCCATAACGGCTTCGTTATGCAACTGACGGCGTATGTCTTCCATACCGATTTCTTTCTCGATTTCCGTTTTTACGGACAGGAATGAGCGGCGCAATCTGCCAAACCACAAGCCAAGGGTGCGGAACGTTTCTGGCAGGCGCTCAGGTCCTATGACCAGTAGGCCGATAACCGCAATAATCAGAAGTTCGAAACTGCCGATATCCATGCCTGGCTAGACTTTGTTGTCCTGTTGTTGAGTTTGGCTTGTTTCCGCTGATTGTGCCTCGCCTTCAATGACTTTGGCTTCAGGCTCAGCATTTTTCTCCTTCTCATCGTCCGATACGGCCGTACGAAATCCTTTGATTGCGTTGCCCAGATCTGAACCAATGCTCTTAAGCCGCTTGGGTCCGAAGATCAGCAGGACGATGGCCAGTATTACCAATAGCTCGGTCATGCCCAGTCCAAACATAGCAAGCTCCGCGGAGAGTTAACGTCGCGCCATTATAGAGGGTTGCGGCGTTGGATACAGTGACAATGTTCCGTGCCGGAGAAGGGCGTCGATCAGCTACGCCTGGCTTTTTCTTCCAGGCCACCCGTGCCGAAGCGGCGTTTGAGTTCATTCAGAACATCGTCTGCTGAGAGATCCAGGTGGCTTAACATGACCATCGTATGGAACCAAAGGTCAGCTGTTTCGGCTATGAGCGCTTCTTGGGCTGACGGGTCAGCTTCGAATTCTTTAGCCGCAAGGATTGTTTCTGTGGCTTCTTCGCCGACTTTTTCTAGGATCTTATTTAATCCAGCCTGATGAAGCCTGGCTATGTAGGAGTCGTCAGGGGAGGCTGACTTGCGTGCTTCCAGAACTGAACTCAATTCGGTCAGTATGTTCATGGATTATCTCCCTAGTTATGTACGGACGACGAGCGCTGATCCGAGAAGAGCGCTCACGATACCAGCGAGCATGGAAATATCATCCCCTGTGCTGATTCCTTCCCAGAGAGGCCGCCATAAGAGGATAAGACTTGCGAGGATAAGTCCAGCACCCGAGTAGCGCTTTAGACGCTGGGATCCGCGTCCGGACATATGGGTTTGTAGGTACAGATTTTGCCGTGCAACGCGCGTTTCTAAACTCGCGACATCATGTTGGAGCGTCTCTATGGTTTCGGGCAGACGTAAAAGGGATTGCCAGGAATCGGGCCCCGAACTCAGCCAGTCGATGATCGCCGTAAGGGGATTCAAGCGATCGGCAACCCACCGTTGTACGAATGGCTGTGCGGTTTGCCAGAGATCGAGTTGAGGGTACAACGCTCGACCGAGCCCCTCGATGTAGAGGAGTGTTTTTTGCAGGAGTGCCAGTTGCGGTTGTAGTTCCATATTGAACTGACTGGCTGTGCGGAAGAGTTTTACGACGAATTCCGCAAATGAAATCTCTGCCAGGGGCTTGGCAAAGATAGGATCACAAACCTCCCGAATGACTGCTTCAAATTCTTCAGGGTCAGCATCATAAGGTATCCAGCCGCTGGTTTTGAACAGGCGTGCAACCTCTGCGTAATCACGACGAAAGAAAGCAACGAGGTTGAGCGCCAGGTACTTCTGATCTCGTTCAGGCAACGTGCCCACAATTGCACAGTCCAGTGCGATGTAGCGTGGATCTTGAGGATCTGTGGTGTCGATCAGGATGTTACCCGGGTGCATATCGGCGTGAAAGAAGTTGTGTACAAACACCTGAGTAAAAAAGGTCTCGACTCCTTTATGGGCGAGCACTTTAAAGTTAACACCACGCGCGGCGAGTTCTTCGATGTTACCGATCGGGACACCCTCGACACGTTCCATAACGAGCATATGAGGGCGTGTCAGCGCGTCGTAAACCCGGGGAACATACAACAGATTGGATTCAGCAAAATTGCGACGAAGTTGAGTCTGATTGCGGGCTTCATGAAGCATGTCCAACTCGTCACGAAGCACGTCCCAATGATCCCGCATCAGGCGTGGTAGGTGGAAACGCCGCGATGCCAGAATATGTTGGTCAATAAACGTCGCGGCCGCGACGACGAAAGACATGTCTTGATCTATCTGTTGTTTAGCATCTGGTCGGACGGCTTTGACCACCACACGCTCGCCGCCAGGTAAGGTGCCTGCGTGAACCTGGGCAATAGATGCACACGCCAGTGGTTCTTCTTCAAGTTCTGCAAAGAAGCTTTCCCAGCCGGCATCGAGCTGTTCACTGACAAACCCGCAAATGTCGAAGTCTTCTATGGCTGGGACCTGGTCCTGGAGCTGCGCCAGGCCTTTAGCTAAATCCGGATCCAGGAGGTCGTGGCGTGTCGAAAGAAGCTGGCCGAGCTTTATATAGACGGGCCCGAGTTCGACGCAGAACGCTCGAATCCGCTCCCCCGGACCGGCTTTGGGTGATCGCAGGAAGAGACGGACGATGACAAGTAGTAAGCGGACGAGTTTTGGCAGAGCACCCGTCGGGACTATCAGATCAATCCGGTGCCGCAGAGCACAGCCGAGAATATGTAGTGTTGGGCGCCAGAGGCGCAACATGCTAGCTGCCTCTCTCGCGTTCGCGCAGGTTGGCTGAAAGCCGATCAACCCGCAGGCGGAGTTCGTCGAGGCCCCCAAGTAGAGAGTCGAATTCATCTTTCTCGACGAAGGTCTCTGCCGCTTTGCCCTTAAGGGACTGGCCAACACCCTGAATGAGGGAGTGTAAGCCCCGCAGACCGAGTTCTGCGGTTCCGGCAGCTCGACCTGCAACGCTCGGTCCGAGCAGTTCGGTCAGAGTGTGTTCGATGTCCGGATCGAAAGATTGCGCGAGATCGAGAAAGCTGAGAAGTGTATTGTGATCACCGTCGATGATGAGATCCTCGGTTTCCGTCTCGCGCAGCCACCGAAGAATGTTTGCGGCACTGCCTTTTATCACAACATGGGGTGACTCGGCGGCGCCGGACACGAAGCGCATTTTCTGATCTTCGACATGTATGTAGCCGATCATGGTCGGCTCGCTACAATCGATTTCCATCACCCGGCCCTCCAGACAGCCAAGTTTTTCTGCTATTTCCGGATCTGTGTGCAGTGCTTTGTTAGTTATGAGTGTGGCGATTTTAGCAAGAAGATCGTCGATAAAGGTCATGTTGCCATCTCCGGCCTAGGTTTGACGCCCCGGTGGATCGCCGCGATGCCGCCGATAAGGTTGTAATATTCAACATCTGTAAAACCCGCATCGCCAAACATCTGCTTCAGTGCCTTCTGATCAGGGTGTACGCGTATCGATTCTATCAGGTAGCGGTACGGTTCAGCGTCCCCCGCAATGGCACGGCCTGCCAAAGGCCACAACGCCTGAAAAGTCTCATAGGCACCCTTGATGATCGGTTGTTGAGGTTTGGAAAACTCCAGTACTCCGAGCGCCGCGCCGGGTTTGAGCACCCTTAACAGTTCCGCCAACGCGGCGTCTTTGTCGGTGAAATTTCGAATTCCAAAACTGATGCAGGCGACATCGAATACGTTATCTGCAAAGGGTAATGCTTCCGCCGGGGCGTGGCAGAATCTTACATTCATCAGTCCTTTGTTAAGGAGACGTTCTTTACCGACCGCCATCATCTCAGCGTTCGGATCGGTCAGTATGACCTGTCCGGTTGGCCCGACTGCTTTGGCAAAGAGGGCACTCATGTCACCGGTGCCTCCGGCAAGATCGAGAACGCAATGACCTGGCCTGACGCCTGATGACTGTACGACCATACGTTTGAAGACTCTGTGCATGCCAAAGGACATGAGATCGTTCATTGCGTCATAGCGATCGGCAACTGTGCGAAAGACCTCGCCGACCAGATTGGCCTTTTCGTCTGGGGTGACTTTTTTATAGCCGAACTGTACCTCAGTCATCCGCTTGCATCCGGTTGCCATTGTCCGACAGGTACGGAAGGAAGGCGTGAAGCATTGGCCGACTTTAATTCGGCCAGATACTCCCGCCAGTAAGTATTTTGGTCACAGCCAAGTGCGTGCAGGTATTCCCAGGCATAGATGCCGGTGTCATGGCCATCGTCGAAGACAATGCGGATTGCATAGTTACCCACGGTTTCAAGATGCTTGATGCCAACATGTTTTTTGCCGGTCTGAAGTTTTCGTTCGGCAGCCGAATGGCCTCGTACTTCTGCAGAAGGCGAACAAACACGTAATAACTCGGCTGGGATGCTAAAGCGCTGATCCTCCCAGACCACTTCAAGTGTGTGCGCTATTTTGTGGTAAGTGATCTCTGCAGGCGGGTTCATAAAATCTTCTGTCTTTTGGTGCTCATAGTATAAATCTAGATAGATCCGTATCGCTGACGAGATCGGCCAGATGTTCGTCGACATAAACCTCATCGACGGTGATGTCGTTGGCCTTTGAATCCGGTGCTTCGTAAGAAACGGTCTCGAGGAGTCGCTCCATGACGGTATGTAGACGTCGGGCGCCGATATTTTCAGTCCCTTCGTTCACTTCCCATGCCAGGTGCGCAATCCGCTTTATCCCGTCCGCCGAAAATTTGAGGTTGATCCCCTCTGTCGTCATCAGAGCGTTATATTGTTCAGTGAGGCTTGCGTTGGGTTCGACCAGAATGCGCTCAAAGTCGGAAGGCGTTAAGGCGCTGAGCTCTACACGTATGGGCAGTCTGCCTTGTAGCTCGGGTATTAGGTCTGATGGTTTTGCAAGATGGAAAGCGCCGGATGCGATGAACAGAATATGATCGGTTCGAACCATGCCGTATTTAGTAGAGACAGTACATCCCTCGATTAATGGGAGAAGGTCGCGCTGCACACCTTCCCTTGACACGTCGGTGCCAATATTATCGGATCGTTTAGCCACTTTATCGATTTCGTCGAGAAATACGATGCCGGTCTGTTCGATTTTGTCGACTGCACGGGCCTTGATTTCATCTTCGTTGATAAGATTGGAGGCTTCTTCGTCACAGATCTTGCGATAGGCATCTTTGATCTTTAGGCGTTGGCTGCTTTTACGACCACCGCCCATGTTCGCAAACATGTTCTGCAACTGGCCGGTCATCTCTTCCATGCCCGGTGGTGCCATAATTTCTACCCCCATGGCGACCTGCTCGAGTTCAATTTCGATCTCTTTTTCGTCGAGCTCTCCTTCACGTAGCTTTTTGCGAAATATCTGGCGGGTAGAACTCTTGGGCACTTCTTCGGTGGCATCCGTAAAGCCGATGCCGTGTGCGTCGGGCAACAATGCGTCGAGAATTCGTTCCTCAGCCCGATCTTCGGCTTGATTACGCACGGCTGTCATTTCCTGGTCGCGCAACATGTTCACAGCGACGTCTGCAAGGTCGCGGACGATCGACTCGACATCACGGCCGACGTAACCGATTTCGGTGAACTTGGTGGCTTCAACTTTAATGAATGGGGCTTGCGCAAGTTTTGCCAGGCGACGCGCAATTTCCGTTTTGCCGACGCCGGTTGGGCCGATCATCAGAATGTTCTTTGGGCTGATCTCTTCACGTAGTTCAGGTTCGATCTGCATACGGCGCCAACGGTTTCTGAGCGCGATCGCGACAGCACGTTTGGCTTGATCCTGGCCAATGATATGGTTGTTGAGTTCGTGCACGATCTCACGCGGGGTCATCATAGTCATATCGGGTTAGTTGCTTCCTTAAGAAATGTCCAGCGTCTCGATGCTATGAGACTGGTTTGTGTAGATGCAGATGTCACCGGCGATCGTCAGTGATTTGGCGACCACATCGGCCGGTGGGAGCTGTGTATTTTGTACCAGTGCGGTCGCCGCTGCACGCGCGTAAGCGCCACCGGAACCGATAGCGAGGACGCCAGCATCGGGCTCGATCACATCTCCGGTACCACTGACTAACAGGGTCGCTGACTTATCTGCGACGATCAGCATTGCCTCCAGCCGGCGCAGTGCTCGGTCGGAGCGCCACTGCTTGGCGAGCTCGACCGCCGAGCGCGCGAGCTGACCTGGGTGCTTGGCAAGTTCCGCCTCAAATTTCTCAAACAGAGTAAAGGCATCAGCCGTGCCGCCGGCGAAGCCGGCAATGACCGAGTTGGAATGGAGTTTGCGTACCTTGACAGCATTGCCTTTCATCACCGTATCACCAATTGATACCTGGCCGTCACCGCCCATCGCTACCTGGTGCTCATCACGTACCGTAACTATGGTAGTACCGTGGAAGTTATCCATACCGTTGTATTCTCCTGAAACTTTGGCGGTTTTGAATTGTTTAGGATCCCATTGGCAGTTTTGAGCCACAACTGAGCCTTGTTGACTTGAACGTTCAGCGTTATGCCTCGTCTTTTATAGGCATGAACCACCGCGGCGTCCGACTTCGCAGCAGGTGCTGGTTAGCATAGACGACCTAGGGTGAATGTAAATCCGATGTGATCATATTGCGTCGAAGTGGTCGATTAAATACGCATCAAGCTGTTAACGCCTCAGGCTCAGACTTTATTCGTTTCGATTGCTTATCCATATGGGTATGAGGTTCATTTCCCGAAGTTGCGTCATTGCGCGATTCCCTTGTTGACGTTTACTAAAAGGGCCCACTGTGACCCGGAACCACACTTTGTCGTTGACCAGCCGCGTTTCGATCTGTGTGGCAAGGCCTTGTAACAGTAACTCAGCCCGTAGACCTTCAGCTTCGACGGCATTCGTAAATGAAGCCGCTTGGATGGTGAACAATTGCGGCGGGGCATCAGAACGTGGCACCTCATAGGCACTCGGGTCGGCGATGATTTCGGAGTCTTTGAGGATTTTAGGAAATTCGAATTCAACTACCGGCGGGGTGCGGGCCTTTTGCGGACTACCGACTGATTCTTTGGCCGCCTCGGGAGACAAAAACTCGGGTGCGTACATTGCAAGAATGACGACAGCAGCGCCCAGGATCAATCCTGAAGAAAAACTCGGACCATGGAACAGTACCCGATGCTGTTTATTCGAACGGGGTCTTTTATTGGCGGATTTTGTCCGTTTGCCGGTTCGGGCTTTTGTTGGGCCACGCGCTGAAAAATCTTTTGGCATGTTGTGCTAAGTACAATGTCGAGTTCGATCATACCCCATTGTTGATCAGAGGCTATCGTAGGGATCGATATCGATGGACCAACGAAGATTACGCGCAGTTTTAGGGGGTGAAAAGTTTGAGAGTGCGTTGTGCAGTTTGGCGCGCGTGGGTGCAAGGAGCATCAACTGATACCGAGACCGATTGGCGATCCGAGCCAGGGGGGCAGCCACGGGTCCCATGACCTCGACGCCGTGAAACTGGGCTTTGCATGCATCAAGAAATGCTTTAGCAGCCGATGGGTCATGCGCATCAGCGCGCAACATGGCCATCGCTTGATAGGGCGGCATGCCAGCGTGTTGCCTGAGGGATAGTTCATGCTCTGCAAATCCGATATAGCCGGTTTCGATGAGATGCCGCAATGTTGGATTGTCCGGTTGGTAAGATTGTATCCAGACTTCACCGGGGCGATGTGCGCGTCCGGCTCTTCCGGCAACCTGGACAATGAGCTGGGCTGTACGTTCCGGCGCTCTGAAGTCAGGGCTTAGGAATCCAGCGTCTGCGTTGAGGATGACGACCAGCGTGACATCCGGGAAGTGATGGCCCTTGGCGAGCATTTGCGTGCCAACCATGATGCATTGACCACCGCTGTTGATGCGGTCAAATTGTGTTTCAAGTGCACGGTTGGAGCGCGTGGTATCGCGATCAATCCGATAGATAGGGATATCACTGAACAATCTGTGCAGCCCTGCTTCAGTACGTTGTGTGCCGAGCCCAACCGGAATGAGTGATGAATGCTGACAGCTGTCACAAGTTGCGGGGGTTTCCAAGACGATACCGCAATGGTGGCAAGTCAGTTGAGGTGGTGTCTGATGCAGGGTCAGACGTGCGTCGCAGCGGTGACACTGAGCTTGCCACCCGCAAGCAGCGCACAACAGCGTCGGGGCGTAACCTCGACGATTCAGGAAAACCAGCGTTTGTCCTCCTTGTTTGATGTGTCGGCGAATAACGTGTTGTAAGGGGACGGATAAACCGTCCTCGTGGGGCTGTCCACGTAGATCAATGACGTGGTAGGTAGGTAAAGAGGCACCCCCTGCTCGCTGGGTAAGGCGTAGCCGTACGTAACGGTTTCGGTCTACGTTGTGCAAGGATTCCAGCGACGGAGTTGCGCTGCCGAGAACGATTGGAATGTTAAGGGTATGTGCTCGTTTGATTGCGATGTCACGCGCTGAATAACGCAGACCATCCTGCTGTTTGTAGGAGCTGTCGTGTTCTTCATCGACGATAACGACGCCGAGGCTCTGAAAAGGTGTAAACACGGCGCTACGCGTGCCAACGAGCACATCGACTTCGCCTTTCATGGCCTTGAGCCAGGTTTGCAAACGATCATGATCCGTCAATGCGGAATGGAGTACACCAACACGCTCGAAGCGTTCTTTGAAACGCGTGACCGTCTGTGGCGTGAGTGCAATTTCCGGGACCAGTACCAGGGCCTGATTCCCCTTAAGGAGAACCTCGTGAATAATACGTAGATACACCTCAGTCTTGCCGCTCCCGGTGATACCTTCGAGAAGGAAGGCCTTGTACTGGGCTGTATTAGCGAGCACCGTGTCGATGGCGACAGTTTGTTCCGGGTTGGGCTCAGGGCCAGGTTTTATGGTGCTGACCGGTTCGGGTTGGCAGCGTTCGATCGCACCGAGCGCTTCGAGTTTGCGTAGGGTCGCACGACTGTGCCCGGCATCTACGAGGGTTTTACCCGCCTTTGCGGGCATAACCGTGAGTGCCTGGTAAAGCGCGGTTTGTGCTTTGGCCCTCGGGTTGTCAAAGGCGGCTGCCACGCGCCAGTAGTCGGGAGCATCAATGACAGCGTTGCCCCCCTTGCGGGCAGCAGTTGGGATGATGGTAGAGAGGACTTCACCAATGGGATGGTGATAGTAGTCAGTCATCCAATGGGCTAGCGCCATCAGATTTTCTGGGATCAACGGCTCCTGATCCAAGAGCCTGATAACGGTCTTTAAGTGTCGGTGTGGTTGGCGCACCGAAGCATTGATGCAGATGCCTATGGCATGCGTGTTGCCGAAGGGGACTTCCACTCGGGTCCCAACTTTGGGGATGGCCATATCGGTGTCGAGCAGGTAGTCATAGACAGAGTGCAGAGGGCGAGGGACCGCGACCTGGATAATCTGTTTGTTCTCGACCACGTGCATGTTCAGATTCTCTCACGACTGGGGATTTGACGGGAGGCTCGGTTGGTGCGGATACAGGTTAAAGGTACCTTTGATAGGTGTTCTTCGCATGAATAGGGTGGCTGCTTCCGGTTTGTCTTTGCTGTGTCTTCTGCTAGACTGCGCCGCCCTCAATTTACGATGTGGAAGAGTTGATGAAGCCGGAAATCCATCCCGAATACAATGTGGTCAAAGCCACTTGCAGCTGTGGCAACGTCATTGAGGTGGGTTCGACTCTGAGTGAAGACATTCACGTGGATGTTTGTTCAAAATGTCATCCTTTCTACACGGGTAAGCAAAAAATTGTTGACTCGGGAGGACGTGTTGAGCGCTTCCGCCAGCGTTTCGGTAACCGCAGCAGCTGATACTAAGTTTAGCGCGCCCGGTATCATCTGCCGGGCTCCGGGCGTTAGCCCTCCTATAATTGTTACGCATCTGGCACCTCTAGCAACATTTGCGGTCTAAGTATTAGACTCACAATAAAGATGTGGTGACTGACGATGCGCGATCAGCCGATGTCGAGGCGAGAAAATATGCCCCAGTCTGGGTATAGAAACGATCGAGATGATTGTGCGCTCGATTGGCTTTACTGGTGCCTTTTGCTTGGGCTGGCATTTGCATTGACCGCGGCGCCTGTGCAGGCCACTGCGGCTGGCCCGGGTGCGCAGTGGTACAACGAATACCTCGAAAAGGATCTGCTCTACCCTGATACGGAATGGCAGGACTATGTCACCGATATCGGTGAGCGTCTGTTGGCGGTCACTCCGCATCGAGGTAAGACCTATACTTTTGTCGTCACGGATCAGCCCTTCGTCAATGCATCTGCGACACCGGATGCCTATATCTTCGTGACGCGGGGGATCATCGCCCAGTTTCAAAGCGAGGATGAACTTGCAGGGGTGATCGGGCATGAGATAGGTCATGTTGTTGCAAGTCACAGTGCACGTGCCCGGCGCACCAACCGATTGGGTACCCTGTTGAGCTACCTAGGTACATTCGCGACGGGCTCGAATTCAATGTATGGGTTGTCCCGCAATGTCACCGCGATGATAACGGCCGAGTATGGTCGTGAGCACGAACTGGAGGCAGATGAGTTAGGTACGGGCTATTTGATTAAGGCGGGATACAACCCGCAGGGTCTGTTGGACAGCATGTACCAGACGTCAAGTTATGAGAACTTCCAGCGCACGGTAAAGAATCAGCCTGTGGTCTATCGTGGCATCACCAGTTCTCATCCGGCGACCATGAAAAGGATCAACGACCTGATTGTACAGTCCAATCATCTCCTGCCGGATGAACTGCCTGAACCGGAGAGAGATTTTTTTGAGATGATCAACGGCATGACCTACGGCGATGAGGCCGCCACGGGTGTCGTCAAGGATGGTGTTTTTTATCACGGTGCTTTGCGGTTGACGGTCAAATTTCCGAGTGGCTGGGATGTGCGCAGTACGAGTAATGAGGTTTTTGGTGTTCCGCCCCGGGGTGGTGCTCAGATTAATCTGAAAAGGCAATCGCCGCCTGAGAGCAGCCAGACGCCCCTCGAGTACCTTACAGAAACCCTACGCCGAGATGATCTTGAACACGGAGAGGAAATCCAAGTGGGGCCCTATGTTGGTTACATGGCGGACGTAAAGGTGGCCAGTGGAAACGCGCAAGCACGCAAAATTGCGGTCATATACAAAGATGGTGGGGTATATCTGTTCAACGGGGAGCTTGGCCCTATAGGTGATGTGGCAACGTTCGCCACAGAGTTCGAAAATACTGTGCGTTCCCTGCGTTCGATGACTGGCGATGATCTGCGCCAGGTCAACACACAGAAGATAAAGATCATCTTTGCGAAACCGGGTGATACCTATGCCAAACTCGCACGTCGAGTGTCACTGAGTGAGTATGCCGAGGAGACGCTCAGGTTGATTAACGGTGACCATCCAAGGGGAGAACCTAGGGCCGGAGATCCCATCAAGATCATTCAGTGACTTATGCTGGGTGCTGGCGTGCCCGTGTGGACTTTAATTGGCAGCCGAGGTTCAGAATAGGTCAATCGCTTTGACTTCGTCTCCGGGCTCGGTGCTTATCGGTTCTGAGGATTTTGCAGGCGTGGGCGCGAACTCTTCCAGGAAGAGTTCAAAGACCGCGTTTTTCTGGCCGGGAAGTGCAAGCTCACCGGTGGATGGATCGATCTTCATGCTGACCAGACCACTGGGCTGGGGTGGGGTAATTTCCGGTTGGTTCTTAATCGCGTCTTCCATGAAATCGATCCAGATCGGCAGTGGCGTATTTGAACCAAAGGCTCGAGCACCTAATGGGGCATGGTTAGAGAACCCTACCCACACGGTTGTCGTGAGCTCGGGGGTAAAGCCGTTGAACCAAGTGTCTGCCGCATCATTGGTGGTTCCGGTCTTCCCTGCCAGGCCATCGCGTCTAAGTACCAGTGCGCGGCGACCTGTGCCCCGCTTGATAACGTCCTGCAACATCGATGTGACAACATAAGCATTTCGCTCGTCAAGAATCCTCTGCGCAGGAATGGGCAAACGGGACAGGTCCAAAGGGTTGATGGGTTCGGGGTGGGGTTTGGACGTCGTAGTTGGTTGTGCGGATTTTTCTTGCGCTTGAGTGGATGCCCCGGTTTGAGCTGACAGTGCTTGTGTTGAACTCAGCTTAATCAGTTCTGCAAGAGAGGCGGACTCTTCCGCCGGTTCGGTCTGCGCTTTATTGGCACTGCCATCGAAACATTCTGCACAGACCGTGGGGTGTTGAGGCCGGAAAATCGTCTCGCCTCGGGCGTTGGCAATACGGCTGACGATATTGGGTTCGATCAGATAACCACCATTGGCGAATGTGGTGTACGCGCGTGCCATATCTATTGGCGAGACTGCCATAGTGCCCCCACCGATCGCTAACTGGGTATTTCGAGGGAAGTTGCTGATGTCGAAGCCCATTTGAGAGGCATGCTTGAGCACGTGACCGGCGGACACCTTAAGAAGTACGCGCATAGAGACGAGGTTGATGGAACGGTACAGGGCTTCGCGGAGCCGCGTAGGGCCGTTGTACTTGTTGTTATCGTTATCGGGTCGGTATTGGGATTCCAGATTAGCGTCATCAAATACTAACGGTGCGTCCATGAATAAGTCAGCCGGTGTCACGCCAGCAGCCAGGGCAGCGGAGTAAACGAACGGCTTAAAACCGGACCCTGGTTGGCGAGCGGCTTGCAGCGCATGGTTGTATTGATTGAGGTAGAAATCGAAGCCGCCAGTGAGTGCCTTAACCTTGCCGTCAATGGGCGATAGAGAAACGAGCGCTCCCTGAATCTCCGGCAATTGGGCAAGTACCGGTTTGCCCGAAGCGGTGTTGATGCGAATCACCTCGCCAGTCGAAACGATTTCAGAAAAACGTTGCGGTGGTGGGCCGCGGCGGTCAACCTCGATGTAAGGGCGTGCCCAGCCCGCGTCTTCGAAGAACAAAGGAATATAAGTGCCATCAGTTCTTAGTGCGATCAGCCAGTGGTCCGTAATGGTCATTGCGACCGCGGCCTCGAGACCACCAAAGACAGGCACTTGGTTTAAGAAATCAAGCACCTGATTGCGTAGTGCAAATGGGAGACCGTCTGACTGGACAGTCGGTTCTGTTGTCACCGCTCCGTTCGTCTGGACATAGGTCAGAATTAGATTTTCTTTGTATTCGTCCAGGTCGTTGAGCAGTGCTTGGGGCAGGCGGCCCTCTGCGCCCCGATAGCCATGACGGCGGTCGTAACTGATCAAGCCTCGACGCAGGGCTCGAATTGCTTCAGCTTGTAAGCGAGCGTTGATGGTTGTGAATATCTCGTACCCGCCCGTGTAAAGATCCGGCAGCAGGCCGATGGACTGTTGACGTACCCACTCACCCACATAAGGACTTGCGACGTCCAGTTCCCGGGCAAACACCCGAGCAGTGATTGGTTGGACGATGGCGTTGTTATATTCGGATCGCGCGATTGATCCTTGTGCCAGCATGCGTGACAGGACGACGTTCCGCCGGGCGATCGCTCTTACAGGGCCGTTGATGGGATTGGCTGCCGATGGCGCTTGGGGAATGCCAGCAAGCATCGCCAGCTGCGGAACAGAAAGATCTTTCAATGACTTTCCGTAGTAGGTCAATGCAGCCGCTTGGGCGCCATAAGCACGTTTCCCAAACGGTACGACGTTGATATAGAGCTCCAGAATCTCATCTTTGGTTAGTTCCTGTTCGATCTTGAGTGCAAGTAGCATTTCCTTGAACTTTCGTAAGAACCGTCTCTCCAGGGAAAAACTGACGTTTCGGGCAAGCTGCATGGTTATGGTGCTCGCCCCGGGTCCGAGTGAGCCTTCGGTGATGAGCGAACCGACGAGACCGACCAAGTCGTTGGCGAGGGAAATAAAATCGATACCCCTGTGTTCGTAAAACCGCTTGTCTTCTGTATCCAGAAGCGCATTGATGAATTGAGGTGGAACATCCTTAAGCGGGATGGGAATCAGGCGTCTTTCTCCAAATTCGGCAAGTAATGCACCATCTTCCGAATATATTCTGAGGGGTGTCTCCAGCTGGACGTTGCGATAGGTCTCCGCCTGGGGCACTTGAGGGTTCAAATACAGAAATGTACCCGCAAGGCTGAGTAGAGCAGCACAAAAGCCGCAGTAACTGATCCATAGAATAGGGCGAATCTTGATTATGGATATTTGAGTCAATTTATTTGTCAGAATAGTCGTCAAAATGTCGAAGTAAGCATTGTACCTTCATGTGGCAATTCGGCACATGGACTTAAGATAAAGCCACTATCTTGACTGAGTCCAGATTGCTCTGTGATCGAGTCTGTTATTTAATGCAGCGCTGCATAAACAGGACGTAAGTGCCCGCGCCTTCTAAGGAAATCACCCGTGGCTTTGTTTGGAAAAAAATCGAACATATTGTTGGGTCTGGACATCAGTTCGACCTCAGTCAAACTGCTCGAACTCTCTCAATCCAACGATAAATATAAGGTCGAGTCATATGCGGTTGAACCGCTGCCGCCGAATGCCGTCGTGGAAAAAAACATCAGCGATGTTGAAGGTGTAGGTGAGGCCATAAAAAGAGTATTGAGCCGTTCAAAGTCTAGCCAGAAGACGGCTGCCGTGGCAGTTGCTGGATCGGCGGTCATTACCAAAACCATTCAGATGGATGCCGAACTCTCTGATGACGATATGGAGAATCAGATAACAGTCGAAGCGGATCAGTACATTCCCTATCCGCTCGACGAAGTGGCGATCGATTTTGAGGTGCTTGGTTTATCGGAGGGAAATCCGGAGCAGGTTGAGGTGTTGCTTGCAGCTTGTCGGCGGGAAAACGTTGAAATGCGGGAAGCTGCCCTGGATATCGGAAATCTTAAACCGGGTGTTGTGGATATAGAAGCCAATGCAATGAAACGCGCCTTTGACCTCGTGAAATCACAGCTCGGTAACAATGCTGATGATCTGGTCGTCGCGGTGGTAGATATTGGCGCGACCATGACGACCCTATCCGTGCTCGCCGATGACAAGGCGATATATACCAGAGAGCAACTCTTCGGTGGCAAGCAGCTGACGGAAGAAATTCAACGGCGTTATAGTCTTTCCTTTGAGGAGGCCGGACTTGCCAAAAAACAAGGTGGCTTGCCGGACGACTACGAAGAGGAAGTACTTCGTCCATTCAAGGAAGCGGTTCTTCAACAAGTGACGAGATCGCTGCAATTTTTCTTCTCCTCTTCGCGATACGATGACGTGGATTTCGTTGTCCTTGCGGGTGGAACTGCTTCGATCAGTGGCCTTGCTGAGATGATCGAAAATAAGCTGGGTACGCACACCGTTATAGCAAACCCGTTTGCTGACATGTCACTCGCATCACGGGTCGACGCAGAGGGCCTGGTAAATGATGCTCCGGCGTTGATGATCGCCTGTGGCTTGGCCATGAGGAGCTTTAGCTAAATGCCGAATATCAACCTATTACCATGGCGTGAGTGGGAACGTGAGCGCAGAAGGAAGGAATTCCTGGTGCAGCTTGGCGGTATCTTTGTCGTTGCGGTGGGCGTCGTGCTGGCGGTGGGGCAGTATCTGGATGCGACAATCTTGGGCCAGGAAGGGCGCAACGATTTTCTGAACCGAAAGATCAAAATAATCGACACACAGATCGCGGAGATCAGCGATCTACGCAGGCAGCGCGAAGACCTGCTTGCGCGCATGCGTGTCATCCAGCAATTACAGGGTAATCGACCCGTGATCGTACGTGTATTCGATGAATTGGTGCAGACGCTGGCGAAAGGCGTGCACTATGGCAAATTCAAGAAGTCGGGAATGACTCTTTCGGTGACCGGTGTTGCAGAATCAAACAACCGTATTTCAGCGCTCATGCGGAATCTCGATGGGTCGGATTGGTTTTCTGAGCCAAATCTGAAAGGCATCAAGGAAGATCCGGCAAATTCCGACTATGGTGAGCAGGCTTCGACTTTTGATCTGAGCTTCGTCCAGGTGAATCCAAACGCACCAAAGGGAGAGGATCTGTAATGGCACTGCAGGATTCACTTGAACAACTGCGCAACCTGGATGTTGGTAATTTGGACCTCAACAACATCGGTGCTTGGCCAGCTGCTGTCAAATGGCTGCTGCAGATTGCGATGTTAGCTGTGGTGTTAGGCACTGGCTATACATTGCAGATTACTGACAAGCAGAAAGATCTGGACACCTCTAAAGCTAAAGAGGTCCGGCTCAAAAAGCAGTACCAGGACAAGGCGGCTCAGGCTGCCAGCCTTGACGCATATCGGCAACAGAAGAAGGAAATGCAAGGTGCGTTTGTTGCCTTGTTAAGACAACTTCCCGGTGATACAGAAGTGCCTGGCTTGCTTGAAGATATCACGCGCGCTGCACTCGATAATGAACTCAGGATTGAGAGCATCGATTTGCAACCTGAAAATCGTACAGAATTTTACGTCGAGTTACCGATAAAGATCGTGGTTGAAGGTGACTATCACAAAATTGGCGCGTTTGTGAGTGGGGTCGCTAATCTTTCCCGAATCGTCACGTTGCACGACTTCGAAGTCGTGCCTGAGCGGGTTTCGGGTATGAATCAACTGAGGATGGAGATACTGGCCAAGACATACCGCTACCTTGAGGAGGCGAATTAATGCGTTCACTTACGGCCTTGGTGCTCATTGCTGTTGCATTGCTCGCTGGGTGCACGCCGAGTGCGGACTATGCTGACCTTGAAGCGTTTATGGCAGAAGCGGATTCCCGGCCTAGCGGTCGCATTGAACCCTTACCGCCTATCGAAACCATTGCACCTTTTTCATACAAAGCAGGCAATAAGCGCAGTCCGTTTGCACCTCCGGTTGTCATGAAGCGCGTAGACCGCAAAAGCGGCCCGAGCGTCACGCCCGATTTCAAACGCGTTAAACAGCATCTGGAGCAATTCAATATTGGGCAGCTTGGAATGGTCGGTACGCTCGCTCAGGGTGGCAGCGTATTCGCTTTGATACAAGACAACGAAGGTAGTGTGCACCGAGTCCAAGCCGGAGACTATATGGGTACGGACCACGGTAAAGTGCGGGCTGTTGATGAAGAGGGAATCGAATTGATCGAAATTGTGCCGGATGGAACGGGTGGCTGGGTAGAGCGTGCCCGCACGGTGAGGCTGGCGGGTGGAGCATAAAGGAAGATGAAAATGCTTAGGATGAACAAAGCGTGGATAACCCGGATGGTTGGATTCTTGGTTATTAGCCTGACATGGCCGACTGTCTGGGCAGTTACCCTGGAGGAGATTGAGTTTTCCTCACTGCCTGGCGACCGCACTGAAATACGCATGCATTTCGATGCGATCCCACCCACTCCCAATGGCTACACGATTGCGCAGCCAGCCCGTATCGTGCTTGATTTGCCCGGCGTTGTCAGCGTGCTCGATGAAAAGCACCACAATTTGGGCATAGGTAATGCCCGCAGGGTGTCAGTCATCGGTACAAAGGATCGAACCCGAGCGATTGTTAACCTGACAGAGCTGGTCGCCTACGAAACAGATGTGAAAGGCAATACGCTATATCTGCTCGTCGGCAGCGGAAGTGCTGCGGGGGAAGTTGCACCGCGCCGTGTAGTCAGTGCAGATGAACAGCGAGTCAGTTCGGCGAGTAATAGTGCATCCATCAGTGATGTGGACTTTCGTCGTGGCAGCAATGGTGAAGGTCGTGTCATCTTTAAGATGAGTAATCCCAAAGTTCCGGTCGATGTATCGAGCGACGGCGGCAAAATCCGGGTAGAAGTTCGCAACACACGTCTACCGTCGAATTTGCAGCGTCGTTTAGATGTAACGGATTTCGCAACCCCGGTACAGATTGTTGATGCGTTGCAGGAAGGTCCGCATACGGTGTTTACGATTGCAGCGAATGGCAACTACGACTATCTCGCTTATCAAGCAGATGACACGATGTCGATCGACGTCACTCCTCTGACTGAGCAAGAGGCTGAGGCGCGTGATGACATATTCAAATTTACCGGAGAAAAACTCTCTCTCAATTTTCAGGACATCGAAGTTCGTTCTGTTCTGCAGTTGATAGCAGACTTCACCGACCTGAATCTCGTTGCGAGTGATACTGTAAGTGGCCGTATAACTTTGCGCCTACAGAATGTTCCCTGGGATCAGGCCCTTGAGCTGATTCTGAAGACCAAAGGCCTCGATCAACGTCAGGTCGGAAATGTATTACTGGTTGCGCCGGCCGCTGAGATTGCAGCGCGTGAAAAACTTGAACTCGAAAATCAGAAGCAGATTTCGGAACTGGCGCCACTGCGCACGGAATTCATTCAAATTCGCTACGCATCAGCTTCAGAGCTTTTTGATCTTTTCAACAGCTCAGGTAATGGTACGAGCATGATGTCGGACCGTGGGAGCGTGATCGTGGATGAACGTACGAATTCGATCATTCTGACAGATACCGCCACCCGCTTAGAAGAATTTCGTCGCGTGATTGGACAGCTCGATGTGCCAGTTCGTCAGGTGCTCATCGAGGCCCGAATTGTCAGTGCAAACGCCACCTTTACTGAACAACTGGGTATTGCTTGGGGTGGTGGAGGGATGGATCTGAGCAGTGACCCAATCCGTTTCGGCGGCTCACAAGAGACCTTGACCGAACTGCAGAACATTCTGGTCGATGGCGAAGGTGATATCACGACCCCGGGGAGCCTGGTGGTCGACCTTGGTGTCACCCAGGCGGGTGCTACAAGCATCGGTGTTGGCCTGACGTCGGGAGAGTTCCTCATTGATCTCGAACTTTCGGCGCTGGCCGCTGATGGCCATGCTGAAGTTGTTGCCCGACCCAAAGTCATCACGGCAGATAAGAGCCCTGCATTGATTGAATCCGGAGTAGAAATTCCTTACCAGGAGGCAACGTCCAGCGGTGCGACTTCTACTTCGTTCAAGGATGCGGTGCTCTCGCTTGAAGTGACGCCGCAAATTACGCCCGATGATCGCATCATTATGGCGCTCAACGTTAAACAGGATACAGTCGGTCAAGTATTCAACGGGGTTCCGTCGATCAATACCAATGAAATCGAGACCGAAGTGCTCGTAGACAATGGGCAGACGATTGTTCTTGGCGGTATCTTCCAGACGGATAAGAACATCTCGACGACAAAAACACCGTTCTTTGGTGATCTGCCTTATATTGGACGTCTGTTCAAACGCACGGTTGAGCGCGACGACAAACAGGAGTTATTGATATTTATCACGCCGCGGATCATTGCGGATGCATTGGCCGAGCGCTAGCGCAGTCGAATATTCGCGCGGACTGCACGGTTCTATTACACTGAACGGCGCCCTAAGGCGCCGTTTTTTATGCACCGAAAAAATATATTCGTAATAGGTCTCATGGCCGTTGGCAAAAGCACGGTGGGCAAACTCCTGGCCGAAGCGCTTAAACTCCCGTTCTATGATGCTGACCATGTGATCGAAGAAAGGGCAGGTGCTGAAATTTCCTGGATATTTGATGTGGAAGGTGAAAGCGGTTTCAGAGATCGGGAAGAGCAGGTCATTGATGAATTGACGCAGCTGGATGGCGTGGTGATTGCTACGGGGGGCGGCGTGGTTGTGCGAGCTGCTAATCGCCATCACCTCTCTTCGCGAGGCACAGTCATTCATCTTGATTGCCCCTTGGACCAATTGTTAGCGAGAACCGAACGAGACAGACGCAGGCCGCTTCTGGGTGGCGCTAACAAGAAGGAGGTATTGACAAATCTCATGTGCGAACGAGGACCCTTGTACGATGAAATTTCGGACTATCGGTTTGTATCTACCGACCGTAGCCCCAAAAAGCTGGTGGACAAGATTGTCGGAAGGCTGCGTCAAGAAGGATTGATTGAGTAAGCCATGCAGACTTTGAGTGTCGCGCTGGATGAGCGGAGTTATCCCATACATATAGGCGCAGGGCTTCTTGGTGGGGGGTTAAAAGATCTCATAGGACCGTTGCAAGGGACACGGATTGCGCTTTTTACCAACCCAACGGTGGAAGCGTTGTATGCCGAGAAGGTTCTTGACGCGTTGCCGCATTTTGACATTGAAACCTTCCTCATGAAGGACGGAGAAGCCCACAAGAGTCTATCCACATACGCTGAGGCTATGGACTTCCTCATGAACAGGCGCTTTAACCGTACGGCATGCCTCATTGCACTTGGTGGCGGTGTCGTGGGTGACTTGGCCGGCTTTGTTGCGGCAACGTTTCAGCGCGGCATCGACTTTGTACAGATTCCGACAACCCTCCTTGCCCAGGTTGACTCGTCCGTCGGTGGGAAAACCGCAGTGAACCATCCGAGTGGCAAAAATATGATTGGCGCTTTTCATCAGCCTCAAAGCGTAATTATTGATACTGAGGTGCTGCAATCGTTACCGGCACGAGAGTATGCAGCGGGCCTTGCAGAGGTTGTAAAGTATGGCGTGATTGCCGATGCTGATTTCTTCGCTTGGATCGAAGCACACGTCGATGAACTCAAAGAATTGGATCCGGATGCGCTGTCCCATGTGGTTCGGCGTTCATGCGAAATAAAGGCGGAAGTTGTCGCGAAAGATGAGCGAGAGGCTGGGGTGCGGGCAATTCTGAACTATGGGCATACATTCGCACACGCGATTGAAAATCTATCTGGCTATGGTTCCTGGCTTCATGGCGAAGCCGTGGCAACTGGCATGCTAATGGCTGCAGAATTTTCTGAAGGGCTTAAGCTCTTACCCCAGGGGTCGGCAGGGAGAATTGAAAACCTGCTGAGTATGCTCAACCTACCCGTGAAGATGGGAACAGATGTCAGTGCGATGGCGATGCTTGAAGCAATGGCGATAGATAAAAAAGCTGTTGATGGGAAAATGCGCTTTGTTGTTGCGCATAAGATAGGTCATGCGGAACTGACTGACGAGTACGACGAGACCGTATTGCAGCGTGTTCTGCAATCATTCTGCCACGGATAATAAGCGTGACGCAGCGAACTTTTCTGGAGCTTACACACAACCCTTTTGCCCCACCGCGTGAGGGGTTTTTTGATGGAGGTGATCGCAAAACCCATCTCGATCATATCCGTCACTTGAGTCGATGGTCTCAGCGCGTCCTGCTCGTGACCGGTCCGTTTGGTATTGGCAAATCCTCTTTGTTTAAGGAACTCGGCGGAAACTTATCGACAGATACCAACCGGGCGCGCATGTCCGGGTCGGTCGTTACCAGAGAACGGGAAGTCCTCCTCGCTTTGATGCAGGGTCTGGGTATTGCCGTGGACCAGGACATGCACATGGAGGATGTCATTGCGTTGCTGCTTCACCATGTCGCAGAAGAAACGAGTCGCGAACAGGCGTGTATGGTTATATTTGATGATGCTCACCTGCTCACACATTCAGCGGTATCACTACTCATGAGACTGGTGGCTGAATCTGCCCTGCGCATTGTCATGTTTGCTGAGCCCTTGCTTTTAACCAATATCAATCAATCGGCCAAGAAATACGAAATCGAGTGGTTTGAAATCAGACTCAGTGGGTTTGTTGCTGCGGAGGTGCGGGATTACCTGGAGTGGCGGTTTGCCCAGGCACAGTATCGCGGCCACTTGCCGTTTACCGACGCACAAGTGGAGAAAATAGCAGAACGTTCTAGTGGTAATCCCAACGTCGTTGATTTCATGGCCAACGAACTCCTTGCAGACCTTGAAACCGGTCAGGTCCGAGATGTAGGCATTCGCTTCCCCAAGGCCCATGTACTGCTGGTTTTTTTGTTGGGGATCTTTATTTATCTCGTCTACCAGCTCTATATGCAACCAGAGCTAGGAGGCGCAGAGGGTGGGATGCACGACTCGAAGGCCAACGTTGGCGAAGCTTCAAAGGCTGGGGAAAATGTGGTGACTGGCGATATACGGGCACGGCGGGCAGAGCCCGTCATTGCAGAAGTCGTCGAGACTAAAACCCCTGGGGAGGGCATTAATCTTCAGAATACAGATTCCCGAGAGTCGAAATATAGGGTGTCCCAGTCAAAGTCATCGCAGGAAGATGCTGTCGCGTTAGCGGCGGCAGATGTCGGACCGACCGAGGCGGTGGAAGCAACGATGCCTCGTCCGCCCACGGAGGACGGGCGAGTGGCAACGCCGACTGTGCAGGAATCACTGGTGCCGATTGATGAGGCGAGCAGTCGCCTAACATCAAGAGCCAAAGTTGTAGACCAAACGCACAATCCACCTGTGGAAGAATTATCCGCCGTTAGTATAAATGGACCGGTGTGGTTAAAAGGCCAAAGCCCCGACCATTTTACTCTGCAGCTGATGACGCTTTCACGCCGTCAGAGTGGCATTGACCTCATTGGTAGGCAATCCGATCGAGCTGAATTTGCCATGTACGAAAGCATCCGCAATGGGCGGTCCTTGTACGTAATTATCTACGGCGTATATTCATCGCGTTCAGCGGCAGGGCGAGCGGCGGCAAACCTGTCCGGTGAGTTTGAAGGCATCGAACCCTGGATTAGAACGTTCAAGGCGGTTCAGGAGGGACTGGCCGATTGACTTCTCGGAGTCAGATTTTACGGTAGTTCGGAGCTGCCCATGAGGTAGCAGTCAACTTCTCGCGCTGCTTCACGGCCTTCGTTAATGGCCCGCACAACAAGTGACTGGCCCCGGCGACAGTCACCAGCGGCAAATACCCCTTCGACACTGGTTTTATAAGCGCCGTAGTCGGCCAGGTAGTTAGAATGCCCGTCGTATTCGATGCCAAGTGGGTCGCTGACCGCATGTTCGGGTCCTAAAAAACCCATAGCGAGGAGCACTAGGTCAGCAGGCCAATCGCGCTGTGAGTCGGGGATGTTTTGAAACCGACCGTCTATTAACTCTACATCCACTGTACGCACGCCGGTCAGGTTACCTGCATTGTCGCCGATGAAGTTTAAAGAGGAGATGCTGTACACACGAGGGTCCTCGCCCTGTATGTGGCTTGCCTCTTCGTGCCCGTAGTCCACTCTGAAGATGTGGGGCCAGGCTGGCCAAGGGTTGCTCACAGCACGGTTCATTGGCGGTTGTGGGAAGAGTTCGAAATTTATCAGGGTCTTACAGCCGTGCCGCAAAGATGTGCCTATGCAGTCGGTACCTGTATCACCACCGCCGATGACGATGACGTCCTTATCTTTGGCGGAAATGTAGCGATCATCTGCATGCTCTGAATCAAGCAAACTTTTGGTGTTAGCAGTAAGAAATTCCATGGCGAAGTGAACACCTGTTAATTCCCGACCCGGAATCGGTAGATCCCGAGGTACGGTCGCACCAGTGGTTAGAATTACGGCGGCGTTATTGGCCTTGAGATCTGCGACAGAAACGGAACCCGCAGTCCCATCGGCAACCGGGCAATTGACTTTGAATTCAATGCCTTCGTCACGAAGCAGTTGGATGCGTCGTTCTACGACCTCATTTTTTGCAAGTTTCATGTTAGGTATGCCGTAGGTGAGAAGGCCGCCAATTCTGTCGGCCCGTTCATAGACAGTGACGGTATGTCCGGCTTTATTGAGCTGGGCTGCTGCAGCAAGTCCAGCGGGTCCGGATCCTACGACAGCAACACGCTTTCCGGTTCTCATCCCCGGTGGTTCAGGCTGCACCCAACCTTCTTCAAAACCGCGATCGATGATGGCCATCTCGATGTTTTTGATTGTGACTGCCGGATCTGTGATTCCCAGAACGCAGGATCCCTCGCAAGGCGCTGGACATACTCGACCCGTGAACTCGGGAAAATTATTGGTCGCATGCAGGCGATCGAGAGCCTCCCGCCATTGGCCACGGTAGACAAGGTCGTTCCATTCGGGGATAAGATTATGTATTGGACAGCCGTCTTCGGATTGACAGAATGGCACGCCGCAATCCATGCATCTTGCACCCTGGGTTGTGAGCCGCTGCTCGTCATGGCCCGTGTAAATCTCGTCGAAATCCAACAGACGCTGTGCAGGATCGCGATAAGTTGCGGCGTTGCGCGGGAATTCCATAAATCCGGTTGGCTTACCCATATCCTGTTACGTCTTCTTCCAATTCTTCTTTGTTAGTTTTGACAACTTAGCCGGTGTCATCTCTGCCAAGCGCTATCCCGCGCTCACCTGCTCGCGTGCTTGTAATACACGTTTGAAGTCTGTTGGCATGACTTTAACGAATTGCAACACAGTCTCCTGCCAGTTCTCCAACATGTCTGCAGCCACGGTCGAGCCGGTATATTTTTTGTGGTTTTTAATCATGTGCTTAAGTTCGGTCATGTCTGCGTCTTCTTCCATCTGCTCGAGTGCAACCATTTCCATGTTGCATTGCGTTGCAAACTGTCCACTTGGATCCCAGATGTAGGCGATTCCGCCACTCATTCCGGCTGCAAAATTTCTGCCGGTAGGTCCGAGGATCGCGACTCTGCCGCCGGTCATATATTCGCAGCCATGATCGCCCACACCTTCAATGACAGCACTTGCACCGGAATTACGTACACAGAATCGCTCAGCCGCCATACCCCGGAAATAGGCTTCCCCTGAGGTCGCACCATACAGGGAGACATTGCCGACCAGAATGTTTTCTTCGGGCTTAAAGACGCTGACCTTGGGTGGATAGATTATGATTTTGCCCCCGGACAGGCCCTTACCCGTATAGTCGTTGGCATCGCCTTCGACTTCGAGGGTCACCCCGCGCGCAAGCCAACAGCCGAAACTCTGGCCCGCGCTGCCGTTGAACTTAAAGTGGATACTATCGTCCGGCAGCATTTCAGGGCCGACTTCACGGATGATCTTATTGGAGAGCATGGCACCGACAACGCGGTTGGTGTTGACGATGTCTAACTCAGCGGTGACATGTTCACCATTGTTAATCGCCGGTTCAGCTAATTCCATCAGCTTATTGTCGAGCGCACGATCGAGATTGTGATCCTGCTGGTGTTGAGCGTACGAGCCGAGAAACTCAGATGGAATCTGAGCGGGCGTCAGGATGTCTGTTAAATCGAGACCCTTCGCTTTCCAATGGCCAACTGCGGCGTCGGCCTGCAGGAGGTCAACGCGACCGACCATGTCGTTGATGCGACGCAACCCGAGTTGGGCCATGATTTGCCTGACTTCTCGAGCGATCATGAACATGTAGTTCACCACGTGCTCGGGTGTGCCTTGAAACTTCTTACGCAGTTCCGGATCCTGTGTCGCGATTCCTACCGGACAGGTATTTAAGTGGCACTTGCGCATCATGATACAACCGAGTGCGATTAAGGGGGCGGTGGCAAAGCCGAACTCTTCGGCACCGAGAAGGCATGCGATTGCCACGTCGCGGCCGGTCTTCAGTTGTCCATCTGTTTGCAGGACGACTCTCGAGCGAAGATTATTCATGACGAGCGTCTGATGGGTTTCCGCGATACCAAGCTCCCAGGGCATACCTGCGTGCTTGATTGAAGTGAGTGGCGAGGCGCCTGTACCACCGGTATCCCCTGCGATAACCAGATGATCAGCCCGTGCTTTGGTGACGCCTGCTGCGACAGTTCCAACACCGATCTCAGCCCCAAGCTTCACACTGATGCGTGCCTTGGGGTTGCCGTTCTTAAGGTCGTGAATAAGTTGCGCGATGTCCTCGATGGAGTAGATGTCATGATGTGGTGGCGGACTGATCAGACCGACACCAGGCGTTGAATGTCTTAGGCTTGCAATATAGTCGTCGACTTTGCCTCCTGGGAGCTCGCCGCCTTCACCTGGCTTAGCGCCCTGAATAATTTTTATCTGCAACTCATCGGCATTAGTCAGATAATTAATCGTGACGCCAAATCGGCCGCTGGCAACCTGCTTGATTGCTGAACGCTTTGTATCGCCGTTGGTGAGAACTTTGAATCTTTCCGGGTCTTCCCCGCCTTCTCCGGTGTTTGACTTACCCCCCAGACGGTTCATAGCGAGGGCCAGTGACTCGTGTGCTTCTGCGCTGATGGAGCCAAAACTCATTGCACCCGTGGCAAATCGTTTAACGATTTCGGCTTCGGACTCGACTTCATCGATATCGATGCTTTCGACATCCTTGAAGGTCAGGAGTCCGCGCAGGGTTGCGTTGCGTGTATTGTGGTCGTTGATGTAGTTGGCAAATGTCCAGTAGCTGTCCTCGCTGTTGCTGCGAGCAGCGTTTTGCAGGAAAGACACGGCCTGCGGGTCCCACATGTGGGTTTCGCCGTGCCGGCGCCAGTGGAAGTCCCCCGGGTTGGGCAGGACACTTAAGGGGATTACGTTGCGATTGGGATAACCCAGATCGTGGCGTTTCTGCATTTCCTCGGCAAGGACTTCAAGACCGACGCCTTGAACTCTCGAAGCGGTGCCGGTAAATGCCAGATCAATGACATCGCTGGCGAGCCCAACGGCTTCAAAGATCTGTGCTCCTTTGTACGATTGCAAAGTGGATATGCCCATTTTCGCCATGACTTTGAGCATCCCTTTGGCGACGGCCTTGCGATAGCTGACAATGATGTCGTCATCGCTTAGCACATGGGCAACCTGGTTGAGACGACCGCGAGCGCGTTCATCAAACAGAGATTCAAAAGCCAGGTACGGATTGATGGCATCAGCGCCATAGCCGATTAGAAGGCAATGATGGTGGACTTCCCTTGCTTCGCCGCTTTCTACAATGAGCCCAATTTGAGTTCTCGACTGGGTTTTCACCAGGTGTTGGTGCACGCTGCCGATTGCCAGCAGCGAACTGATGGCAACCCTGTCTGCACCGACTGCCCGGTCTGACAGTACGACGAGACTATAGCCCTCAGCTATGGCACTGTGCGCTGCTTCGTTGATACGGCTTAAAGCCTCCATGAGACCTGCACTGCCGGATTGGCTGGGATAGGTTATGTCGATGGTCTTGGAACTCCAATCGCGGTAGTCCATCTCTTTGAGGGTTGCCAGCTCGCTGTTGGAAAGAATCGGATGTGGAATGCGTAAGCGATGTGCGTTCTGTTCTGTCGTCTCCAATAGGTTTCTTTCGGGACCGATATAGCAGTCGAGCGCCATGATCACTTCTTCACGTATTGAATCGATTGCGGGATTGGTCACTTGTGCGAAACGTTGTTTGAAGTAGTCGTAGAGCATGCGTGGTTTGGTGCTCATCACCGCGAGTGCCGTGTCGTTGCCCATTGAGCCGAGCGGGTCTCGAAGCTCCGAAATCATAGGCGTCAGCATGAACTGCATAGTTTCCTGGGTATAACCGAACGCTTGCATTCGCTGAGTCAGCGTCTGTGTATCAACGTCGGTACTCGAAGCACGTGGGACGTCGGCAAGTTCTAGACGCTGTGCCTTGAGCCAGGCGGCATAGGGTCGGCGACTGGCGAGGTCGGTCTTGAGTTCCTCGTCGGGAATCATGCGGCCCTGCTCAAAGTCGATGAGGAAGATCTTTCCGGGCTGCAGACGGCCTTTGGTTACCACTCGTTCGGGGGCAACCGGAATCACGCCGACTTCCGAAGCCATGATGCATTTGTCATCGTCGGTGATGTAGTAGCGAGAAGGCCGCAGACCGTTGCGATCGAGGACTGCACCGATGTAGGTGCCATCGGTAAAGGCGATTGAGGCCGGGCCATCCCATGGCTCCATGAGCGAAGAATGATATTCATAAAACGCTTTTTTGTCTTCGCTCATGGTTGCGTGTTGCTGCCACGCTTCAGGGATCATCATGAGCACGGCCTCCTGCAACTTGCGACCCGACATCAGGAGAAATTCGAGGACGTTGTCGAAATTGCCCGAATCGGAACAGTCCGGCTCTACGATCGGGAAGAGCCTGGACAGTTCCTCGCCAAAAAGATCGGATTGCATGGAGCCCTGGCGCGCATTCATAAAGTTGACGTTGCCGAGGAGGGTGTTGATCTCGCCGTTATGGCTCATAAAGCGATTGGGTTGGGCTCTGTCCCATGATGGAAATGTGTTGGTACTGAAACGTGAATGCACCATGGCCAGGTGGCTTTCGTAGGCCTCGTCATTGAGCTCGGGAAAGAACGGGAATAGCTGATTAGGGGTCAACATACCTTTGAAAATGATGACCTTTGATGACAGCGAACAGACATACAGCAGTTTTCGCTGAGTGAGACTTTCATCACCCCTTAAGATATGGGTGGTGTGTTTGCGTATCAGATAAAGCTTGCGTTCGAAGTCATCACCACTGATGCCATCTGCGGCACCTATAAAGAGCTGTTCAAAGTGAGGCATTGCCGCGCGCGCAGCATGGCCAATGTCAGCCAGGTTGGGGTCGGTGGGTAAGATGCGCCAACCGATCAGTCGTTGTCCGAAAGCGGTGATTTGTTTGTCGAATTCGGCTCTGCAGCGTTCGCGCTCTTTGTCGTCCGTGGGCATAAAGACGATACCTACGCCATAAGCACCTTGCTCTGGCAGGGCGTTATTGAATTCTTCGCTGGCAATCTGATTCAGGAGTTTGTGCGGGAGGGCAGTCAGGATGCCTGCGCCGTCACCGGTGTTTTTCTCGTAACCGACTGCGCCTCGATGTTCCATACAGCAGTTCATGTGTTCTGCATCAGCCACGATCTGATGACTGGGTCGACCTTTCATGTCGCATATGAAGCCAACGCCACAGCTGTCTTTTTCGTGTGTGGGGTCATACAGGCCGTGCTTTTCGGGCAGCCCACCGTTTACGCCAAATGCCATTTCTTTGCTCTTCTCAACCTTCGGGTTTATCTTCAACACGCGCTCTCTGCTGCCGGAAGCACTTGAATAAGGTGTCTGCAAACACTACAGAGGCTGTTTTCAGTTAAGCCTGATGGCTTTTCTGCGGGGCGACGAAACCCGTCTGCTCATACTTCTGAGCTGACATTTAGCCTGTGAAATACTGCTTACGGTTATTCGAACTTTCTAAAGTTCTTGTTTTTCCTGTGCTTCACCGTAAACAAACGACGAGCAAACAGTGCGAACCCGCAAACATCTCAAAAAATCCGGCTTTTATCAAGTTTGTCGCCCTCCGCACGGTGTGCTTCGAGGCATCTAAGCCATTGAATTGTGGATATATTAAGATGCGACATGGCATGGGTATTCGTGACTTTTGTGGAAGCCGCACTTGTTATGTATGGCCAAAGCAGGGTGATGGTTGACCATGACCTGCAGATAGGCAGGGATGGCCTGAGGATCAGGTTGTAGGGGGATACTGTTTGAACGTTTCATGCGGCCATTGCCCAAACGCAGGCTCCAGCCGTCGGGAAAAACCGGGTACCCGGCCGGCCAGGCATTCATGGGTGTTTCTTCAATATGCATGGCGAGGTTGGAGCGCTCACTCATGGATCTACTATAGTCGTTTCACTACAATACGCGCCCTTATTTAGTCCTAGTATGAATCTACTAACAGCTGGAAAACGAGCGAGAATATGAAAGAACCCGTAAGAGTGACAATAACAGGTGCCGCTGGTCAGATTGGATATGCACTGTTGTTTCGCGTGGCTTCCGGCGCCATGCTTGGCAGCGACCAACCGGTCGTTCTGCAACTTCTTGAGATCACGCCTGCCTTAGATGCCCTCAAAGGGGTCGTGATGGAACTGGACGATTGTGCCTTTCCGCTTCTTGCCGGAGTTGTGCAAACAGACGAGGCGGATGTTGCATTTAAGGATACCGATTACGCCCTGCTTGTAGGGTCAAGACCGCGCGGCCCAGGCATGGAGCGTAAGGATTTGCTCGAAGCCAACGCGGCTATTTTTTCGGTTCAGGGCAAAGCGCTCAACGATCATGCCTCGCGAGATGTCAAAGTGCTCGTTGTCGGTAATCCTGCCAACACGAACTGTCTGATAGCCCAGCGTAATGCACCGCACTTAGATGCCCGAAACTTTACGGCAATGACGCGTCTTGATCACAACAGGGCAACTGCGCAGCTCGCGCAAAAAACCGGCAAGCATGTGAACGATGTCGCTGGGCTTTGCATCTGGGGTAATCACTCAGCAACGCAATACCCCGATATACATCGCGCTACGGTCGCGGGTGATGATGCGATGAGTCTCATTGATATGGCCTGGTATGAAGGAGACTTCATTCCAGCCGTGCAGCAAAGAGGTGCAGCAATCATTGATGCGCGCGGTGCCTCGAGTGCGGCGTCTGCGGCGAACGCAGCGATTGATCATATGCATGACTGGGCCCTCGGCAGTGATGGTATTGTCAGCATGGGCGTTTATTCGGACGGTAGTTATGGTGTAGATCAAGGACTCATCTACTCTTATCCGGTACGCTGTTCGCAGGGTGATTGGGCAGTAGAACAGGGCCTTGAGATCAACGACTTTAGCCGAAAAAAAATGGACGCGACGGCCGCTGAGCTCGAAGAGGAGCGAGACGCTGTAGCACACCTTTTGCCGTAAGTTGAGGAAGTAGGCAGCAACGAACACCGAGCCGGCGACAGAACCGGCCAGCGATCCCTGGGGGAGGACAGATGACCGAGATACGTGATTTTCAAATTAACGTCAGCAATTCGGCACTAAAAGACTTACACCGACGCCTGGAGTTAACGAGATTTCCTGAGGCAGAGACACCGGATGACTGGAGTCAAGGGGTGCCGTTGTCTTATGCCCGCGAGCTTGTCCAATATTGGTTGAACGATTATGACTGGCGTGCACGGGAGGCCTACTACAATCGCCATAGCCAGTACAAAACAGAGATCGACGGACTCGATATTCACTTCGTTCACGTCAGGTCAACACATGAGGCTGCGCGTCCACTGTTGATCACCCATGGCTGGCCGGGTTCCGTGGTTGAGTTTCACAAGATCGTTGAACCACTCACCGACCCGGTGGCCTACGGCGGTGCGCCTGAAGATGCATTCCATATTGTCTGTCCATCATTGCCGGGGTACGGGTTTTCTAGTAAGCCGGCTGTGACGGGATGGGGTGTGGAGAAAATTGCAGAAGTGTGGGATGTGCTGATGCGCCGGCTTGGCTATGACGCTTATCTTGCACAAGGTGGCGATTGGGGTTCTATAGTGACGACCGCTATCGGTATACAGAACAAAGGTAGATGCATAGGCATCCATGTAAACATGCCGAATGCCCGTGCGACAAAAGAGGCTCTGGCGGATCCCGATGATCATGACCGGCGAGCGTTGGCTGGAGCGCAGTATTACCAGGATTGGGGGTCTGGCTATTCGAAGCAACAAAGTACCCGCCCTCAGACCGTGGGTTATGCCTTGGTGGACTCGCCAGTCGGCCAGGCAATGTGGATTATCGAGAAGTTCTATGAATGGACCGACTGCGACGGGCACCCGGAGCATATATTGTCCAGAGACGAACTTCTCGACAACGTCATGTTTTATTGGCTGGAAGGCAACGGCGCCTCGTCCGCTCGCTTATATTGGGAGAGCTTCAACCACCGGTTCACAGGGGATGGACCCAATACTGTGTCGCTGCCTACCGGGTGCAGCATTTTTCCGAAAGAGATTGTTGCCACGCCTCGAAGTTGGGCTGAAAAGCGTTACACCAACATTGTCTATTGGAACGAATTAGACAAAGGAGGTCATTTTGCTGCTTTCGAACAACCCATGGCCTTTGTTGAAGAGCTACGTTCGTGTTTTCGACTGATCGACTAGCAGCAGGTAGTGGTGGGCAACGATGCGTTGTCTGGCAAATAGGCAGGTGCTGCATGTGGGTCTCGCGCACAGCAGATATTGCGGTGCATCATGGTCTTGTGCAGCCTTAGGGTGCCTGTTTTACAAAGGCGAAGTTATTTCACCACCCACTACACCCAAATACGCCGTATAGGGCGTATTTGGGTGCAAACAAACTATCCCTCACCGTGCCGGAGGAGTCTGCCTGGGGTCGCGCCTGTGCAGTTGCCGTCTTCAAAAGTCACCTCACCGTTGACGATGATTGCCTTATAGCCGATGGCTCTCTGTACGCGGCGCCATTCTCCTGCAGGCAGATCGTGTTCGACATTGCCGATCCACGGTGGGTCGATGGAGAGTTCATTGAGGTCATAGACGACGATGTCGGCGGCGGCTCCTTCATGCAGCACACCTCTGTCTCGGAACCCCGCTGCCTGTGCAGGCAGATTTGACAGGCGATAGTGTGCTTCTTCCAAACTCACGACGTTTTCATCGCGTACGAGCCAACTGAGAAAGTCTGTGGTGTAAGAGCCACCCGTGAAGAATTTTGTATGTGCGCCACCGTCGGAAACACCGGGTATGGCGTAGTCGGAATCATTCATCATTTCGCCCATGAATTCGGCGTTACTGCCCTTGTCAGGACCCAGAAATTCGACATTCAGGTCGCCTTTGAGCGAAAGATCCAGTATCACTTCTATGTGATGTTTGCCTTCTTCGGCACCGATGTCACCTACGGAGCGGCCCACGTAGTGCTCCAGTTCCTCGTGACCGGCGACGTCTTGGACGATGAGATATTTTGGATTGCCGCCAACCCCAGCCTGGATAACCTGCAGGCGTTTATCTGCTGCCTCGGCCTCCTCGATTAGACGTTGCCTAAGTTCTGGATCCTGTATCTTTGCGAGCTTCTCTTCTTTGCTTCCCGTTGTGACGGCACGCCAGGCGGGTGAAGCGTCGTAAAGATTCCAGTGTTCGAGGGTAAATGCAAAGCCTGACCGGCCGGTTCCGCATTGCGCATAGATGGGCAGGCCGCGTTCTCTGCAATCATCTATCCAACGCAACGGTCTGCGATGTACTTCAGGATCCCTGCGTGCGGGAGCGATGACGTTGTGCAGGATCGGACGTTGCGCTGTGTCTGCAAGCTTTTCTAGGAAAGCCAGGTCTTTCTTGATCGGACCTGCTGCCTGGGTGATCTGGATGAAGCCCTCATCGCGTTCGCGCAGCACCTCGGCTAAGGCAAGGATGTCCTCATCAGCCATCGTATCCGTTACCATGGGCGAACCGTCAAAGTCGGCTTGCACCGAATCCGGGCCGAGCCGTTGTATGGAAAAACCACAGAGTCCTGCGTCCATGCCTTCGTGCAGTAGCTTTTTCATTTCAGCCCGTTCGGCATCTGTAGCCGGTCGAGTTTTCGCTGCCTCCAAACCCATGACGTAGGTCATAAGCGATGCAGTGGGCATGTACTGAATGACGTTGACGCCCTTGTCGGCGTTCTCCAGAGAATCCAGGTACTCCGGAATGGTTTCCCAGTCCCAGTCCATTCCCTCTTTCATCGATTCATAAGGTATCGCCTCTGTACGGGTCATGGTCAACATCGAGCGCTCTTGAAAATCGGGTTTCACCGGAGCGAATCCAAAACCACAATTACCCAGCACGACGGAGGTGACGCCGTGCCAACCGGAGATGGTGCACCAGGGATCCCATCTGATCTGGGCGTCGTAGTGCGTGTGCAGGTCGACGAAACCGGGGGCGATGATCAGCCCGCTTGCGTCGATCGTACGTTTCGCCTGATTTGTCGTTGATTCGCCAATGTGAGCGATCTTTCCGTCTTTGATCCAGACGTCACCCGTAAAGCGTGGTGCGCGCGTACCATCTATGATCGTGCCGCTTTTCAACCGAATGTCGTATGTCTGCATGTGTTTCCCCTGCCGATTGCTTTCCTAATCTATTCTAACCGTACTTTTAAGCTGGTTGCGAAGAACCATTCTTTCTAACCGCTTGTTCGTTTAGATGCGTTATGAAGATTATGTGTCAGCCTGTGTTTGTATAGGTTGGTGTAACTAGGTAGCCACGTTCGGGTTGTGTGCGTTAATTGTTATGAGGCACAAATCCAACACGTTCACCGAAGGGCTGTGTGTCCGTGGTCTCTTCTTATTTTTCGGGGTAGGCTTAGGTCCTTGATTCAGAGGAGATAAGGGACATGATGCGGACTGGTGCATTCACAGGTTTTGAAGTCGAGCTCAGAGATCCAGGTGTCGCCTGGATTGAATTTAATACCCCGGAGCGATTGAACGGTTTAACTCAGGCGATCAAGCGCGACCTGGTCGAGACGGTCGTGCAGGCACAGATGGATAACCGCGTGCGGGTGCTGGTTTTTACTGGACAGGGCCGTGCTTTCTGTGCCGGTGATGACATCTCAGGCCAGGGAAAGGCGATTGGTGGGGATTCTTTGGTGCCACCGATACCGCCTGGGCATGATTCTGACATTGGCACGTATGAAGGGCTTCGCGTGCTTTCGCAGACCCTCAATACGGCTGTGCGCAGCTGCGACAAAATCTCGATCGCAGCGGTCAACGGCGTAGCCATACAGACGGGCATGTCGCTTGCTCTGGCCTGCGACTTTCGCATTGCAGCCGAGAGTGCACGACTCGGTAGCGCCACGCTTCGTTTCGGCCTCTTACCTGACGAGGGTGGACAGTATCTTCTGGTGCAACTGATCGGGGTGGCAAAGACCCTGGATTTCTTAATCAATAAAAAGATTGCCACGGCAGATGAGTGTCTGGAACTGGGCCTTGTCCACGAAGTGGTGGCCAACGATGACCTTGGTGCGCGGGCATTAGCTTTTGCAACCGACATAGCCAATGGACCCCAAGTGGCCACCCGTCTCCTTAAACGATCCATCTACAATGCTTATGACCTCAGCTGGGAGCAATCGCTCGATGAGATTGCTGCGAAGACGGCCGTGTCAGACCATCATGCCGATGCCCGGGAAGGTGGGACGGCATTTCGTGAAAAGAGGGTGCCGGAGTTCAATCAGTGGTTGAAAGACATCGGGTGAATCAGGTGACTACACCGCTTGCAAAAACTTCGGCGACCTCTTCGTCGGAGAGGTTCAAAACCTCAGTGAGCACTTCAAAGCTATGTTGTCCGAGGCAGGGAGCAGGTCCACGGGGACGATTGTCATAGCTTGAGATGAGATATTGGTGTCCGGCATAGGGCACTTTGCCCATCTCCTGGTGATCGTGATAGCGGTAGAAATGACGGTGTGCATACTGGGGATCTTTAAGCAGGTCACTTGAACGCTGCACCATGCCCGCGGGGACCCCTGCTTTTTGTAATGTCACCATGACATCGTCTGCAGAACGTGCCTGTGTCCAGGCTGAGATGCCTTGATCGATCTGGTCATGATGTGCCAGACGGCCAGGGTTGGTTGCAAGATGCTCATCATCCGCCCAATCGGGTCGGTCGAGTGCGTGGCATAGATGTAACCATTCCTCATCTGTCTCGACCGCAATAGCACACCAGTTATCATCTCCTTTGCAGGGGTAGTTGGACTGAGGCGCTGCATATGCAGACCGATTTCCTATGCGCGAGGCCAGGTAGCCATTTGCCTGCAGGTCCATTAACTCTGGGGCAAGAAAATGAAGCGCGGTTTCCATTTGGGCGACATCGATATAGCAACCCTCCCCGGTTCTGCGTCGATGATCGAGCGCGGCGGATAAAAGTGCGGTGATAAAGCGCGGCGCGATGGTGTCCGTGTAGGCGACCCATGGACCCATCGGCCCAAGATCTGACCAGCCGGTGAGTTCATAGAAACCGGCGATCGCTGCCGCGTGATAACCGAAACCTGCCAGGTTGGCCGCGGGCCCTGTCTGTCCCATGAGACAGGTGCTGATCATGATGAGGCCTGGATTCAGTTTTCTGACTTCATCGTAACCTAATCCCATACGGCCGATTGCACCGGGTGCGAAACTCTCGATCATGACATCTGAATCAGTGATGAGTTTTCTGGCAATTTCGATCGCTTCGGGACGCTTCATGTCGAGGGCGAGACTCTTTTTGGAAGTATTGAAGTCACCAAAGAACTGAGAGCGATTCCAACCCTCGATATTGTCTTTGAAGGGCCCGTTTGCGCGCAACACATCGGGGCGGAGTTCGGATTCGACGCGAACAACTGAAGCGCCATGGTCGGCAAGAAATTTTGAAGAAATGGGCCCAACACCAACCCATGCAAAATCCGAAACCTTTAGGCCTTCGAATGGCAAAACATCTTCGCTGCCCGCAGTTTTCCTAGCTGCCGCCGGAGCTGCCAAAGAGGCCCGGATCTCGGTCGCGTGTTCATCTAGTCTTGGGGCGGGGTAGCGGATAGTGAGGGGGGAGGTTGAGGGTTTGGCCCAGAGACCGGGCGCATGGACTTTTGTACTTTCAGACAGTTGCACATCGCACCAGTAATCACGCGTTGCCATATGCTCCAGTGCCAGGAGTTCCTGCAATGTGTTGATAGGGGCGAGGGTGATGCCTTTGGTCAGACCGTACTCGAAAAGCTCTTGTTTGGTGTGTTTGATCGTAAATGCGCGCAGCATGTCTATGGCTTGGTAAAGATTGACGGGTTTGTTATTGATGTCTCGGAGATTGATGTCGTATTGCTGCCAATCGACCTCAAGCATGTCAGGTGTCGCCACGCCGTCTTCAATCATCCACTCTAAAAGTGGGACGATGGTGGCACTGGTCGGGGTGGCCACGACCCAACCGTCGGTTGTTTCATAGACGAGCTCCATCTTCAGCTCTCCGTTTTTAATTGAGGAGCCTCCTCGCTCAAAATCGAAACCCTGTATGGCATGTGCATCCATGGCGTTGAGCATTGTCCAGGTCATCACGCTCTGTGCGGAGAGGTCGACGAATTGTGCGCCACCGCTACGCTGCATGCGTGTGAAAGCCACCATCGCGCCGGATGCCGCTTCGATCCCTGCATGACGCCAGACCTGGGGAACGCTGATTCGAACTGGTGCACGATCGATGGGTCCCTGCAAAGCCACCGGCCCTCCCATAGAGGCGATGACGAGATCATTAGCATGAAAATCTGCGTGGGGGCCTGTAGCGCCGAATGGTGAAAGGCGAACATGGACGATGTTGGAATTTAGGCTGCTTGATGTCTCAAAATCGACCCCGAACGCCGCGAGAATTCCGCGAGGCGCTGATTCGAATATAATGTCGGCACGGCGGATCAGCTCGTTGAGCACCTTACGATCTTCATCACTGCCGGGATCGAGGACAATGCTGCGTTTGTTGCGGTTGAAGGCTACGAATTGCAGGCTTTTTTGTCCTGCTGGGGCTTCTTCCAGTAAGGGAGCGCAGTGACGGGAGCGGGCTCCTCCGGGTAGTTCCACCTTAATGACGTCGGCACCGAGGTCGCCGAGGATCATCGGTCCTATTTCACCGCGTTCATCGGTAAAATCCAGCACTGTATACGGTTCGAGCACTTTTTCTCCCCCCAGTTGCAAGCCATGCATATACAAGTGCGAGATATCAGCAAACTTTTTACGCGCTGTCCAACCCAATCGTTGGCAGTTTAGGGGATTACCAAAGGCGCTATTTGCTGCCAACGAACTCAAAATGCATCGATTGTGTGGCCTGTGGCGAGGGCGTGCCCGCTGCCGTGCATGATTGATTCGTCTCGTTTAAATCGCTAATCGCTCGGGATTACTTTGCATCTGCCCGACGGATCAGATTGCTGCTTGGATCGGTGCCGGGTTGTTATCTCATCGGTGCAACCGCATCGTGCCTCGGGCATTGCAGGTGGTGAGCGTATCTCGATGAGCACTTTTGTGTCGGTGCGCATCGGCGTGAGGGGGAAGGGGTCATTATTGAGAAAGCTTTCGGATACACTAACACTTGTGAATCGTATTAAAACCAGGAGTAATCAATGCCTACCTCGCTCTACGATATCAGTGTCGGGACTTACCTTCAGGGTCTTTCGAGTGTTGAACAGATACTCAGCAAAGGTGCCGAATACTGCAATGCCAATGATATCGACCTCGACGAAATCGTGGCGACACGTTTGCGCGACGATATGTTGCCATTCCACTTTCAGGTTGTCAGCGTTGCGCACCATTCGATGAACGCGGTGAAGGGGATCATGGCAGGTGAAGCCGGACCGCCTTCGGGTTTCGAGGACACAGATTATGCCGGTCTGCAGGGCTATGTGGCGACGGCATTGGCAGAGGTTAATGCCGTGCAAAGGGAGGAACTCGATGCGTTTGCGGGACAACCCGTCGTATTCAAGCTCGGCGCCAACGAGCTACCCTTTACCGCGGAGAATTATGTTTTATCGTTCTCTCTGCCCAACTTCTACTTCCATGCGACCACCACATACGACATATTGCGTATGCACGGTGTACCCCTGGGCAAGATGGACTTTCTGGGCCGAATGCGCATGGGTATCTGACCCGTCTAGCTACATCAGTGACCTGTGAACTTCGGTGTGCGCTTTTCGGCAAATGCGCGGCCACCCTCCTTACCATCGTCGGAGTTGCGGATGGTTAGAAGTTGATCGCGCGATATCGCGCCCGCTTCTGCGGGGCTTTTGTTCATGGTCTCCAGCGAGAATTTCTTAACAGTTTCCAGGACAAGTGGTGCTGATTCGGCAAGCACACGGGCCCAGGCCTGGGCTTCTTCCAATTCTGTACCCGTTGCGACCACTTTGTTAACCATTCCCACGGCCAGCGCCCGTTCGGCATCAAAATCTTCACCCAGCATCATGAATTCCATCGCCACTTTATGCGGAATTCTGGCGACTGCACTGACAATCAACCCGCCAGTGAAACCGAGTTGCGCTTCAGGGTATTTGAATACCGTGTTTTCGGACGCCACGACCAAGTCGCACATTTGTACGATGCAGTAAGCGCCGCCAATACACCAACCATGGACAGCTGCGATGACCGGTTTGGTTATATTGGTGCCTACGCTGGGCACGCCTTGCCACATCTCCTTAGGCGGTGCTTTAACGTCCGCACCAACACTGAACGCGCGGTCACCGGAGGCGTGCAAGACGGCAACGCGGTCGTCGCTGGCTTCGAATTGTTGCCACGCGGCCTGGAGGCCTACGATGACATCTTCGTTAAGTGCATTCATGCGATCAGCACGATTGATCGTGATTGTGGCGATGTGTTTTGCTGAGCGGTAGGTGATTAAGTCTGACATGTTTGCTGTTCTCTGATTTAAGCCAGTGTTGTCCGGGTGCTAGCCAGGATCAGTGGCCCATGATGCTGCGCCAGGTGTCGATGTCATCCATGCGCAGATACGGATTCATTTGTCTGGTTTCTCCCATGGTCGCGTTGGGTACTTCGCCGTAGTTGTGACCTGGTAGGAGCAGTGTGTCGTCGGGTAGATCTGCGAGCTTGCGCATTGATGCAAACATGTCGTCGGAGTTGCTGCCCGGGAGGTCGACGCGACCGCACCCGTTGATGAAAAGAGTGTCGCCTGAAACGAGGGTGTTCTTTATACGAAAGCACTGGCTTCCGGGTGTATGTCCTGGGGTGTGCAGGAAAGCCACTTCAATGTTGCCGATTTTAAGCGTATCGCCAGATTCTACTTTAACCAGGTCGCTGTCGGATATTTCAGTGACTTTCTTTATGCCGTCTGCTTCGTGTTTGTTTGCGTAGACCTTCACTGGTTTGAGGTTCATCAGCTCAGCAATCCCTTCCACGCTATGCCCCCCCATGGACCCCCCGATGTGATCGGGATGGTAGTGGGTTGCAAGGACTGCAGTCAGATCGTATTCGCGTTCTGCCAGATGGTCGATCAGTCCCTTGATGTCCCATGCCGGATCGACTATAGCCACTTCCCGTGATTCGCGACTACCCACGATATAGGTGTAGTTCTGCATAGGACCGATTTCGATTTGTTCGACGATCAGTTCGGTTTCCGGATTCCCGTTCTTTTCTGGCACGCTGCCCCCTGCCTCAAATGGGCGCCTACAGTAGCTCAATTAAGGTGATTTCGCACTTAGAGCCGAGGCGCATGACGGGCCCCCAGGTTCCTGTGCCGGAGGAGACATAGAGCGTCATCCCGTCAACCTGGTAGTCCCGGTAGAGTCTTGGGAATACGCGTTTGACTAAGAAATTAAACGGGAAGAGTTGGCCGTGATGGGTATGGCCGGTGAGCATGAGGTCCACCCCCCAGGCTGCTGCAGCCTCGGCGCCGTCCGGTCGGTGATAAAGGAGGATGCGAAATCTATCTGCGATCGGCGTAATTTTTGTGATTTCCTTTGCCACCTGATCGCGCATTTCAGCATCGTCAATACCCAGAAACTGAATGGGGTCTAAGTCGATGGTGGAGTTTCTGAGCAGGTGCACACCACAATTCCTCAGACGATCGCAGATGTCCTCACAATCGATATATCGCTCATGGTTGCCGATGCAAAAAAACACCCGTGCCGATAGAGACTTAAGCGGTGACAGGTGTGCCTCGGTGATCCCATGCATATCGACAATGTCTCCTGTCAGGAGGACAAAATCCGGGTTGAGTGCGTTTGTCGCGGCGACCACCCGGCGCATGATTCCTGGCTGCCGGGAGCCGAGGTGCAGGTCCGAGATCTGTACGAGGCGGGTACCCGTAGCAAGCTGATGGCTGTCGACTGCGAGTGTGGTGACATGCAATGGATGTGCGTTGTAGAGCGCGAAACCTGCAAGGACCGTGAGAGCTGCAAGGATCACTTTTGCAATCAATACTTCGTCGACCACGCCAGCGACTATAAGGAGTTCTGTTGGCAGCAGCAGGGAGAAGCCGAGAAATGAAATGCCGATCCAGGTCATGACGGTCGCACTCAGGAGTCGGGTCAAGGCGTTGCTTGCGCGTGTATGGATCAGGCGAACCAGAACAGGGGCTAAGAATAGAAGGACTCCTGCAGACCAGGGTAGCGGTTGTTCAGGCATCAGCACTGACCACAAACGCATGAACGGATAGATGATTACTAATCCGCTAAGGGCAGTAACGACAAAAAAGAACAGGGCGCGATTTGCAGACACGAGCTAGAGGCCCGGTGCGGCGATTAGGCAGCAACCGTTCCCGGAGATCGGATACTTAAGGGCCTGGTATGGGACTAAAGCCGCCTCTTCGGGACGCAAAGTCAGGTCACCGATGTGCAGGTCACCATTGAGATTCATCACGATTGCGTAAGGCAGCGATGCCGGAAGTAGAGTGTCACCGGCACGTTCGGGGTTAACGCGCCAGACGTTAAAGTCTGCAAAACGTGCGATGCGTTCGATGCCTTGCTGGACTAATTCGAATTCAGGCTTTTGTGGCGGGTCGAGATGCATTTGAGTGGTTGCTTCGGCTGTATCCCATTGGTCCTGGGTCAGGACTTTCTGCGCGAAAGAGACAATCAGGCGCTCATAAACAGGCGTTTGGAATTCAACGACACGTACACCATGCTGCAATGCGTGGGGCGTTAATGTCGGCACGGTCACTACATCGCCGACCCGAAGATCCTGCGTTGCGGTAAAGGCTTCCATCGCCGCACGTGCGAGCCTTTCTTCTTCTGTGCGGTCAGCTTGATTGTCGTCTATGTCACGCCTGATTTTTTCGTAAACGACGACAGCCTCCAGGTAGGCCTGACGGAATTGTTGGTCGCTGGCGAATTGGTTGCGACGGTTCTGATCCATACCGAAGCGAATCTTGCCGATCCCATCTGCCCAGGCCGAAGGTTCTATGTGAGTGACAACGTAAACTTCTTGCTTTGACTCATGTACCTCAAAGTAAAGATCGCCCAAGACTGGAATAGGATGCGGGTCAAGCACTTTGAGCAGCAGGATGCTCTCAAGGTGTAATGAACCCAGGTATTGTGAAAGAGCGACATGGTCGCCTGCCACCTCTACCAGACTCTCGCCACGGGCTTCAATGCCGGAGTACCAGATCTCCTGGCCCCAGGGTTTGGGGATGCTGACCGGAATGAGCTTGGCGGGGAGGGCAGGGTCGATGTCTGTTTTTTTTGGCAAATATTCGAATCCGGGCAGTTTTGCTTTAAGGCTTGGATTATAGTCCTTCTTGTGAATGGTTACTTTGCCGTGAAAGAGACGGAATCACCGGGTGTTCTTCCGGAGTTGGATGTGTGCCGTCGTGCACGGGAAGAGCGTGATTCACGGTTCGACGGGCGTTTTTTCATCGGTGTTGTGACAACCGGTATCTACTGCCGGACGGTCTGTCCTGCCAGGATGGCGAAGGAGGCCAACGTCCATTACTACCCGAGTGCTGCAGCCGCCCAGAGTGCCGGTTTACGCCCCTGTCGGCGATGTCGGCCCGAGGCGGCGCCGCGTCTTCCGGAGTGGGTAATCTCCTCTGATACCCTGCTCAGGGCACTGCGTTACATTGAGGCCGGATATCTGAATGAACAGGGCATGTCCGGTCTGGCAGGTGAACTGGGCGTGAGTAATGGGCAACTGATCCAACTTTTTAAAGCCGAACTGGCCGCCACACCGGATGCAATCGCTGAACTTTATCGAGCAAAACTTGCGCGAGAACTCCTTGAGACCACGAAACTGAACTATCAAGACGTTGCGTTTCATTCAGGCTTTGGTGGGGCCGACCGTTGCAACAGGGTCATGCGGGAAATATACCTGAAGAGCGCTAAAGAGATTCGCGCAAACCCCACTGTTGATGCTGGTGTGACAGTCACAATACCGATGCCTGTGCGCGGTCCATACGACCATGACTGGATGTTCACCTATCTCAAACATCGGGCAATCAATCCCCTTGAGGAGGTCAGTGGCCATTCTGGGAGCTGGTGCTTCACGAGGGCCTTACGATGTGGCGCGAAAGTGAAGGTGCGCCAGACAGAGTCAGGGCTTGTGGCTGATCTTCCGCTGACCGACGAGCCGCTTCATAGCCTGCTGAATCGAGTTCGCAGGGTATTCGATGTTAATGCTGATGGCGATGTAGTGCATGAGCATTTACGTTCAGATGCGCTTTTAGGGAATTGGGTTGAGCAGGTGCCAGGCCTGCGCGTACCTGGTGCTTGGGACAGTTATGAGTTGTCGGTTCGTGCCGTACTTGGTCAACAGGTCAGCGTTGAGCGGGGGACAGATCTGGCCAACAAGATTATTACGCGCTACGGCGGGGGCTGTTTCCCGGCCCCACAAATCCTCAAGGAACAGGACATCGCTGAAATAGGCATGCCGGGTCAGCGCGGTCGTGCGATAGCAGAACTGGCACGGCAAGTCGCAGAAGGTGAACTTAAGGTTGATGAGTGCAGGAACTACGAAAGTACCCAGGCAAAGTTGCAAGGCATCGCGGGTATTGGGCCTTGGACCGCGAACTACATTCGGCTGCGGGTTTTGAGGGATCCGGATGCGTTTCCAGACAATGATTGGGTGGTACTTAAGACTCTGCAATGTACGCCGGCACAGGCGCGCAGAAGAGCGCGTGCATGGCGGCCATGGCGTGGGTATGGTCTGATGTATTTGTGGTATGCAAGCGCTACGATCCGTGCTCAGAACACGCGTGCTCGGAGACCTACATGACTCTGTATTCGTATTGCGAAAGTCCTGTCGGCCAGCTCATGCTGACAGGCGAGCGAGACAGAATCAGCGGTTTGTATTTTTCAACGGGCAGTAAGGCGCGTGGTGCTGACCCGGAGTGGGAGCGTCAGGATACGCCTTTCCGCAAAGCGAGACGCCAGATTGAAGAATACTTTGCCGGAGATCGCCGAGAGTTTGACCTGGTTTTAGCGCCACACGGTACTGAGTTTCAGCTGGATGTACTAAACGCCCTGCTAAAAATACCGTATGGCGAGACGTGCACGTACGCAGAAGTCGCAGAGTCGGTTGGTCGACCGAAGGCCGCTCGGGCGGTGGGAGCGGCCAACGGCCGTAATCCCATTGCTCTGATCATCCCGTGCCACCGGGTCATTGGCAGTAATGGCACGCTGACCGGGTTTGGCGGTGGCCTTCGAGCTAAACGCTACCTGCTAGAACATGAATTTGCCCACTCTGGGCTATTTGCATGAATGATTTGTGCTGATCCGGGTGTGTCATACGTTCAGATATGGCGTGGATGGGCTTTAACAGGTGAGTGTCTGAATTTAGTAACTATATAGTTACTAATGATGCATGGACTCTGCCATCATGTTAACATTTGTGTAACTATATAGTTACGCATATGTAAACAATGAGCGAGTTAACCACTAAAGCCCGGATTCTTGCGACGGCAGAAGGCATCGTCGACGAATCAGGTATCCCAGGACTCAGAATCGATGCAGTGGCGCATCAGGCTGCCATCAACAAGCGCATGATCTATCACTACTTCGGAAGTCGGGATGGATTGATTCGCTGCGTGTTGCAAAGACAGCTGCAAATGATCCTGGCCGCAACGACAGTCAGCGATATTCTGAAGGTGTTGATGCAGCGCGCGGCTGGCCAAATCGACATGGCGGCAGCGGCAGTTGATGTAGATCCTCCGGTGGCCGCGAATTTACCCAGAGCCTTTCGAATTTTGTGGCAACATATACTGACAAAAAGGGCTTTAAACAGTAGTGAGTATTCACTTACTGAGTCAGAGCAAAGACAAGTGGCCGAAGAAATCATGCGCCAGCTGTTACCTGGGATATTTTTACTCCCACCTAAGCCGGTTTATCGGATGCAATCCGCTTCTCGAAGCTAACGCTGAGTAGGTACCGTATCATCCTTAAGGATCGAAAGGCTTATGAGGAACTCAGCCAGTGAGGGTGCGACTTCTCGGATGGGTTGTTGTGCCGGTGCTTCGAGTTGCACGATCCCGGTGTCGTTGTTCACCGTGAGATAGTAATCGTCAGGATCCTCAGTACAGGCAAAAAAGACCGAAAAAGGGGTTTTGTTCACCTGGCAGGCAAACGCGTGACCTACAAGGTTTTCGATCAAACGATCTCGGTCGCGTGGAGACCACAGGAAAAGTAGCGAACATCGGCCATCTGGCGAGATGACGTCGATATTGTTAGACCAAAATGCACCATAGTAAGTCTTTATGTCGGCATGAATGGTTCGTTCGATGGCTCTTTCCAGCCCGGCAAAGTCGTCGTCTGCATGTGCGCGGGGCAGGGGCTGCCAGCGGATCAGGCGTGCGTCGTCCTGTGTGAATGGATCAAAAGTCTCGCAGGGTGAAGGCCATTCGGGATCCCAAGCGCACACCGGCTCTGGTACCGACGCTTGAAAGCGCTGGAAGAAATCTTCTATCGTCTGGTGCAAAGAGGGTTCCAAGGGTGGATGATCCTAGTTGGTTATGAAATTCTTTTAGATGCCGAGCGATTACCAAGCCTTACCTTCGGCCGCTTTTGCCTTTGAACGAACGTTCGACCGAGTTGTATGCGATTAAGTTGCCAAGGGCCACGGTAGAGTTTAAGTCGATCTCTGACACTTTTAAAACCAACTGTGAACTATTGGCCTGGCTGGAGGGGAGGGGCAGAGGTCAGGCGAAGGCATCTGAAAGGACTCTGGCAAGAATGTGCCTGCTGTGCCACGATAGACTGGTTTAACCGGGGGATTCATTGTGAACCAACAATCCACACCTAAAGTAGCTGATACGTCTGCATATGTACCATCCTTGGAATTAACCGATGGCCAGCCACCGCCCATCGCGGCGAACGGAGGATTGTCGTACATGTCCTTTGACCAAAATGGTGATGCGGGTACACAAGCGGCAACTGAGGCAGCGTTTGCACTGATCGCCACCGGTGAAGGGCAAGCAGTGATCGATTGGATTGAAAATTCACCCCCTGGCCCGATTGAAACTAAATGGGGACTGGGTTTCCGCCATTATTCTGATTGTATGGATTATATCCGTGCGGAAGGTATTGAGGCGCCGGAGGGCGGCTTGACGCTTCCGTTGCGATACTCCATTCACGAACAGCCTTCTTATTCGATCGTCTCATCCAATGCTGTCTGGCAAGACCCGTCACGCGCAGCCGATGCGGAGCTGCTTCGTAAGGAAGAAAAGGATGCGGGTCGCAGGTGTTTGTACTTCCCACAGGTGCTGCGTGATGCTCGCCGCATAGAGGAGTACTACCCTGGTCTCTCACCGTCAAGTCCTGAGTGCATGGATAAGCTGGGTGTGTCGTTAGCGCACTGTGAATCAAAGTGTCAGAATTTCTATGATTCAGCAGAGGTCGAGCGCGTGTTTTATGCAGAGATAGAAAAACTCCTCCTCGAATTTTTCCCAGATGCATCGGATGCGCTCGTATATAACCACGACGTATTTGACAAAGACTACAAAGGTGACCGGATAGAAGATCAGGCAGCAAAGAATCCCGGTGTAAACACCAATTATGCCAATCTGGTGCACAATGATTTGAATGACAATAGCGGTAGAGTTAGGTGCCGTGAACTCTTGACGAAAAACTTGCGGAACTTCGGGCGCGAGCAGAATTACACTGAAGCAGAGGCAGATGCGAAGATGGCGCGCCGGTTTATGTCGATCAATCTGGCCAAGCCCATGGAAACTGTAGAACAGAATCCTTTTGTACTCTGTGCATGGCCATCCTTTGCCGATCAACCGTACGTCACCAACTATCGGATATACGATGACCGTGTTGGTGAAACCACGCGTTTCACGTTTCGTCCTGAACATGAGTGGTACTGGTTTCCGCAGCAGAAATCGACCGAAGTATCGATGCTGAAGTGCTACGACTCGATGACCGATGGTTCTGTATCAAGGTGGTCGTTTCACACTGCCTGCGTCGATCCGACGGCTCCGGAAAATGCGCGTTGCCGCAAGAACGTGGTCGTTCGTTCGTTCGTATTTTTTTAGCGCCTGCTCGGCTGGTTTCGAGGGCCGGGCCCGGGTCTCGGGCGAGGAGGGCGTTGCCTTTGCATATCCGCTGCGAGGCTGCGGCGTTCAGTTGGGGTGAGATTATTCAGAAACGATAGAAACGCACTGTGACTGGCTTCCTGAGCCTCCAGATGCGCTCGACGCATCGCTTCAAGCGCCTGTTGTACTTGTTTAGGATTAAAGCGCTCGCTCACCAGCGCTTGCTCAAGTACGCGATTCTGGCGTTTCAACTCGCGCATATGGCCACGATGTCCTCCCATGTGTTGGCGCATCGCTCGCCGTAACTCTTTATGCCGAGGTTCGTTGAGTCCTTGCGACCACGTGACGAAAGCTCGGGTCGGATCAAACACGGGTAATGGGGCGGTGGACTTACCGACGATAAATCCGCCTAGGGCGAAATTTAGGCCGATCGAAATTACTAAGATGGCGATAGTCGATTTACTCATTATCTCCCTCTAAATCTATTAGCAGGTCGCTGAGTGAGGCGTCGAGGTGCTGCTCCGCGAAGAGCAGCGTATCAACGTCGTATGCGGTTGCGGATGATGGCGGATAAGCCCCGGTGAGAAAGCCGATGAGCATGGGTAACGCTGCCGCATAAACCGGGCGCCAGAATGAAGACCGGAACCAGCCTATGATGTCGAGACCATGCTTTGCAGGCAGACGAGATCTGATGGCGCGAGCAAGATGCGGAGGTGCTTGTGTGCGATCATCTCCCAGAGAGTGCAACAGGTGTTCGAGGTCGTCAGTCATTGGTTTGTGTCCATTTCAGGTAGTCTTGCTTCAGGCTTCGCCGCGCTCTTGCTAACAAACTTTCTACGGCGCGAACACTGATGCCCATGATGCGGGCAATGTCTTTATTACCAAAGCCTTGTCCGTACGCCAAAACAACAGCGGACCGTTGGGTGCTGGGTAATTCAGACAGTTTCGTATCGAGCCAGATCTGTGCCCTGCGACCATCTATGTCTGCATCTGTCTGTGGATTCACGGCTTCTGTTTCAGGGTCTGGCTTGAAGGTGAGAAGTTTGTCCTTACGTGCTTGATCGACATACTTGTTATACAGCACCCTGTGCAACCATGTGGTGAGCTTGGCTTGAGTTGGTTTGAAGCTGGAGGCCTTCTGCCACACGGCCAGCCAGGTATCCTGTACAAGATCTTCTGCACTTGCCGGAGATGATGTAAGCCTTGAAGCGTATCGATAGAGGGCGTCGATGTGACGCCCTATAAGAATGGCCATTGCACTTTCGTCACCATTTCCGATTGCCTGCATGAGCGCCTCGTCGGAATGTACAATCAAGGTCTGAGTCGTTAATCCGCGTTTCGACGTTTACGCGCAGCGCGCATTTCTTTGCGGGTGATTTGGCCATCCTGGTCAGCATCGGCAGCTCGTAGGTGCCTGCCCGGTCCCGGCATATCTTCGGGATTGAGGATACCGTCCCCATCGGTGTCGAGCTGTTTGAACATGACTCTGCGATGCGCCAGTTGATGAATTTTGCGATTGGCCCCGGCGTGTTCTTCGGCGCTTAGCTGGCCATCATGATTGGTATCCAGTAGCGCGAAGAGTTCTGTCTGAACCTGGGCTTTGGTATCGTCGTGGCGAGCCTTTTGGCCTTTGTGTCTATCATCGCGCGGCCGGCCCTTACGGCCAGGTTGACGCTTGCCCGGTCTGGCGTGTTTACCACGGCGAAAGTGTTTTTCACCTTCGTGCATGGGTGCGCTTTCGAACTCGGTGAGATTGATTTTGCCATTGCTGTCTGCATCGAGGGCTCGGAAATGTGCAGACGAACGCGCTTCGATGGTCTCAAGGTTTATAGGGAATCGCTCGCCAGCGCCAGGTGCTGCATGAACGGTTCCTGTCATGAACATCGTGGCGGTGAGGTAAGTCAGGGGCTTCAGATAAGACATAATATCTCCTGTAATTGGTTCGGTTGTGCTCCCATGGCTGCTTGTACGTTTAACCTGTGGATTTCCGTCGATTTTATTTTTCATACCGAATGTCAGTAATCACATAGCGAAAGGTAATTCTCGTCGCCTGTGGGTCGAGGATGCGGGGAGGGTCGGTTTGCATTGGTTGATCCAGTGAAATCTCATCGCCAACACGGCGACCAATTAATGCCCGGGCAAGGGGCGCATCGATGCTGATATAGGCAGGATCTACATCAAGTTCGTCCGCCCCCACGATGCGGTAGGTATGCTGTAAGCCTTCTTCATCTTTAATCGTGACCCAGGCCCCAAAGTACCCTTGATCGGTGTTTTTCGGGGTATTAGTCACTACTGATAGCTCATCGAGACGTCTGCTTAAGAATTGAATACGACTGTCGATTTCACGCAGCGCTCGTTTGCCATAAATGTATTCAGCATTCTCCGAGCGGTCTCCGAGCGCTGCGGCTTCGGCTACTTTGGCAGTTATCTGTGGTCGTTTTTCTTTCCACAGATAGGTGAGTTCTGTCTGCAGACGGGCGTAGCCTGTTGGGGTGATGTAAGGTGAACTCCTGGGACGAGGGGGTCGGTAGCGGCTCATACGGTGGTCGCAGTCTGTAGACGAACGCTTGCTAAAATGCCGCGTTTTTGGCCTCTCATCAATTGTTCTTTAATCAATCGTATGACGACGGTGCTCGGTTAGAAGGTTAGAGGCTTTCGAGGAAACTGATCATCGCCTGGTTTGTTCCCTCGGGGGCTTCCTGCTGGACCCAATGGCCAATGTTTTTGAGTAACACGATGTTCTTTAAGTCCGTGACGACTGATGACATGCGAGCGCGGAGCGCATCTTCCTTGGCGCCACCGATAACGCCATCTTTTTCACCAGCGATGAACAACGCAGGCACTTTAATCACAGGGTCGGAGATATGTGCAGCAGCCTGCCAGTTTCGATCAAAATTTCTGTAATAGTTTACGCCACCACGAAAGCCTGCACGGTCAAACTGAGCGATGTAGTAATCGAGGTCTGTCTGGCGCAACCAACCCGGTAACCCGAGTGGTTCGCCAAGACGCGGGACCCAGCCGCCGGCGCTGCGTTTTGGATCTGTCACCTCAGGTGGCTTTCGAGGCGAATCGGGAGAAAGATAGATACGAGAAAGGAATGCACGTGTGTTGGCATCGTACTCGATTTCTGCGACGCCCCCAGGCTCATTGTGATAGAGCATGTAGAAAAAGTTATCTCCAGCTCGCTGCCGCATCGCGCTAAGCGGAGAAACGGGGCTGCGGGGGCTATAAGGTACGCTCATCAAAGTCAGGCTCATAAAGCGATCTGGAAAGGTCACGACAGAGTGGCTGGCAACGGGAGCACCCCAATCATGTCCTACCATATGGGCGCTTTTTACACCTAAGGCATCAAGTATGCCCACCATATCAGCGGCAAGGGTGTCGAGGGTGTATTGCTCTGCTGGGGCGGGTGCATCGGTGAGTCCATAGCCGCGCATGTCAGGCGCAACTGCATGGTAGCCGGCTTCAGCGAGGGCCTGTAATTGGTGACGCCACGAATACCATGATTCGGGGAAGCCATGGGCCATCAGCACGACCGGACCGGAACCCGCCTCGGCGATACGCATATTAATGCCGTTTGACTCGATGAATCTCAGCGTGACGCCATTGATCGGAGGTGCATCATTTGGGGAATTCGACCATGCGTGTGGTGCCGTGTGCAGAAAAAAAGCGGTACAGGCCAGGATCAGTGTACGCATAGCATTCTCCGTAGGTTTGCAGGAACCGTAACCGATATGGTCGCCAGTGTCAGTGGAAAGATGAGACCACTCGGTGACCGTGCCTGCACGATCAGATCAACGCCGCTCGTCAGCGACAGTTCGGTGGTGGTCGTTCATGCCGATGGCTTATTTCCCGCTTGCTCAATTTCAATCTTCACGGTGTATGATCGAAAAAGCACATCGTCTAAGAGGGGTTTCGATCAAAAGATGAACAAAACCATACGTTTTTATTGGGATGTTGGTTCGACCAACACGTATTTCGCGTTTCATTTAATCCGGCCGCTTGCTGCACGTTATGACGCGGTAATCGAATACATCCCATTTAATCTCGGCTATGTTTTTCGACACCACAACTATGCGTTGACGGATGAACCGAAAGCAAAAATGAAAAACCGAAAAATCGATCTCATGCGATGGGCTAAGCGTTACGATCTGCCTTTCCAGGTGCCATCGGAATTTCCTATCAAAACCAGCCGAGTCTTGCGTGGTGCGTTGGTGATGCGTGAGTACGATCTTGAATTGCCTTACCTTGAGGGAGTCTTTCGGCGTTATTGGGAAGAACAGGATGCTTCAATACAGAGCTATGAGGGGCTAGCGCTCACTGTGGAGTCTCTGGGGGTGTCTGCAGAGACCTTTCGTGCGCGCTGTGAGTCTCCTGAGCTGCAAAGACAATTCATAGAAACCACTCAGACGGCATTGGCGGAAGGTGTTTTTGGTGCGCCAACGATGGTGGTGGATGGGCAGATATACTGGGGCAAGGACCGGATGGAATTCGTCGAAGATCACCTAAGGGCAGATTGATAAACAACCGGAATGGGCATTGGAGCCAGTTGTATCTGCGGCGGCTTACAGCCGCTGCCTGTCCGCGCTGAGAAATGATTTCTCCTTTATGGAGATCTCACAGCAGGAGTCTGGCGATCTCGGTGGGTGTGGTTATGCCCTTCTCGGTGATGATGCCAGTCACCAGGTGCGCAGGGGTGATGTCAAACGCCGGGTTGATGACCTGTACGTCTGCGGCATGATCTCCCAATACCTCGCTGGGCGCACGCTGTTCAATGGGCACGAGCGAACCTGATTGGGTGTCGGGGTCAAATGTAGATGAGGGACAAGCAACATAAAAGGGAATGCCAAAATGTTTACACAGGATTGCTACATTAAGCGTGCCAATCTTATTCACCACATCACCGTTGTGTGCGACACGGTCTGTTCCGACAATGACGAGGTCGATAGCGCCACTGGCCATGGTGGTCGCCGCCATATTGTCGCAAATGAGCGTGACATCAATGCCCACCCTGTCCAACTCCCAGGCGGTTAGACGAGCGCCCTGATAGAGAGGGCGGGTCTCATCGGCATACACCTTGAAGGGTACACCGTTACTGTGTTGCACATACATCGGTGCTGTGGCGGTCCCGAGCCGGGAGACAGCCAATGAGCCTGCATTGCAGTGAGTCAGTATACCGTTACCGGGTTGGATCAGCGGTGCACCATGGTTGCCGATGGCCTCACAGATGGCTGCATCCTCAGCATGAATTGTACGTGCTTCGTCGACCAGGGCCTTTGGTTCAGGGTCTTTTCCCCACCTCTTGATCAGCCGCTCGATGGCCCAGGCCAGATTGACTGCAGTGGGTCGGGCGGATTTCAGGTAGGTTGCATGTTGGATGAGGGTTGTTTCGTTGGGCGATTTGGTTTTCGACATAGCTTGTGCGAGGGCATATGCTGCGGCGACACCGATGGCAGGGGCACCACGCACGGCCAGCGTGTTGATGGCGTGCCAGGCCTGTTCAATGGATTGGGTTTCGAGGTAGGTGACCGTGTGTGGGAGTGCACGCTGGTCCAATAAGAGCAAGCAGCCGTTCTCCCATTTGATGGTCTCCGGGAGGCTTAAGTTCACGACGACAACGCCCGTGCCTTAGCGAGATAGGTGACCAGCAGGCCCCCGCAGTCCCGGGCATGATGACCCAGAGCGAATATCCCGCCTTCGTGTCCAGCAGTCGCGAAGACCAGCGGACGGGATGGATACTTAGCGAGGAGCTCGTTGACCGCAAGGACCATTTGCTGTGATCCATAAGTCACGGTGTCCGGCGTCTCAGGGAGTCGCAGCGCCTCGCGCAGGCGCCAGATCTCCGCGCTGTGAATATGAAAGACATGGCGCATCTTTGAATCGGCCTGATAGATAATTGCGTGGGTTAGTGATTCTGACGAAGGTGGTTCGGCGCCGCGCGCATCGACCCAGAAGCGTCTGAGATTGGTATCGATGATATTGACCATGTGTTCGGCGATGAGTTCCGGTGTGCCACTGGTCTGACTGGCGGTGATTGCGAAGCCTGTGTCAGTTGCTGAACTGAGGTTGCCATAAGCATAGCCGCCATACCGATCTGGGTGTTGACCTATAAGATCGAGGCTAAAAAGAATTGAGCGCCAGGCATACAGTTCGGCAAAAGCTTCTGCATTCAGTGCGGGGGTCTCTGCCGGTTGCAGGTCGTAAGCAAATTGAATGGTTCCTTCGGCATCGGACAAAGGTAAAATGCTCCTGTTAAGGCAAAACATACCGGGCGGTCCTGTACCTGCCCGTAAACCGAAGCATGCCACGTAGTGACGGCTGTATAAATCGTCGCTGGATATAAAAGTACGCATATACGCATATACGCATAAGAGAAACGACTGAACACAGGTGGTCCTATGCAGGTTAGAAAGGCGGCCGGTGCGCTGGGCGCATATATAAGCAATGTTGATCTTAAAGACATCGTGACCTCGAACAATTTGTTTGCGAAGGTTCGCGATCTGGTGATTGAACACGAAGTGGTGTTCTTTCGGGACCAGAATGTGGAGCCCCAGGTGTTCCAGGCGTTTGCACGTTCGTTCGGGACTGTACTCGACCATCCCGCCTACCAGACTGTGCAAGGCGCGGATGACGTGCAGATCCTTGAAAGTACCCCGGAGAACCTGTCGAAAATTGAAGCCTGGCACTCCGACATGACGTTTACACTCGAACCACCGAACTACACATTGCTGCACGGACAGATCATCCCCGAGTATGGCGGCGATACCCTGTGGGCGAGTGCGACGACAGCGTACAAAACCCTTTCGCCTCCCATGCAGAATTTCTTCGCTGGCCTCACTGCCGAGCACGATTTTCGTCATGGTTTTAAGGAAAGTCTTGCTGAGCCTGGAGGGCCGGAACGGCTGGCGAGTGCCATCGCTGCAAACCCGCCAGTAGAGCACCCGCTGGTATGCACACATCCGGACACGGGTAAAAAGGCACTGTATGTCAACTCACTGTTTACCACACGTATCAAGGAGCTGTCTAAACTCGAAGGCGATCGATTGTTGCAATTTCTGTACAGCCACATCGTCAGCGAAGAGCATACAGTACGCCTCTCATGGGAGCCTCAAACCATCGCGATATGGGATAACCGCAGTACCCAGCACAAACCCGTTAACGACTTTTTTCCACAGCATAGGAAGATGCATCGTGTGACCATCTGTGGTGACAAACCGGCTTAGAGCAGGCACGAACAGACATCTAAGCCGCCCTTAAGTCAGCATCCAAGAAGGCAAAACCGAACGATCGTTAAGCAAAAGCTGCCTGGTGTGTACTCAGTCAATGAACCCACCGCCTATGCCGGGCAGCGGAGTATAAGAACCTTAAGATGGTGCTCTCAGCTCGATCAGCGGGTGTGCTCAAGTATGGCTGGGATGACAATGTCGAGGCCTGCATCCGGCACTTCATGACCGACCCCGGGTAATTCGAGCATGGTTGCGCCAGGTATGTGGTCGGCGATCGCCTGGCCATGATCTAGCGGCAGGATCGGATCTTCGGTGCCGTGAATGACCAATGTAGGCGCCGTGATGGCAGACAACCGGTCGTACCAACGCTCTGTAAGCGCAACCACGAGACCATGATTTTGACTGCTCGCCATGTTGCGTGCACGGTCTATTTCAGCCTGGAATAGCACCCGTCGGGTTGCTTCATCATATGGGTAGCGCGAACCGGAGAGTGTCTTGAACATCTGCACTCGGTTTTCCAGCACAGCGCTGTGGTCCGACCAATCGAGCGTGGCAGCGGCCGTGGCGGCGGCGACGACCTCTGGTGTGGGTGGAGAGAGGATAGTTTCTTTGCCTTCCATCGCATCGGTGACTGCCGCTGGATCGGGTGAAGACATAATGGGCGTCAACGTGAGAACACGATCGGCGTGATTGAGACCAACAAGTTGAGTGATCATGCCGCCCATGGATGCACCCACGATGTGTGCCCGCTCGATGTGGTAGTGATCAAGCACGCAGACTGCATCGTCAGCCATATCGTGCATAGAGTAGTTTGGCTCCCCGAGCGGGCAGCAGGTTGTTAGTCCGACGTCGCGATTGTCGAAGCGAATCACGAAACGCCCACCGTCGGCCAGTTGCTGACAGAAATTTTCTTCCCAGAGCAGCATAGACCCACCGGCGCCCATGATGAGGAGCACCGCGGGGTCGGACTCATTACCGTAGGCGTCTGTGCATATCTCAATATTGTTTGCATGGATCAGGACTTCGTTGTGATAAGTGGCCATTGCATCCCCTTTAAATTCGAGTTGATAGAAGTGAAGGTTAGAGACTCTCAAGAAATTCGATCAGTTGTCGGCGTTCGGTTGCGCAGAGCATGAACTGCGGCACACGTTCACTGGGTGTGGTCTCATAGTGATCGAGTACGTCATCGAGAGTCTTTAAGGAGCCGTCGTGCATATAGGGCGCGGTATGCTTAATTGCTCGCAGTGTAGGTGCCCGGAATGCGTTTGCGGACCTCCCGACGCCGCTATGGTGGAAGACGGGCAGTGCGTTTGCAAGGGAATGCTTAACGGGTCCGGAAAAGTTAAAGCTACTGTGGCAGTGAGCACAACCAAGGCGTTCGGAAAAGAAAAGCGTCATGCCGGCTTTGGCAGCCTTGCTCAGGGCCTCATGCTCGGCGTAGTAAATATACCGGTCCCAGGCTGAAAGTGGGGGGCGAATCGTGCGTACGTAGCTCGCGATGGCTTTGATAATCGTCACCAGCGAGATTTCTCCCGTGCCGAAAGCTCGAGCAAAAGCCGCGGGGTAGTCCGGGTCCTGTTTTATGCGCTGCAGAGAGGTAGCCGAGAAGCCCATTTCTTCCGGATGCTTTTTCAACAGGGGGATGCGATGTTGTGCCTCCAGTGTTGTGAGTCCCAAATCTTCCCATCCATAGCTCACGTTGTAAGCGACGTTGTAGAGCGTCGGGGTATGACGTTTGAGTAACTCGCCGGCGGCGCCAATCGCAACATCGCGGCCGTCAACGAAGTGATCTGTTGGGTCATGGCAGCTGGCGCAGCTATAGTGGCCCGTGCCGGAAAGTGCGGTCTCGGAAAAGAGACGTTTGCCCAGCGCGCTCTTTTCAGCAGTTAAAGGATTATCTTGCGGTGCTATCGGGTCGGGCAGCCAGGTTGGCATAGCATTGCCAAATGCACGGCATATGACGGTCGTGCACAGCACGACAGCCAGACATGTTTTCACCAGCTGCGTGAGTTGTTGATTGATAGATCCTGCGTGAGCGATGCCAGTCGCTTACGTTCTTTGACCCATCCGATAAAGGTGACCTCGGATTCCGAAAGGTCACCACCCCTATCATTCAGCCATGTTGTGAATGCATCCATCAACTGGTTAGCCAAAGCACGGTCCTTGCGAAAGAGTCGCATGTACGATTTTTGTGCGTGCTCAAAGTAGCCCAATGCCAGATAAGCTTCGCCCCGGTATTCAGTCGCCTGGTGGAAATCAGGATTGATCTCAAGCGCATAATTATAAGCCCCGATGGCTTTGCGAAAGTCACCGGTTTTGCGCAAGGCGTAGCCGAGTTCATTGGCTGCTTTATAATTGCCTGGATCCAGACGCAGTGCCTCGCTCTGCTTCTGGACCGCTTTGCGGAATTCTGTCTGGGCGCGCGCCAGTGACTTTTGCCTTTTTGTATCGCTCGAAGCTTTACCTGCCCTGGCTTCGTGTTTGAGTGCCCGATCACGATGTCTGATACCCGCTGCCAGTGCTTTTTGTGCCTGCTGTTCTAAGGTGAGCTTGGTAGAGTCGTCCCCTCCGCTTAAGGCACCCTCGCCACCTCCGCTGCCGGCAGCCCAGCTTGTCGCCGGATAGGTGGTTGCTGTCGACACTAAAAACATAAGAATAATGACCACCCTTGTGTACACGGGGAATTCTCTTCTTCTGCGGGACGGCTCAGGATATGCTTTGGGCTTGGAAAATTCTATGGAAAGGTCGATGCGTGTATTTGCATGGGTGTGTTGTTTGATCCTGCCGCTGGTGGGAATGGCCGAAGAAGTGGAATCTGGCGCACGAGGGACAATGCAGGAATTCTTAGCGGCCTTTAATGAACGCGATGTCACTCGATTGGCAGACACATTACACTTTCCGCACGTCCGGGTTGCCAGTAACGGGTTGACGGTGACGGCAGACAAAATGAGCTTTGTTGCCAGTCGCGACTTAGAGCAGTTTGCGATCGATAATGATTGGGACTTCAGCGAGTGGGACAGCATCGAGACCATTCATGCCAGCCCAGATAAGGTGCACTTTAAAGTGGTGTTCTCGCGTTTCAACCCGCAAGGCGAGCGGTACGCGACGTTTGATTCACTGTACATCCTGCAGAAGATCAACGATCGCTGGGGTATTCGGGCGCGATCAAGTTTTGCGCCCTGAGTGATGCCGATGCCCTATGACACGCTGGATAATCATCTTAAAGATTCGTCAGATATTGGGCGTGCAGTCGTGCCGATGGGCATGTTACTCGCGTGGTGTGTCAACTTAGGGTTGATCAGTCGGGAATTTGAACAAGCTAACGAACGCGCGGTGTTGAGGGTGAGAATGCAGGAGATTCCAGGGAGTGAACTCCTCGTCGCAGCTGGTGGCGATCTGCAGCGAGACCTGTTTTCGCAGGCAGGTCAGCGCTTTCTTGATGACTATTATCCGCGCTACCCGGAAGAATTCTGCGCGGTATTCAATGTTTCGATGGGCGAGCAGTACGACGTCAGAGAGAGCTGGGACAATTATGCGAAGCTTGCGCAGCATTTAACCCGTGTATATATGGGTGCTAAGAAGACAACCGTTGCGGGGATCTTTTCGCGATTCAAGCGACTCATATGGCATTGAACCTTCGCGACATCGAGATTTTTCGCCCCTATCCCCACGAGTTGCCCGAAGTCACTCTAGCGCGAGCCGGCCTTGATGATGTGAGTATGGGTCGGTGGCTTGGTGCTGAAACGCTGCGCATTGCCAAATTGCACGATGACGTTGCAGGGGTTTATGCAATGGATCGGATGGACACCACTCGATTTAATTTGCATGGCGTTGTGGTCGTTCCGGCCCTGCGCAAACAAGGTCTGGGTCGTTGGCTCATTGGCCATGCTATCGGTGTGGCAGAGTCCAAGGGTGGGCGTTATCTGCACGCAAGGACAAGCGGCAGTTCGCAAATTTATGCGCGGATCGGGTTTTCAATGCAGGCCCTTGGGCATGTCTTTGCGATGATACAGGAGTAATATCGACGGCGGATAGTTGGAGAAGGCACATGGCACGGGTGGATCAGATAAAGGCCGATGACTGGCCAGAAGAGCTAAAAAGCTTGTTGAAGCCGGGAGAACTCACTGACTTAGAGCAAGGGCTGATGCGCTACTGGGCGCATCGCCCGGATCTGGTGATGGGACTTGCCGCCTTCTCGGGCGCGCTCAAGGTCAATCGGACACTGCCAGAAAAGCTGGTTGAACTCGTGCGTCTGCGGGTCGCTTTTTTCAATCAGTGCCGCTCCTGCATGGCCATACGTTATACAGATGCTGTCAACGATGGGCTGACCGAAGACCTGGTGTGTTCTCTGGAACATCCTGACGAAGCAGATGATTTGACGGATGCTGAAAAGGTCGCCATTCGCTTTGGAGAACTCATGGCAACTGATCATCTGGCCATCAACGATGAGATATATGCTGAGCTACGCAAACACTATTGCCAGGAAGAGATTGTCGAACTCGGTATGGTGGTTGCTTTTTTCGTTGGTTTCGGGCGATTAGCGGCCACTTATCATATGGTCGAGGAGCTACCTCCTGCCTTTAAAGATACAGAAGGCCAAATTGCCCCCTGGCACAACGACTCAATCGTCGTCCGTTAGAAAAGCTCGACTAGAATCGGTTCGTTTTGTGACCGAGGTGCCCGTATAAAAAATTAGGCGAGCGCACCACCGCGAACGAGTTTGCCAGGTAAAGCGCCGGTATGTTCGTTATCCCGGAAAATTGGTTGTCCGCGCTTGATAATGTGACGATACCCGTTTACCCGTTGGACTAATCGTTTACCGCCCGCGGGCAGATCGAAAATCGCTTCGGGTCTGTGTAGTTGTAACGCGTTGAAATCGATAACGTTGATGTCTGCCAGGTAGCCCGCCTGCAGGAGGCCTCGGTCCTCCATACCAAAGGCAACTGCAGTGTCCCGGGAGAGTTTTTTGACCAGAAACTCAAGATCCAGTTGCTCCCCCTTTTTTCGATCCCTCGCCCAATAACCGATGATGAAGCTCGGCATCCCGGCATCGGCGATCACGCCACAATGTGCACCCCCATCGGACAAGCCGAACAAGACGTTTGGGTGCTCCATGGATTTTTTGAAAAAATCGAAAGTGTACTCCTGATAGCCACCCAATGGTTGGTAGAACAGCTCCTTGCCTTCATGGCGGAGGAGTAGGTCGTACATCACAGAGAATGGGTCCTCATCGTGAGCTTCTGCGATGCCAGCGACACTCTCTTCGCGGTTCGGTTCGTAGTTCGGTTTGTCGCCCAATGGGAAGACGTGCCATAAGAGATCGCTCAGAGATCCTGACAGTGCCATTGGACGATCGCGTTCGACCTGGCTCAGAATCGCGGCTTTGCGATCTGGATCCTGTAGTTTTGCTACTAATTCAACCAGCGGAAGTTGGGCAACCTCCTTGAACGAAGGTGCGAAGGAGAAGACATGGAAGTTCGAATGTAACCCGTGCAGTACACCGGTCGGTCGACCAGCAATCTGAGGCCGCACTTCGATCCCTTTACAACGCGCGCTTTCGGCAATGTTGTACATCTTGTTGCCTTCGAACGCAGCTGCAGACGTTGCCACCAATGTGATTGGACGTCCTGTTTCTGCAGCGAATTGTTCAATCCAGGTCCATTCGTCATCATCGCCAAGGTGGTCTGAGACCATTTCAAAGATGCCATGATCCAGACCCTTCATCGCCAGTCCTAACGACAGCATTTCATCGCTACCGGCGAAAGTGCCAGGAACGTGCACGCCGTACTTATCTTTGTGCAACCAGGTACGCGAGCTAGAAAAACCGACGGCACCAGCCTTTATGCCTTCTCGTACCAGCGCCTGCATTTCGCTGAGTTCTGCTTCTGTAGGAAGGTCTTCTTGGGTGTTGCAGCGTTCACCCATGACGTAGGCACGTATAGCGCCGTGCGGCACTTGAGCCGCTATGTCGATGGTTCGCTCTTTTGTCTCTAGGGCGTCAAGATATTCCGGAAAGGACTCCCAGTTCCAGTCGATACCCTCTGCGAGCGCAGAGCCTGGAATGTCTTCTACGCCTTCCATCAACTCGATTAGGTACTGCTCATCACCCGGTCGTACGGGCGCGAATCCGACACCGCAGTTGCCCATGACAACCGTGGTAACGCCATGCCAGCTTGAGGGTGCCAAGATCGGGTCCCAGGTGGCCTGGCCGTCGTAGTGCGTATGTACGTCTACCCATCCCGGAGTCACCAGCAATCCCGTCGCATCGATGGTTTCGGTGGCATCGCCGGTCACGGTGCCAACGGCAACGATTTTCTCGTTTTCAATGGCGATGTCGCCGGTGTAACGGGCTTTGCCTGAACCGTCGATAATGGTTCCATGGCGGATGATCAAGTCATACATATTCTTCCCCTGGAGAAATTCTATGAGCCAGATTAGCGGCTAAAGTAGATATTCTCAAACAGAGCCGTTAAAGCTTGAAACAGCGACATGCATTGCTTGTCTATGTAGATGAGCAGAGGTCTCCAACTAACGTTGGCCGAGGCAATTGTACTACGCCAGGTTTAGTCGTTGTGGTGACTCGGGATAATTCTGAACTGTCGAAGTTGTGCGGTAATCAAGCACTTATTCGTCGGGTCTGGGTTCATTGTCTGTACGCGCTGCACGTCCTAGATAGCCGCCGTGATGACGCAGGCCATAGTCTTCCCGCGTAACACCTTTCTGCTCCAGGAGCGATAACGCAATGGCATCGGTGATTGCGAGCATCACGGCCATAGACGCGCTGGGGGTCAAACCCAACGGGCAGGGCTCTTCGATAATCCCCATGTCGAGCACAAAGTCAGAGAGGTCACGAAGGTCTGATTCGGGGTGCGAGGTGACGCCTATAATGGTTTGTACCCCGAGGTGGCGGGAGAGCTCGAGTATTTCTATGACCTCTCTGCTTTTGCCGCTGGTGGAAAAGGCGAACATCAGGTCGTTGGTGCCGATAAGTCCAAGGTCACCATGTGCCGCCTCAGCTGGATGAATAAAGTCCGCAGGCGTTGCGGTTGAACAGAGAGTGGCGGCGAATTTCTTGGCGATGTAACCGGCTTTGCCGATGCCTGTCGTGATGATCTTGCCTCTACAATCCATCATCGCGTGGACGGCCCTTTCAAAACTGTCGTTGATATCAATAGCAGCTATGGCGTCTGCCTCAGCGCGTAATACAGCTTGCATGCGGTCTTTGATGTCCAATAGCATCCCTCGAATCAGTATTTATGTGATGGTGTCATGGCGACTCACTGTGAACAAGCCGGGATATTGGCTTTGGTATTCAAGTAATGATCGACTGTCTTCCAAGACCGAGGCTGGTTGTAACAGGGCCAGGGTATACAGGTACCAAGCAGACAGCGAAATCTCGCGGGCGGCCTGCGTCTGCCCGGATTGATCGGGCGCTCGATGCATGCCCGGTCCCGGTGACTGAGATTCTCGTTGACCAGGAGATACGACCCGGCGAAATCCCAAGCCTTGAAACAGATGAAAGCTACACGCTCTCTCTCGAAACGGGTGCGGTGCGGATAGAAGCCAGCACTGAGTTTGGCGTACTCCACGCGCTGACCACGCTGGCTCAGCTTGGGAATTATTTACAACTGCAGATTGTAGAACGGATCGAGGATGCACCACGGTTTCCATGGCGCGGTGTGTTAATCGATGTCGCGAGGCATTTCATGCCGCTCGCCCTGCTGCGTAATGTGATTAATGGTATGGCCGGTATGAAGCTCAATGTACTGCACCTGCACCTGACAGACGATCAGGGTTTCAGGTTTGAGAGTAAAATTTTCCCTGAACTTGCCAGCGAGCAGAACTATAGCCAAGAGGAATTGAGGCAGCTGGTTATATACGCGGCTGACCGGGGCATCAGATTGGTCCCCGAATTCGATGTGCCGGGCCACGTGACTTCCTGGCTGACAGCCTACCCAGCGTGGGGTATGCGACAAGCCGAACCCACGCAGCGGTTTGGTGTGCACGAGGCTTGTCTCGACCCAACGGATGAACGCCTTTACGAGGTATTGGAACGCTTATTTAAAGAAGTCAGCGAAGTGTTCCCCGATGAGTACATCCACATCGGGGGTGATGAGGTCCACCCTGTGTGGTGGAGTGAGGATCCGCGCGTGCAGAAAATGCAGGCCGAAAAAGGGCTTGGTGACCTCCGCCAGGTACAGAATTACTTCACTTGCCGGGTCGTGGAGATCCTGGGCAAATTAGGTAAAAGCCCCGTAGGGTGGGATGAAGTGTTGCATGAGGAAATGCCTGACATGGTGGTGCAGAACTGGCGGGGGGTCACGACGCGAGATCGCATTGGCGCTCGAGGCTTACCGTGTCTGTTTTCCGCACCGTACTACCTGGACCTTTTCTACCCGGCAGAAATGCACTACGCCTATGATCCTGAAGCACCACAGGCAGAACTGATGGCTTTAGAAGATCTACATAGACAGGATTTGAGAATTGCCCACGTCAGCGATGGCATAGGCTGGACCTTGCCGTGGCGAAATGAGGCGGTTGATTTGAAGGATAAATCAACACAGGTGCTGGGCGGGGAAGGGTGCTTGTGGGCTGAACTGGTTGACGAGCATACCTTAGAAACTCGTTTGTGGTCGCGCTTGCCGGCTTTGGCGGAACGCCTGTGGAGCGCTGCTGACAGTGATATTGACGACTTGTATGCGCGTATGGAGCGGTTGCTAGAACAGCCGCCTTATCTCTTGGTGAAAAGACAAATAACTGCGCTGACTGACATAGGCCTAACGATAGAACAGGCGGAGCTTGCGATGCTGCTAGAGCCGGTCAAATGGTATGCCCGGCTGCTTGGGCAACAAGCGTTGCAAGCGAGAATTTCAGGTGTTGAACTGCCGCAGGCGCGTGGATACCGGACAGACACGGCACTTGACCGTGTTGTTGATTTTATTTCCCCCGAAAGCCTGAGTGCACGGAATATGAGAACGTCTGATGAGGCGTCTTGGCGGTCGCTTGCAGAAGTAGTACTCGCACAGCAACTCATTACGTGGCCTGCTGACATGCAAGCCGTCATGGCCGCATTTCAGCGCTTTGCCCAAGCCATCTTGAACAACGACGAAGCCATGGATATAGCAGCGCTTTATGTACCCCAGGGCGAATACATGCTGGCGGTTATCCCCGCATGGCTCGGGCGTGAGTGAATTTCTCGAAGAAGCTGCACAGGTAGCGCCTGCCTGGTCGCAGGTGGTGGAACTGCGTCCTTTGGGTGAAGGTCACATACATGACACCTACCGGGTAAAGCGGAAGGATGGCAGTTATTCGGTGTTGCAAAAATTTAACGAGTACGTGTTTCGCGATAGTGCGCTGGTCATGGCTCAGACTGAACGCTTGTTACAGGCCTGGACAGAACAGGATCAATACACAGTGCCAGAGCTGCTTATCAATCTTGCCGGTGATGTCACGGTGCGAAATGAATCGGGTCTCTGGCGTATGTGGCGCTATGTTGAAGGAAGCCGTGTAGTGGATCCGGTCTCCAATGTCACTCAGGCGCTTGAAGTGGGGAAAGCGTTCGCTGCCTTCCAGGTTTCGCTCGAGACAATGTCTGGCGACCCTTTTACAGATCCGATTGATGGGTTCTTAGACCTTGGCCATTACCTCGATGCATTTGCCGAAGTGGCCACTCGGGCTCCGAGAGATGCGCGTGCAATTATTGACGCCCAATCGGATGTTGCAGGACTTTTGAGCCAGCGACACTGTCATATACACGGGGACTGCAAAGTAAATAATGCACTTTTTGATGCGAGCGAAGATCGGGTGGCTGCAATTATAGACTTTGATACAGCCATGTACGGTCACTGGGCGTGGGACTTTGGTGATCTTATTCGCTCAGTCTGTTTCAGTTCAGGAGGCTATGACGCCTCTCTTTACCAGGCTTGCTTGCAGGGGTTCATTGAAAATCAGCCACGGGCGAATGTTGCTGAGGCTGTGATTGCACCGCGCTATGTCACCCTGATGTTGGGCATACGGTTTCTAACAGACCATCTCAGCGGGGATCAGTATTTTAAAGTGGATTATCCCGGAGAAAATCTATACCGAGCCGAGGGGCAGTTTGCTTTGCTTAGAGAATTTGACGCCAATCAAGGTGCGATGGCACGGTTAGCTGACGCTGCCTTCAGGACCAAAGTCGGGTAGCGGGGCGATGAGCATGAGCAGACCCAACGTGAGTGAAGGGGCGTGCGAGGGCCGCTGATAGCCCTTAAAAGCGCTGTCTAGAGACTGCCAGGCAGCGCAGTTTTCGGTGCCTGGCTTTTTAGGCTTCATTTATGAGCTAACCGCGCCGTTTTAGGATTTGCGATATAGAAGGCAACTCTGGCACTCTGGTCACCAGAAGGGTAATCAGAGAGAGCAAATGCCTGTTCCCGCACCAAAAGATCCAGAAACTGCCTTTGGCACCGAACTACCCCCGCCGCGGGCGGCTATACCCCTCACGCCTGACATGGACCCGGCTGGCGCTGATGTTATCGGGCTGAGCAGTGCCGAGGTCGAGCAATTTTGCGAATCTGGTTACATAATCAAGCGAGGTCTGATCTCTCCAGAAGTGTTTGCCCCCATCATGTCTCTGTGGTGGCAGCAGCCGCCTGTGACCGCTGCGGGCATGCGTCACGACGACAAATCAACCTGGGTATCACCGGGAAGACACTGGCCGGATGAAAATCGTTGGGGCTTGGGCCGCAACTGGATGGGCAATGAGCGCTGGCCTGGCCCGAATGACCCACGAGTAGGTGCGGAGGTCGGTGAGCGGGTAGGTCGGGTGCCGTTCCAACTGACCCGAGACATCGGTAACGATGTCTGGCGATGGCATGGAATAGGTCATGATGAAGAACTTGTGGGGGCCACGTCGGCCCACCCTGCGGTATTACATATGTCTGAGCTGTTGATGGGTGGTCCGGTGAAAAAGCCCTACCGTAATCGTGGCATATATAGTGTATTCCCCAGGGATGACGACTACCCGGACACAGGCATAGGGCCGCATATGGATCAGAATATGTCTGAACTCATTGCCGTGACCTATCTGCAAGACGTACCACCGAATTCCGGGGGCTTTACAATCTACCCGGGTTCAGCGCAAAGACTGTACCCAACCTCGGAACAGGCACTTAACTGGGTTGCCACAGATGCTTCCGATGTCGTCATGGACGACATTAAGACAAATGTGACGCCCTTAGAGTTTACGGGCAAGGCTGGAGATGTGATCTTCTGTCACGCGCTGACGGTGCATTCGGCGGGTATTCACAACGGCGATAGCATTAGGGTCGCGGTTATACAGGACTTAAACAAGAGCAGACCCCGCAGTGCAATGCGCTGGACGGCTGCAGGAAAGGGTGGTGGTGTGCGCATTAACTGCGCGATGGACGGACGGCTTAGGATCGTTGATGCGCTTGATGATCCGGAAGACGGGGTACGCGAAGTCACTAATCAGTGGATCATGGATTGTAACGAGTTCGCTGCCATGCAGAGACCTCCTTTTGACGATATGTTCGAAGAATGGAATCTCGGTAAGCATCCGGTCAAGGGTCATGTAATTGATGAGGTCCCCTGGTGGGCTCGCTACCAGCTTCCCCTGTTGCCTGAAGGTGGGATGCCACGCGGCACGGGGGGTACACCCGCTGTTGCCCTTAAAGATGTAGCGGATTACGAAGGCGAAGGGTGTTGGCGTTTTAGAGGATTTTAAAAAATCCGCCTGCGAGCTGGGTCGTTGCTGTCTTGATTTTGCCGGTCTTAACCTGTGGGCATTAGCATTGAGATCAAGCAAGTTGGTACTGTTTCGATAAACCGAACTAGTAGGCATCGTCTTCATGGTGTGCAGTCACGCCAGAACCGTCAATATTTGGTGTTATGACGATCGGGCGACAGCAGACTTGGCAGTCTTCGATGTATGCGTCTCCTTCCTCGCTGGGGTCCAGGAGGATATCGAGCGGTTCGCCACAGTAAGGGCAATGGATTCGAACCTGTTGAAGCTGGTTCATCCGCACACGTTCTTTATCGGGATGTCAGATGAAAAGACCACCAGTGGTCGGGTCGAGGTTCAGGTGCTCGTTTAAGCTTGGTGAGGCGTGCAGCCCAGGCCTTATCCAGCTCTTTACTGTCTGTCACGCGCCTAAGCGAGACCGGATAGACGGTCCGGTCCATGCGAATCCTGCCTTCACCTGTCACCAAAGCGGTCTGCGACCATGATTTGCCCGCACAACTTGAACAGCTGACATACAAGTTGCCGTCCGCGCCGGTCATGCAGTTGAGGTTGATCGAGTGTGGACGCCATGTCCGAACTTCGAGCTGGCAGAGTGGCACATCGTTAGCGAATGACCAATTAGCGACAGAGTCGGGAGCCACGTCCCCGAAAAGAAAGGCGCCGGGCGTGCGGCCGCATGGACAAACAGTGGTGAATACCAGAGCAGAGATAAGGATTGTGGCGTTTGCGAATACAACCTTTCTTGCAGTAGGTGTCATTGGATTCCTTCATTCAACGAGTGCAGTTTAATGGTTGCGCTTCTTCACAGGTAGCTTTGTTGCATACACGGGTGGCGTTGCGTGGGCGTAGTGGCGTTCTTCGCGTCATTACACTTTGCTGCCGTAACACGGTGGTTGAAGACAGCCGAATCAGCAAATAAGCTGTCCTGCACGCATCGTTAGCAAATGACAGGTCGAAAGCCTTAGCAGGGGGCATCAAGGTATGCTCAAGCATCCGCTTAATACTCAATTCAATTGGGCTCAGCCGTCTGGTCCTTATCAGGTGATCAGTGACGCCGAAGCGAATGCTTATCGCAACGAAGGGGGTTTTGTTCTAAAAGGCGCTTTTTCCAGGGCCGAACTCGATGAGTTAATCATTGACCTGGACCGCTTAGAAGAAGAGGCCAACGAAGCTGCCCGCACTATTCCAGAAGGACACCCCACGATTGCCAGAGCCGACGAGATCATATTTTCTGCACATCTTGTTGCGCGAAGTGAAGTGGCACGCAGATTTTCCATGCACCCGATACTTGTGCAACTCTGCGAGGATCTGATTGGTCCAAAAGTTCGCCTTTACTGGGATCAACTCGTCTACAAAAGACCTGGAACCGCGGATGAATTTCCGTGGCACCAGGATAATGGTTATACGTTCGTCGAACCGCAGCAATATCTCACCTGCTGGGTGGCGCTAAATGACGCAACAATCGAAAATGGCTGTCCGTGGATTGCGCCGGGTATGCATCGCGGCGGCACGCTTCGCCATGAGTGGACGGATCTGGGCTTTCGCTGCTTGGCTGACTTTGCCGAAGCTCAGCCACTGCCGGTCTCTGCTGGCTCTATTGCAGTATTCTCAAGTCTTACACCACATCGAACCGGACCGAACCTTACGGCTGACGTGCGCAAAACCTATATCCTGCAATACGCTCCGGACGGAGCCGTTGTGTATCCGCGCGGCGGTGAGCCTGTCCTTGCCAATGCAGCCGATCGCCAATATATGATATCCGCACCCGGTGCAGAACCGAGCTCTGGATAGGCCTGTGTTTTCAATATCACTTTTGCGTCGTGTATAGCCGTTTTGCTGTCTTTGTCGTGGTCGCGTTGTTGAGCGCCTGTGCGACTCAGAATCGTCCTGTACAGCTGATCAGTGGTGGCGGACCGGTGTATCCACTTGTTGCAAAGGAACGAGGCGTGCAGGGGTATGTGACGGTTGTTTATGATATCGCAGTGGATGGTTCCGTCGTAAACCTTGCGGTGCTCGTCAGCGAACCGGCGGAAGTCTTCGACCAGGCTGCGCTCACTGCAGTCGGCAGTTGGCGCTTCAATCCAAGAATCATAGATGGCAAAGCCGTTGTCGCCAGACGCCGACAGAGCACGGTCACGTTCAAGTTAGGCGATGGGAAGGCGTATGACGGATACTGATAATAAGCCGCAAAAGTGGTGGTGGTTGTTCGGGACGGCTGCTGTACTCATTTTGAGCTATGTCGCGATGCCAGTTTATACAGATGTCGGTGATACGATCGGCTATATGTTGAGAGTGACGGCAAGGATGGCATTTGTCCTCTTGATGATCGCCTACCTAGCTCGCCCGGTCCGCATGTTGTTGGGGAATGTTCGCTGGGCGCGCAGCTTTGTTCGTGGTTGGCTTGGCCACAGGCGGTATATAGGCCTCTCTATGGCGATGGCGCACACGGTCCACTTTGGTTACGTTGTCTCACTTGTTACGGTGCTCGGCCAGGAACTCGATCCTGTCACCCTAATTTTAGGTGGACTTGCTTTTGTGTTGATGTGGCTCATGGCCGCGACTTCAAATGATAAGTCGGTGGCGTTGTTAAGTAGGAATTGGCGACGTTTGCACTTATTTGGTGTGCACTATCTGTGGTTGATATTTGTGCAGAGTTTTGCGCTTATCGCCGCCAACGGCGGTGAGATGGCGCCCCTATATGCTTTGCTCACGTTGGTAGGCCTGATCGGGCTTGTTCTCAGAAGCTGGGTTTACTGGTCTGTACGCCTCAGGCGAGCTAGGTAGTCGCCTGTAAACCGGCTGGCAATCCTGTCCGCTGCATGTACTTCGGTGTCGATTGTAAGGCGGGTTTTACCCGTCGATGTCAGTTCGTCAATATGGCCCAACAGGTTTGAGAAATCGGCCGTTGCACGAATGTCCTCGTTGATTGTATGTGCGAAGTTGATTTCTCCGTGCGCGTGGATAAGTGAGGCGTCGAGTCCTGCGCATTTCAGTTCCAGATATAGGGCACCCCACGCTGTGATTGCCTCTATCGCATAGAGACTGCCCGCAAAAGCAGTCCCATGAATGTTTGTGTTGAGCACGAGGGGTGCCTGGGTTGTAAGTAAATGGTTTTCAAAAGAAACGACGGTTAAACCCATGGCCCCACAGAGCGGGAAACTCTGGTCCCAAATCGATTGCAGATCTTTACAAAGCGCGTCAGTGTTCATTGTCAGTTATGCCTAAAGAGATTACCCATGATCAGTGTCAACATGGTGGATGCAAATATTTATGAAGTCATCGTCGAGGGTGAGCAGGAAACCACGCATCGTGTACACATGAGCCAGGAATATTACCGACGCCTGTGTGGTGCAACGATCACCCATGAATTCGTTTTGATCACGGCATTTCGATTTCTACTTGAGAGAGAACCGAATACCGCCATCCTCGGGGAGTTCGATATCCAGGACATCAACCGATATTTCCCCGAATTCGAAGAAGAAATCAGGCGGCGTTTGGATCGCTGAGTTACCACTCGTTCCAGTGGGTGATTTCTGCCACCGGTGGGCGGTTGGCTCGCTTGAAATCGGTACCTATCGTATAGGCCACAGGCAACAGAGCGACTTGTTGGATATCCTCAGGAATGCCCAGCAGGTCCTGGGCAGCCTGTTCGTGGGCCAGGTGCAATGTCGTCAGCGCAGTACCCAACCCCCGCGAACGAGCCGCTAGCTGGAAACTCCAGATTGCCGGATAGATGGAACCGTATAGCCCTGACAGTGCTGTGGCTGGGACAGGTCCCTTGGGACGACCCTGGATACACGGGATGAGATGAATCGGCGCCTCGTGCAGGTGGTCCATGAGATAGGTGGCTGAATCGAAAACGCGCTGTGTCTGTTTGTCACCAGACTCATTGGCCTGTTGACCCGCTGCGGTCAGGTATTCTTCTGCCCCTTTGCGGTACAGGTCGGCAAGTGCTTGGCGCTTGTCCGCATCATCGACCACGAGCCAGCACCAACCCTGTGAATTTCCCCCGGTCGGTGCTTGCACTGCCAGTTCAAGACATTCGTTGATGACATCGCGTGAAACAGGCTTTGAAAAGTCGAGGCGCTTGCGTACGGCGCGGGTTGTGGATAAGAGCGCGTCGGTCTGCGACAGGTCGAATTGCATGGTAGAACTCCCGGTTAATTCGGTGCTTTTTATTTGAGCGCTAAGTGTACTCCATCGCGCGGGGTGATTAAGCTTAGACGTCTTTCGGAAAAGTGAACTGGATATATGCAGCGTATCGCCTTGAGCATAGGAATCTTTCTGGGGTTCAGCCTGCCCATGACGGGCATCGCAGATCTTGGCGAGATTATCGACGATGAGGCCGGCGCCTTGGCTGAACAAGTCATCGCTTGGCGTCGTGATATCCACCAACATCCTGAACTGTCTAATCGTGAATTTCGGACGAGCAAACTGGTTGCCGAACACCTGCGCGCTCTGGGTATGGAAGTACGCACAGAAGTGGCGCATACCGGGGTAGTGGGCATATTGAAAGGCGGCCGGCCAGGGGGGGTGGTCGCACTCCGAGCCGACATGGATGGTTTGCCAGTCCTTGAGAAGACCGGATTACCTTTTGCGTCCAAAGAGGTATCCGAATATGAAGGTAATACCGTCAGCGTGATGCATGCGTGTGGGCACGATAATCATGTTGCTATTCTGATGGCGACTGCACAAATCCTGGCAGCCGTTAAAGATGAGATACCAGGTACGATCAAGTTCATCTTTCAGCCTGCCGAAGAAGGCGCACCGAAAGGTGAAGAAGGTGGTGCGGATCTGATGATTGCTGAAGGTGTCCTTGAGAATCCGGCGCCGTCAGCTATTTTCGGGCTGCATATCGGCCAACATGGTGTGGCGGGTACTGCCAATTACCGTCCCAATGGATTTCTCGCCAGTGCGCAGCGTTTCGATATTGAAATCAAGGGTGTGCAAACACACGGCGCAAGACCGTGGGCTGGTGTGGACCCCATTGTTGTCGGGGCACAGATTATTAATGCGTTGCAGACAATCGTATCGCGACAGATAGACATCACGCGTGCCCCGGCGGTGGTGACAATAGGCTCGATACATTCCGGAATCCGCAACAATATTGTTCCTGAAACCGCAAGCCTAAGCGGAACAATACGTACTTTTGATCCGGATGTACGTCTGTCGATACATGAGAAAATCTATAGGATCGCGACCAATATCGGTGAGGCGCAGGGCGCACAAGTAACGGTTGAGATCGATCAAGGTGTACCGGTGACCTTTAATGATGCCGTGCTGACCGAGCAGATGGTGCCCTCACTGCGACGTGTTTACGGGGCGGAGAATGTGTTTATGAGTGGACGCATCACTGGCGCAGAGGACTTTTCCTTTTACCAGGAGAAGATCCCCGGTTTCTTTTTCTTCATAGGTGGACGCCCTCCGGAAGTGCCGCCTGAAAAAGCAATTCCGAATCATTCTCCCTATTTCTATGCGGATGAAAGCGCTTTGCTCCCGGGTGTTAAGGCGATGAGTCACCTGGCCGTTGATTATCTGCGCCAGATTGCTCCGCCTTAACTCGGACGTTGTACAGCGAGGGTATCCCGGTCTCACCCTGTCCATAGAATTGCACTTTGGTTTTTAGCCGAGGTGTAACCCGTTTGTTTGCGAATATGCGATCTCGGATAAAGAGTTAGGGGTCGCCTGGTTGTCTATTCAGACACGACCGCCTTTCTTCAGTACCTTCAGGCCTTCGCGAACGGAAAGCCCGCTTAAACGCGCCTTGTGCTGGTCTATGTAAGACAGAACCCAATCAGGTTTTGTTTTAGATAGTTCCCTGAGCGCCCAGCCGATGGCCTTGCGCGAAAAAAAATCAGGGTCATCGATGGACCCATGGATGGCGGCGTTGAGAAAAATGAGATCTGTGTCGGCCTTGAATTTCAATTGCGCGAGGATCGTCGTGCGGCGAATCCAGAGATCTTCATCATCAATCCACTTGCGCAGGATGGGCTTTATTTCACTTTCGTGAGTGGCGAGCAGTCGGCCGACGTGATTAATTGCCAGTGCGTCAACAAGATCCCACCATGCCCCGGATTGTATCAAGTCGCGTAGAAGTGGCAGGCAAACAGGCGTCAGCCAGCGTTTCTGAAAGCGGGGGGTGGCCAGGAGTTGAATGGCGATATAACGTTCTTCCCGATAGCTCATTTCGTCCCACAGCGTGCGAGCGGTCGCAAGCCACTGAGCCTGGTTATCGGGTGGGTGTTCTTTGAATACTTCGCGGCACATCTTTTTTATGTCAGGAGCACCCACACCGGCGAAAGGCATCGTTGTCTTCATGTATGCCTGTTGTTGGATTGCTCGGTTAGGATTCGCCAGAGCGGCAAGCCCCGTTCTTAGCAAATTGATCATTGCCGGGTGCGCCTGGCTGGTGTTTACTCGGGGCATGAAACGACGACTACTCTTGATCGCAGGGATGTCCCTATTGTGCGTGAGCCAGGCGCTGGCGGATAGCCTTGACCGTGAAGCACGTAAGGCATTTCGCCGGATCGGTATCGGCCCGGAGCAAGCCGAGGCTTATGCAGTAATGTATGAGGAATTCCTCAGTAAGCGCTATGCGTTTGTGCGCCGAACTATGCACCGATCGTCCGGCGAGGAGGTACCAGTTAAAGTGAAAATGGCGGCAGCCAGGGCAGCACGCCGCTCGATCAAGGACATGAAAAAGGTCCTTAATGAAAAGCAGCTTGAATACTATGAAGCCTATATCAAACTGGACAACAAGCAGTTTCTCCGGGATACGGGCCTCCGTTAAGACTGCCCAAATCCCTCGCCCTGTGAGATGAACGCCAGTTCGGCTTCGGTTGAAGTCCTGCCCAGCACATTGTTGCGGTGAGGAAAACGACCGAAGCGCAGAATGATGTCCCGGTGCTTCTGCGCGACACGCAGTGAATTGCCCAGTTCACTTTTTCTCTCTGCGGGTGCCTGATCGCGCAAACTGGTGAAAAGGCCCACTGCGGTGTATTGATTTAGGCGCGTCTCACTGTGCTCGAAGGGCATGTAGAAGAAGGTGCGTTGGTCAAGGTTTAAGCGTGTATCAAAGCCGCTGGCAATGCCGTCTTTCGCGGCTTTAACCGCGAGTTGATCCCAGGCAAACGCTTTTTTTGTACCGCGGAATATGTTTCGTGGTAATTGATCAGTGAGGAGGATGTAGGCCAGGCATGCATTTTCATCGTGCCGCCAGTTGAATTGTGGTAAGTCAGCATAGGCGCCAGCGAACGCGTCTTTGCAACGTGCATCAAAATCAGCAGAGACTGAGAACCACAATTTTTTCCGTGCCTTGCTGACTTTCCCGTCGCTAAGTTCTCCAAACCAGAATTCGATGACTGCATGGGGGTCGATCACAATCCCCAGCACTCGCCATCGTTGGCAAAAAGGACGTAACCGTCGTAAGACTTGGCAATGTGCTCACGCGTTTGACTCTCGCGTCCGCGCGTTCGATTCATACGATGACCAAGGATCAGCATGCGTGCGTTGGCCTGGTGGGCAATCCGTCCCAGCTGGCTGGGCAGTATGTGTAGCTCACGCTGTGTACCTCGAGAATTTTCGGGGATGGCGTGATTGGCGATCAAGGCATCTGCACGCTTTGCAAATTCGGGCATCACGTTTTTGAGGTTGTTGAAGTCGCCTGTAAAAACCACCGCTGTGTCGTCGATATCTACGCGCCAGGCTAATGCGGGTACTTCACCATGATTGACAGGGATAGCGGACAGCTTCAGTTCTTCATTACCAAAACGGGCCCACCGGCGTTTGCCCACAGAGGGCACGTTACGCACGCGCAGGCGGTAGCCACCACTGGATTTGTGGGTCAGGAAATCGGCCAGGTAGGAGAAGGCACCGCTGGGACCGATGAGGCGGTTAACAAATGTTTTTGTGTCGGGAAACGCTGGATTGCTGCTGTCAGGTCCCAGAACAATCAACGGCGCTTCGCGATCCTGAAAGTAAGACCCGGTGATGTAGGAAGGGAGATCAGCAGCATGATCTGCATGCAGGTGTGTGTAGGCAATGGCATAAAGGTCTGCAAAGTCGGCCTCTGCCTGGTCGAAGCCAACGCTTGATCCAGGGCCCGTGTCTATCAGCACTCGGGCTTTATTGTTGTTCCAAACGAGATAACTGGTGCCACGCTGTGTATCGTCTATTTCGGGTCCTCCGGCGCCGAGGATCTGTATCCAGACACCGGTGTCGCCACACACTTGATCTGCGAGGCTGAATGGCCCGACCAACATCATGAGAGTGAGACTGAGGGCTTGTAGCTTTTTAGACATGATTGGTCGCTCCTTGGTTAATGGTTCAGAGCGGTAAGTTGTATGTTTTGTCATGGTCTGGATTGTGGTCAGGAAATCTATAACTTGTCCACTCGAGCGAGTATTTGTTCTGCTGAAGCTTCGTCGGGCATACGCCAATCTCCCCTTGGTGAAAGGCTGACACTTCCAACTTTGGGGCCTGGTGGAAGGGTCGTGCGTTTGAACTGCTGGGCGAAAAACCGATGGTAAAAACGCTGCAACCAGTGTTTGACTGTTGCGACTTCGTAGCGGTCTTTGAAGGCAATTTGTGCGAGGTAACAAATCTTTTC
>JAYZCO010000038.1:0-6658 GCA_036338285.1 Pseudomonadota bacterium
AAGAAGCTACCGCCCGTGTCTTTCGGATGAAGTTGCATGAGTCGGTACTGATCGCTGTCGTTGTCAGCAACCAAACGTATGCCTAATTCGGCGACTTGTGCCCGTCTCGGTTCGTGATCGTCACATTGTGTAATGACCATGTAGCCGCCATCACCACCCCGTCGGTCGAGATAACGTCCCCCTGCAGTGAATTCTTTTACCGGGGCCACGACTTCGAGGAGTTGGTTGCCAATTGGAATAAGGGCATTCTCAAGCCCAAAATGACCAACTCCCGGGTCCCGAAAACAAACCTCAACACCGAGTACGTTGCATATCTCTTGTTCGACCGGTGCAAGTTCCCGCGCCACCAGTGCAATCTGGCGTAGTCTCAACCACATATCCCTTTCCCCTTTGTACGTGAGGGGTTAATTAGACACCCTCTTTGCGTCAGCGTCGAGCACAGCGCGAATCGTTGCAAATCGCTGTCTCGTCAAACTGTAACGCGTCACCAGATAAAGCCAGACAACATTGAACGCAGGGACAAAGTAAGCATCAAGAACACCGATCCTAAAGATCATCTCGTCCGTAATTTCAACTGCCGCTTCTGGCATGGCGATCACGAAATCGATAAGCATACCTGCAACCAAAATGCCTCCCGCAGTCGTTACTTTACCGGAAAACGAGATGGCTGAATTAAACACACCCTCCTGACGAAGGCCCGTTTCGAATTCCTGTACATCAACTGTATCGGCGACCATCGAGGCAAACATGATGAGTCCAACTGTGCCAAAGTAACTAAGTACAACGGCATTGACTATGAGCAGGGTGAGCAACTCCATTGTGCCATTTGCCGGCGCGACACTCAGAAACCGAAGCGTCACAGGAATCGCTGTTAATAGAATGGTCGCGATCGCACAGGTAATCAGCAGGTACTTTTTATCTACTCTTTTTTGCAGTGGAACAACCGTCAGGAAGGCTAAAAGGCCACCTAAAAAGGTGAGTGCCATCCAACGCAGCATTTCTCCCGTCAGTCCCCAGAAATAGGTGTTGACATAAATCTGCATCGCCTGGTTCGTGCCGCCGACCACGCCGCTGGCCAGCACCGCAAAGAAAAGCAGACGAAAGTCCCGGTTGTTAAACGCCACCGTCAGTTCTTCTTTAATCGTAGCCCAACTGAAGCGGCGATGGCCTTCAACCGGCTGCGGCAGATAACGCACTTGATCAAGCGTCAGCCAGGTGGTCAATAATCCCGCGACGAGTACAGTCGCCGACAACATGAGCGCAAACTTCTCATATCCGGCTGGATTTAACTGGCCCTGGGGATAGGCCTCCGTACCCGCAAAGGCATAACTGTACATGGAGAAAGTAAATACGATACCGACAATCCAGCCGACCGCAAATCGCCATGCCAGAAGTTCACTTCGCTCCTGATAGTTGTCACTCATCTCCGCAAAAAGCGCATTCCAAGGCACCGCATAGAAAGTAAAGACGAACCGGGTGCCCACAGCAAAAACAACCAACCAGATAAACAGTCCGGCCTCATCCAGGTCCGGTGGCGAGAACAAACCGTAAAGAAGCAAAGCGAACGGCGCGACAGCTGCAAACATTAACGGATGCCGACGTCCCAGCTTGTGCCGGAAGTTGTCTGAAAACGAACCCACCAACGGGTCGCTCACAGCATCAATGACAAGCGCTATACCCAGCGCGATTGATGTATAGAATGCCGGCAAGCCAAGGACTTGATTGTAGTAGAGGAGCAGAAAGCCCTGGAAAGCGAGTTCCTTCAGTGCACTGGGTACGATACCAATGCCCTGGCTGACTTTGGTCCCCAGACTGATCGGCAGATCCCGGCGCTTTGGCCGGACGAACAGCACTTCAGAGATAGCTAACTACCACTGCTTGGGATCTCATTGAACGGCATGCCTTTATCTGCTCGCATGTCTTCGGGTAGACCAAGCACGCGTTCGCCGATGATATTACGCAGAATCTGGTCTGTTCCACCTTCAATACGCACGGCCGGCGAACGCAGAAGCATCGCCTGAAAACGAGCGGCACCTTCAGCAACCTCCGGATCCACCAACACGCCCCCCGGTCCCTGCAGGTCGATAGCAAACTTGGCAATATCCTGCATCATGTTACCCGCCACCAGTTTGCCGATAGAGTTTTCCGGCCCCGGCAACTCACCTTTGGAAAGCGCCGTGATCATGCGATTGGCGTTATTCTTAAGCCCTGAAGATTTAACGTACCAGTCTGCGAGCTTTGCTTGTACGTTGGCATCTTCAAGTGCCGGTTGACCCTCTATGGTCGTACGGGCGACAAGCTCGTGAATTTCAGGAAAACCTGTCGCGATGCCACCGCCTATCGCCATTCGCTCATTCATAAGCGTGGTAATGGAAACACGCCATCCTTCGCCCACCTCACCCAGGCGCTGATCATCAGGGATGCGCACGTTGTCAAAGTAAACCTCGTTGAATTCACTATGACCTGTTGCTTGCTTAATCGGCACGATTTCTACCCCAGGCGAATTCATGTCCAGGAAAAACATGGTCAAACCCTTGTGTTTAGCCACGTTTGGATCCGTACGCGTGATGAGAATTCCATAGTCAGAATGTTGGGCGCCCGATGTCCATATTTTTTGTCCGTTGATAATCCATTCATCCCCATCCTTCTCAGCGCTCGTTCGCAGGCCGGCCAGGTCTGAACCTCCATGAGGTTCGGAGAAAAGCTGACACCAGACTTCTTCACCACTGGCAAGTTTGGGCAGATAGCGCATCTTATGTTCTTCGTTAGCAAAGGCCATCATCGTCGGTGCACACATACCTTGTCCGATAATGAACATTGCCGACAACTTCGCGTACACGCCTTCTTCCTGCCCCCAGATAACATTTTCTATTGGAGATGCGCCACGGCCGCCATACGCCTGCGGCCACATCAGGCAAGCCCAACCATGCTCTGCCTTGGCTTTTTGCCATTTTTTTGCTTCTTCTAAGCCGTCGTAATCACCCGTATTCGTATTACCAAAGCCGCTTCGTGCAAGATGTCCTTGTAAATAATGCGGCGCCTGGGCATCCACAAATGCTCTGACTTCTGCTCTGAATGCCGCCTCTTTGGGGCTGTCACTGAAATCCATCTTTTCCTCTCCTGTTAAGCCACAGCCACGGCCGGTAATGCCCCTACGAGCTTCTTCTCCCACTGGCTCAAACTACCTAATTCCAATGCCATATAATTGGCACGTCGATAATACAGATGGCAGTCAAACTCCCAGGTAAAACCCATACCACCATGAACCTGGATATTATCTTTGGCACACAGTTGTGAAGCCTGGGTGGCCCCGACTCTGGCTGTGGCTGCTGCAAGGGGAAGTTCATCGGCCTCATTTGCTAACGCCCAAGCCGCGTAATAACAATTGTTTTCGGCGAGCTTTAAGGCGACGTACATATCGGCAAGCATATGCTTAATGGCTTGAAACGATCCGATCGCGCGCCCAAAAGCGAACCGTTCATTTGCATAGCCCACCGCCATATCGATCGCACTTTGCGCAAGCCCTAGCTGTTCGAAGGCAGCCAGTACAGCCGCTCTATCCAGTAGAGCTTCATAAGCAGGCCAACCGGCGCCCTCAAGCGGCTCGCAAGGTGCTTGGTTAAAGCAGACATGGGCTGTATCGCGCGTAAGATCCACGCTGTCCACGGAGGTGACCTTAACCCCCTCACCCGGTTGCACCAGATAAAGGCCGGTATCCCTACCTTCTTTCGCGATGACCAAAAAGAGGTCAGCAACGTTGCCATCCGAAACGACGATCTTAGTACCGCTCAACACACCGTCCTCAACTGTGGTCACGATCTCCGCCTCGCAAAGCTGACTAAGCGTTTCAACCGAAGCCACAGCAGCCTTGACTTCTCCCGCAGCAATTTTTGTCAGCCAGTTGGCCTTTTGACGCTCGCTACCGTGTTTTAACAACGCTTCGGTGACGAGATAGACCGTCGACCCAAACGGTACGGCTGCAATGTGCGCACCTAACTGCTTAGCGACCAGGCAAAGTTCAAGATACCCTGCCCCTGTACCCCCGTATTGTTCCGGGATGACGGTGCCGATCAGACCCATCTGCCCGAGACCCTGCCACACTTTTTCCGAGTAACGAGTGCCCGTCTCCAGCGCCTCTCGCACAATCATGGGAGGGCACGCATCGTCCAGAAAACGTTTAACCTGATCAGAAAGTAACTTCTGATCATCTGAAAAATCAAAATTCACACCCTCTCCCCCATTGCGGCCATCATCGAAAGCAGGCACATTAAATCTAATTTCAAACCTTCCCACCAGCGCTGGATATCCCTATGACAACTTCTCCTCACTTTCCAAACGTCATCGAAAGGCGGATCGCTACCAATGGCATAGAACTTAATATTGCTGAACAGGGCGATGGACCTCTTGTGCTCATGTGCCACGGATTTCCAGAATCCTGGTATTCATGGCGCCATCAGTTTCACGCACTCGCCAACGCCGGGTACCATGCCGTTGCACCTGATATGCGCGGTTATGGCAGTTCCGACAAACCACCAGAGGCTTCTGCCTACAACCAGGTTGAGGTAATCAATGACATCATTGGCCTCATTCCAGCGTTGGGTTATGAGACCGCGATCATTCTCGGCCACGATTGGGGTGGCCCAACGGCCTGGGGTGCGGCCTTGCACCATCCCGATAAAATCACAGCAGTAGGTGTTCTTTCGGTGCCCTTCAGCCCAAGGGCAGAAACACCCCCGCTGCAGACTATGCAAGCGGTCTTCAAGGATCAGTTTTTCTACCAACTCTACTTCCAGGAAGAAGGCGTTGCCGAGGCTGAGCTTGAGGCGGATATTTCTACCTCACTGAAAAAGTTCTATCACATGGCAAGCGGCGAAATGAACATCTCCCTAATCGAGCCGAAGCCCGCAGATTCCGACCTTTTATCTGACCTTCCCATGCCGGATCAGCTGGGTGCCTGGATAAGCAAAGACGACCTGGACTTTTACATTCACGAGTTTGAAAAAAGCGGGTTTCGAGGCCCCCTCAATTACTACCGCAATCACAATCTGACCTGGGAACTGACAGAAGGCGCATCAACTGAGATCACCCAACCCGCCCTCTTCGTTGCAGGTGAGCGGGATGGTGTGATCGTGATGGCAGGCCCCGCCCTTCAAAACATGCCAAGCTATGTGAAGGATCTCCGAGTGAATACGCTGATCCCAGAAATCGGTCACTGGACTCAACAGGAAGCCCCGGACGCCGTGAATGCCCACCTGCTGGAATTTCTAGCCGGTCTAGACTGAGCGTCTGATCAATTACGCGCCCGTTGCTGGGTCAACGAGGCGCAAAACGCTGACCTGCGTCCACACGCAAGGTCGAGCCGTTCATCATGGCACACTCATAGATCGCGATCGCCATCGTCGCATATTCGTGTGGCTCACCCATACGTTTTGGAAACGCCGCATCCTTGGTTAAATTGAGCGCACCCTGCTCTGGTATCCCAGCGGTTAATCCCGTGTCAAAGAGGCTGGGAGCGATGGTCATACAGCGAATGCCGTGTGTACCTAAGTCCCGAGCCATCGTGAGTGTCATGGCCGCGATTCCGCCCTTAGCCGCGGTGTACGCTACCTGACCGATCTGCCCTTCAAAGGCCGCAATCGAGGCCGTATTGATCATCACACCGCGCTCTCCCGCTTCATTAGGGTCGTTAGCAACCATGTGTTCGGCAACCAAACCATTGATGTTAAAAGAAGCAATCAGATTCAGGTCAATGATTCGGCGGAAATCATCCAGGGAATGACGCACACCGTCTTTTTTTACGGTCCTTTGGGCCACACCTCCGCCCGCGGTATTGACCATGAACTGCACACCGCCCAACTGTTCTACTGCCGCATCGATAATTGCCCCCATGCCCTCGAAATCCATTACGTTGCAGGGAAAAAATTGCCCGCCCAGCTCACTGGCTACCTCAGCCCCATTGGATTTTTCGAGATCCAGGATCGCGACACGACCACCCTTTTCTGCAAACTGTTCAGCAGTCGCCCGACACATACCGGATGCACCACCTACAAACATTCCCTTCGCCCCTGATATCTCCATCTTTAACTCCTATGTAAATCGTCTCGCCCGTTCAGGCCGTCTGGCCCGTGAAAGTCGGCAAGTCGAAGTAATCACGCCATGCACAAATCTTACCGTCTTAAAGTTCCATGGTGCCCATCATCGGCAGTGAGACAGCTTTGCCATGTGCCATGACAAAATTATCAACACGTTCCGTCAAAACCACGTTGCCGTTTTCAGCGATGTTGAGCACCTCCCAGTCAACAGTTTGAGGTTGCATGCCTCTAATCATCTGCATCGCTTCAGCCTTGCCGTTAAGCGGCGCCATGGGGATATTGTGATAGACCACATCGTCCGTAAACGAAGCCTCGATGGCATCCCAGTCTTTCTGATTCCAGGCGTCTATGAACGCCATGACGACGTCGCTGTTGCTGCCCATAAGCGCATTCTCCAGTTGCCGAATGTTCTACCGTGGCCGTCAACATTACCGCTTTGCCTCAGAGAATACTAATCATCACATCACGCACACAGACCACTGCTTCACAACATCACCCCTGATCATCTCCCTTGGAGAGGGCCATATCTTTTGACGCATTCCGCAGGCACCCGGCAGCAGCTTATT
>JAYZCO010000039.1:0-32592 GCA_036338285.1 Pseudomonadota bacterium
CTGCATCGTCGCGATAAATTTGATCCAAATGCCCGCCGTCTGATGAAACGCTGCCAGGTCTTAAGCCGATATGCACAGCCAACCTAACCAACAAACAGCATCCGTCGTTTCAGCAAGCACTGATGGCCGGCGCGAACGCACAGAAATCACAAGGCAACGCATACTCGAATCTGCACGCGAACTAATACTGGCAGGGAAATCTGATCCCACGGCAGAAGCCATCGCCAGGCGCAGCGGGATTACCCGACGGACTTTGTTCCGTCACTTTAAAGATATGCAGGCACTGCATAGAGAAATCATTTTAGACGCGCAAGCCTACGCCCAATCCGTGATGAACGAACCTTTCGCTGATGCACTCCGCAAGCCGGACAACTGGGAGACACGTCTGCAGACGGTCATCGAACGACGCGTGCGCATCTATGAGTATTTACTCCCCTTACATATTTCCTCGCTCTACCAGCGCTATCGTTCAAACGCCACGGAAAAGGCCATCCACAGCACAGTACAGCGGCGGCGCAAGCGCCTGCTGGAAATCCTGCCGCCCGGGGTGACGAATGACAGCCTGCTGTTCGAGAGCCTGGATGCGATCTTAAGCATTGAGTTCTGGATCACGCTCCGCCAGGACCAACAGCTTTCAACCAGCCGCGCCACGCAAGTTCTGCAGCACGCCGTTAGGCGAATCACCCATTCACCTATTGAGAGTTGAACACTGTGCACGCTGCTCGCCAACTCCAACCCTGTAGGTATCACAGAGATTCAGGCCCGGGTCCTCACCCCTCGTGCCAATGAAATGCTACGCTTAAGCACCCCGATGTTTAGGTACAACCCATGAGCGAGCGCCTACTCATAGACGAAATCCCGATCGAATTGCGCCTCAACAAAAGGCGCCGTACCCGCATTGCCATTAACATCGACCCGGCAGGACACGTAGTGCTTGATGCGCCAAAGCACACAGGTCACAACGATGTGGAGGCATTGGTTCGCGAACATGGTCGCTGGCTACGTTACCGCTTAAATAAAGTACGTGAGCAAACCGCCCACCTCGGCCGGATGGGTTATAAGCCCGGGGAAATTGTGCTCTATCTCGGTAAACCGCTGATGCTGGTGCATCATTCGGGCGAAAAAGTCATGCTGGAAAATGATGTTATTAAAGTGCCGCTCGGCGATGAACAATCGACCCGCGAGCACGTCCGTAGTTGGTATCAACACCAGGCAGACACCCTATTGGGCGAAGTCCTCGACCATCATCTGCAACTGCCCTGGCTACAAGGACAGTTGCCAAAGTGGCGCCATCGTTTTATGAAGAGCCAATGGGGGAGTTGCAGTGCGAAAGGTCTGATCTCCTTGAATACACACCTCGTACGCACACCAATCAGACTGATCGAGTACGTGGTACTCCATGAACTGTGTCATCTGCGTCATCATAACCACTCCCGCAGATTCCATGCCCTGATGTCGACGCATATGCCGGATTGGCCATCTCGAAGCAAAGAACTGGGCCGTAATCTGACATTGCTGTTAGATGAGTAACTCAGCCACATTGGGGACATCTGCGCGCTGATATCGATCCTTGCGTTCCCGGCGCGGCTGAAGCCATGAGGTAAGACCGTCCTACTTAATGAATGGTCCCGATGGGTGAGCGCGCGGGTAGTCGCGCAAGTATTTAAAGTAATGTCCTAATACCCTGTCAGATTTCGTCAGTGTGCCTGGACGAAAATGCATCGTGGTCATGACGTGGGTGTCTTCTCCTAGGATGCCGATCTCGGTCAACAGACACTGCTCAAGAAAATCACGGTCGGACACCGGATCTGCAGACCGTTCGACGGCCAATACCATGAAATTGCGGGTCTGACCGGGGCGCACCAAACCCATCGGCACCATAAAACCAAACCAGCGACCTTCCAATTCAGCGCTCTGGTAATAAAGTGATGTGCCATGCACACCCACCTGCCATCGCGCTCGGCTGCCCGAGTCAAAAAAGCCCTGGAACTCGTATTCCATGCTGAACTCACCCCATCGGATGGGCGATTCCTGTTCGTCAAACGATATCCGGTGCAACGTCTTGATGTGCTGGATATCAGGTGTATTACAGCACTGTACCCAGGGATCAACCGGCATCAAATCAGGTAACTCAATCGTTTTAATCAGCAGCGTTTCTGTCGGCTTTGAAAACCTCGGTATGTCGTAAAGAGGACGCTCGCCATTAAATGCCCATATGACACCGTAGCTCTCCATTGATGGAAACACGAAAAGACAGGCATTCGCCGGCGGTGCGTCACCAATGGCCGTACGCACACAGCGACCGTCACCACTGTATTCCCAATGATGAAATGCACAGCGCAGTTGGTTCTCAACGACATCGCCCGCCTCAAGGCTGGCGCCCATATGGGGACAAAAAGCACTGGTGACATGAGCCTGACCGTCATCTCCCCGCCACACCACCACACGACCATCTAAAAAATCAAATCCTTGCACATCGCCCACGTTTATCGCAGAAGCCAGACAGATTGGAAACCAGGATTGAGTAAACAGCCCGTCTGCCCCTTCGGGTGGAATGGGCCGCCCCTGCCGAGTGGGCGGAATGACTGCCTGTGTCGGTCCAATCTCGTCTTTCGGTGTGTCCAGCACTGGCATCGCACGAATCATTGCAGCCATCTCAGCTGGTATCGCCTGCATGGCACTGGTGGTTTCAGGTTTGTCGTTTTGGGCCATCTCTCTCCCCGCTCACTGGTTTCCCAACCTGCCTATAATAGGTACAGCGTTGCCTGTTGACCATCTGCCTTAACCTGGCACCGGGCAGATGTAATCGATCACTGGCGCTGTTAAGCTGACCCTAAATCGCGCTCGGAAAATTGCCATGAAGGAGTCTATTTGTTACGTCGATGCGTTAAATGAGCACTATGGCGCCATGGGTCATCCACCGTATGAGTGGACCATTAACACCACAGCGCCCCTAACCAGGCTCAAAAAGTCGCTCGGAGAATGCACCGTCACCCTGTTAACCTCAGGCGGTATCTCACAATGTTCGGCGGCTCCCTGGGACCCCCTGTCACGCAACGATCATCGCCTCGATGCCATTCCCAACGACGCAAAAAGCAACGATTTTCAGATTCACGACGCTTACTACGACCACCGTGACGCCGCGATCGATATTAACTGCCAGTTTCCAATCGACCGCCTGCGCGAGCTGATTGAAGACGGAACTATCGGCCAATTGGCACCGCGTTTCTGGAGCGGTTTCATGGGTCGTATCTACAACCGCCGCAAAGTGATCGAGGAGTCGGCACCTGCTTTTGCAGCAGAGCTTAAAAAGGACGAAGTCGACTTGCTGATTGCCGTCCCTGCATGACCTCTTGATCACCAGACCGTGGGTCTGGTATGCCGCGTTGTCGAAGAAGCAGAGATCCCTACGGTGTGTATCGCCACGGGGCGAGACCTCATTGAGCAGGTACTTCCGCCCCGCAGCCTGTTCGTTAATCACCCGATGGGTAATGCTTTCGGTAAACCCGGAGATGTCGCTACACAGATGCACATTCTTAAAAGAGCATTGGATCTCGCGGAAAATGCACAAACGGGAGGCGTTTTGCAGGACTTACCACTCCAGTGGTCAGCTCCTTTCTCTTTTCAACCACAATCGATGTAGAGACTGCCTAAAACAGATTCTATCGAATCAGCCGGCGCAGGCTGCGTCGCCTCAACGCGTGTAGAACAGGACGCAACTAAGACCGATGGCCGTCATTGCAAGACCGAAAAACTCACGGGCCAGCTCCACATAAGGCGTATCGTCACTCATCGATGCAAACATATCACCAATGCTCCCCACTTCGATCAACCCCATCACCCCATGTGACAACGCGCCCATCCAAAAAATCAAGACCCCCAGTAGCGTCATCTCCAAAAATACGACTTCGCGATGAAGCGCACGCAATAACCACGTCATACCGCAAGCACCATACACTGCAACCCAGGGTACAGGGTCCGGGTCATTGAACTGAAGACCTGCAACGACAAACATCAAAATGACCCAAAAGACTGACCCGATTCTGATCGGCATGCGCTCGCCTCCGTTGACGAAATATCTCAGTACAAGATTTAGATGATCATCTCAATCAAGCTAATCCAAACGCTTTAACTCTACTCGCCGGTTGAGTTGGCGACCGTCCTGGGTCGTATTATCACCAACGGGCCTTGTAGAACCAAAACCCTTTGCGACCAGCCGATTTGCTTCCACACCGTAGAGGGCCAAAGCCGCGGCCACTTGCTGGGCCCGCTGCAGTGAGAGCTGCATATTCCGCGCCGCCGTGCCGGTCGAGTCCGTATGCCCCTGTATCTCTATATGTAGATCAGGATAACGCTTTAGAACCTGAGCGACCGTATCGAGCACTTCGCCACTCCCCGAACGCAAGTCGGCACGATCCACATCAAACAGAATGCCATAGATAGCAACGCTTCCATCTCGAATCAGTGCCTCGTGCATCGCATCGGGGTCAAATTCTAGATTTATTTCCAAGCCGGCTTCATCAACGATCTCAATTCGATAGGCACCTCGCCCCCTGGTATCCAAAATCCCCCATATCGTCCCCAGGTTACGATCAGCAATCCGAAAGCGAAGTCGCGTGCCCGTTTGGCCTAAGACCTCACCGCCAACGCGTGATACTTCGGATGCGTAGTTGGCCATGATCTCATCACGACTCTTATCCCGATCAGCAAGCTGGTAACTTAGATCCCAAAACCTGCCCCCCACCCTATCTCGTACGACCTTGCCATCTTGGCGATAACTCACAGCCAGTTCGCCATAAGCGACAACCTTGGACAGATCAGCTCGCAGCGTCGCGCCGTTCATCGGCTTAATGACAGGATGTTCGGGTGGCTCATCTGAATGGGTCTGCGCAAATGCAGCAGCGACAATATTTATAAGCAATAAACTGACAGCCCAAGGAAGCGTTGGGGGTCGTGTGGGGGTGTTCATTGATGAATCTCCCTTAAGTTCAACCTGATCAAACGGAACCTGTTGCTCACGTATCGCATCGACACCGCTAAATGTTCTGTCAACGAGGAATAAGTGGTAATTCGTCTAATTTCGCATTGACCTGACACCAGTCGGGCGCGCTTTTGGTGTAATGGTTCAGTGTTGGACGATAATGCAATGGATCATCCAGTGCCATGGCGTCGACGCTGGCAAAACCCAGTTCTTCTAGCTCCGCATAGAGTCGGGTGCCACAGTCGGGACAAAACATACGCGCATTCGTGCCGCCACTGTCGGCATCAACCACATACTTAGTGGGTACACCTTTGGTGATCGCAACGCTAACCAGCGGTACCACGTAGGCCGTATAGCTCGTTGAACCGCTGATGGTCTGACAATCCGTGCAATAACACAGCAGTTGATAGATCGCCTCGTTGGGCGTTGAGAAACGACAACTTCCGCATGAGCAACCACCTTCGATTTGAAAAGACATAAAAACCCCCAACTTTCCGCTTAGACCATAGCACCGGGTCCCGTTAATTTCCCAAACTTACCCTCTGTTAAGGCAACAGCAGACCAGACTCAAACTGCGGTCTCTGAGTTGATTAGTAAGGCGCCATTACTTTTTGTCGTTAGGTCATGGGTGGTTTACCGTGAGACACGCAAGCCCCATAACAAGCATCAAACCATCCTTTTATCTCGTTAAGCATATTGATAGTCTCTTGATTGCTGCGGGCTTTTGCTTATTCAAAGCCTGGTGAATGGGTGGCGCAGAGAGGTTTCATTACCTGCCCGACAGACGATCCGGCCGGATTGTTCTGGGGGGATTTTCAACGTGTAGTGAATTCACCTATAGCCGTGGATAACGCTGCCTTTGCACACCAAGGACACTTCAGAGTTTGGGGAGAGGGGATGAAGGTTTTATCGGGCTGCTACATACTTTTGCTCACGGTCATCGCCGGGTTTACATCGGCGCAAGTAGATGATGCAAAACTCAGCGATGTCAACAATACACGGGATTGGTTGGGCTACGGACGAACTCATTTTGAGCAGCGCTTCAGCCCATTAACCGACATCCATGTAGGCAACGTTTCAACACTTGGCGTTGATTGGTATGTCGACTTACCCGAAGCCACCGGGCTGGCCGCCACCCCATTGGTAGCAGATGGCAAGATGTACTTCATCACCTCCCGTAATGTCGTCCATGCGGTCAATGCCACCGACGGTTCTCCACACTGGACCTACGATCCCGAAGTTGCAAAACATACCGGCAACCGAATGAAAGCTTCGTTTCTGCATGGGAATCGAGGTGTAGCATTGTGGGGCGACCTGGTGATATTTGCGACCGTGGATGGTCGGCTCATCGCCTTACAGGCTGAAAATGGCAACATGTTGTGGAGTACCCAAACGACCGACCCGGAGCAGCCGCTTTATATCTCTGGTGCGCCCAAGGTCTTCAAGGACAAGGTGCTGATTGGCAACGGAGGCACGGAAAACGGTCCCAGTCGAGGCTACGTCACCGCATACCATGCCTCAACCGGCAAACAAGCCTGGCGTTTTTATATCGTGCCCGGCAATCCTGCCGATGGTTTCGAGAGCGATGCAATGGAGATGGCGGCTAAAACATGGACCGGGGAGTGGTGGAAATATGGTGGCGGTGGCAACGCGTGGCACGGCTTCACCTATGACCCCCATTTCGATGCGGTCTATATCGGCACCGGCAACGGCGCACCCTGGAACCGCAAAATTCGCAGCCCCGGTGGCGGCGACAATCTTTTCTTATGTGCAATCGTCGCGCTCGACCCTGATACCGGCGAATACAAATGGCACTATCAGACGACGCCTGGGGAAACCTGGGATTACAACTCCAATATGGACATCGTTTTGGCTGACCTCATGATCGAAGGTCAGCCTCGCAAGGTCATCCTGCATGCGCCAAAAAACGGGTTTTTTTACGTCATAGATCGGGCAACAGGTCGATTAATTTCGGCCGAACCTTTTGCCGAAGTTAATTGGGCTTCAAAGATTGATCTCGCAACCGGCCGTCCGGTGGAAGTACCAGGGGCCCGTTATGAAACCGAGAGTTATCAGGTCACACCCGGTCCCTTAGGGGGCCATAACTGGCCGCCGATGTCTTTTAACCCGAAACTGGGGTTGGCATTTATCCCGACGATTCATCAGCGCTTTCGTTTTGATGACACGGGCACTGACCTTAAACGCTGGCAATCACCCGATTGGCAGGCACTCGCACCAACAGAAGGGTTAGGCGTCAGTAATACCAATGAAAGCCAGACTGACGATGTCTCCGGAAGTCTGCAGGCCTGGGACCCGGTTGCGCAAAAGCAGGTCTGGTCAGTACCTTTGCCCGTTGACTGGAACCCCGGCACCTTAGCCACCGCCGGAAATCTGGTTTTTCAGGGAAGAGCCGATGGTGACCTGGTCGCCTACGATGCTCGAACAGGCGAGGTGCTATGGAAAGAACACCTAGGGCTGGGAATTGCCGCACCACCAATCACTTACCGTATCGGTGACAAACAATACATCGCCCTGCTCGTCGGTTGGGGTTCAATCTATGCCTCATTGGGTGAACAACAAGCCTACGACCTGGGCTGGGCTTACGGGCTGCAGATGCGACGTTTGGTTGCGTTCTCCCTTGAGGGCAACCAGGTGCTGCCTGTACAACCTAAACCGGCGCCCCCTCAAATCACCGCAGCGCCATTTATAGAAGTCAACGAAGAAATCGCGCGCAAAGGGGAAGATGTTTATGGCCAGTGCTCTTTCTGTCACGGTAACGCAGCTGTGTCTGGTGGTCTGGCCCCGGATCTGCGTGCAAGTGCTATTCCTCTGTCTGCCGAAGCATTTGCAGAAGTGGTGCGCAACGGTGCTCTGCGCAATCGCGGGATGCCCTCCTACAGCAACTTCAGTGATGAGCACCTGGAGATGTTGAGACACTTTATCCGACAGCAGGCCAACATCGGTCTGGGGTTATCCGGTGCAAGTCCATAGCCATCATTCGAATACCATCGAATGGTCGGGCACACAAATGCAGCCACTGACTCGAAAATGAGCACCCAATGACTTTCCATATCATTTTCGGCACGACCCTCGTCGCTATCCTTATCCACCTAGTGTTTACCAGGACCGAACCGTTCACACCCGGACGCATTGTTGAGGTTTTTTTACTCTACCTGCTATGTATTCAATGGGGCTTCGGGGCAGCTTCACTGGCCATTCCGCACATCCTATGGTCAGACCAGGTTGCAGAATTCATCGGTTGGACAGCGGGTAGCCCTTTTCAGGTAGAACTGGGCTTCGCTTCGCTCGGACTCGCGCTGGTGGGTATCTTATGTATATGGATTCGTGGTTGGTTCTGGTTGGCTCCGGTGATTGGCCAGACCGTTTTCCTGCTCGGCGCAGCTTACGTACATATCCAGGACATCGCACTGCACGATAATCTGTCTCCTGGAAATGCGGGTTCCGTACTGTTCTACGATATCGCCATGCCATTAGTGGGATGCACCCTATTCTTTCTCCACTACCGTTTCGGTGGCATCCCCAGGCAATCCGGAGAACCCGGCAAGCCAGTCTAAAACCCTTACGGTCACTTGACAGCAATCTGGTTTTCATCACACCATAAAAAAAACGTCTGGGAGCATAAATGCGCGCTGCCGTCATCAGAGAGCACGGAGACATCGACAACATTCTCATTGAAGAGGACTTTCCAGAACCCGAACTGGAAGACGGCTGGGCACGCATTGCAGTAAAAGCGACCTCGCTGAATTATCACGACATATTCAGTCGTCGGGGCATGCCCGGTATTCAATTACCACTGCCTCTCGTCATCGGATCAGACATTGCCGGAGAAGTGGTAGAGGTCGCCGCGGATGTAAAGGGCGTGCGCACCGGAGACCGTGTGCTCATCGACCCACTGAACATGCAACGCGGCATGATTGGAGAACGCTGGAATGGCGGCAGAGCCGAGTACTGCGTCGCTAACGCTCGCCAGCTGGTGCCAATACCTGCGGGCGTAGATTTTGAACAAGCTGCGTGTATACCTCTGGCCTATGCAACCGCCCACCGCATGATGGTGACCCGAGCCGAGGTTAAATCAGATGACACTGTGTTAGTGATGGGTGCCAGTGGTGGCGTAGGCACAGCCTGTGTACTTCTGGCCAAACGCGTCGGCGCGACGGTCATCAGTTGTGCATCCAGCCAGGAGAAATTGGATCGTCTGGCTCTGTTGGGATCTGACCACGGGATCAACTACGTGGATACCGACATGCGTACCGCCGCATGGGACATCACGGGCAAACCAAGAATTACAGGCGAGGGCGGGGTGGATTTGCTCGTCAACTGCACCGGTGGCGGCACATGGACCGACTCGACCCGTTGCATGCGAAAGGGTGGAAGGCTCGTCACCTGCGGCGCAACTGCTGGGTTTCAGGATCAGGTCGACATTCGTTACGTGTGGACCTACGAGCATTCATTACTCGGTTCCAATGGTTGGCACCGCAGCGATATTGTTGCCATGCTGGACTACGCTGCAGACGGCAGTTTAGTCCCTGTGATCGACAAGGTATTGCCGCTAGATCAAGTCCATACTGCAGAGCGATTGATGGAGCAAAGGGAAGTGTTCGGCAAGATCGTCCTGCAGCCATGAACCAGAAACTCTCCACCAATCTCGGCGATGTCCTTCATGGTGACTCTGATCAGATCGCTTTAATAGACCTATCTGAGCATACTCAGCATTACACCTACCAATCATTGACAGCACGCATCAATGCCATCGCCGAATCGATGTCGGTTGCACCGGATGAGTGCATTGGGCTGCTGGGCGCCAACTCAGCCGCATTCATTGCGACCCTCTTTGCAATCATGCGCCTCGGTGGCATTGCCGTGCCCATGAATACCAAGTTTCCAGAAGAAACCCTGGCCTATATCGCAGGCGATGCGACGCTGACTTCGGCCTATATCGACCCTGCCCTGGTAGACAAACTGCCCAATACATTAACTCAGCATTCCCTGAACCTGCCCAATCCATCCGCCTTATCCGCAGATATTGTCACGCCTTCCCAAGGACAACCCGGTCTGGTGCTTTACACATCCGGCTCAACCGGCACACCCAAAGGGGTGCTTTTGTCCCACGATAGCCAATGGGCCATGATCTCCCGCATGAAGGCCCTACTCGGAGGCGCCACTGGGATCATTGCTGCACCGCTCTACCACATGAACGGGCTGCTGTTTTTATGCTCCATTCTCGCTGGCGCAGGCACTGTCGTACTGATGCCACGTTTCGATGCGCGCGCCTACCTTGAGGCTATCCATGATCACAAAGTCAATGTGTTAACCGGCGTACCAACCATGCTCTCGCTCATGCTCAAAGAACAGGATTTACTGGAACAACTCGACCTGTCATCAGTGGGCGCAATCTCGGTGGGTTCAGCACCCCTATCCGAAACCCTGATCGAACAAGTACTTGATGTCTTTCCCAATGCACGCATCAGCAACGGCTACGGCACAACCGAAGCAGGCGCCGGAATGTTCGGTGCTCATCCAGAGAAAATCCCGGTCCCTAGTTTGTCCCTGGGTTATCCTCAACCCCATGTAGACGTCAGGCTGGTCGGCGGTGAAACCGAGGGGGTTTTGGAAATTCGCACGCCTGCCGCCATGAATGGCTATCTCAATTTGCCTGAGAAAACAGCAGAAAAAATGAATCCTGACGGGTGGATCGATACCGGCGACATCATGCGCCGCGACGAAAACGGTTTCTACTACTTCGTCGGCCGCGACGACGACATGTTTAACTGCGGCGGAGAGAACATCTATCCAGGCGAAGTGGAACGTATACTGGAAACAGATGCGCGCGTGGCAGAATGCTGTGTCGTCCCCGTGGCGGATGAGATCAAAGGACACAAGCCAGTCGCTTTTATCGTCATCGCCGTGGGCCAAACATTGTCAGAACAGACCATAAAAGACATCGCCCTTGCCAATGCGCCCGCCTATATGCACCCTCGCACAGTCTACTTCCTGGACAGCATGCCGTTAGCAGGCACCAACAAAATTGATCGTAAGGTGCTAACCACTCTGGCTGCCGAACGTGCCGCGACCGACCGCAAGTAGGCGATCGTTGTCATCGAATACGTCGATATCGACTACACCGACCATTCGGCCAACGCGGCGCACCTGGGCCACGGCACGCAAGCTCGTATTGATCGCCGGACGGAGATAATCAGTACGAAAATTCACCGTAGGCACGCCGTGGCCCAATAGCATGATCAATGCAAAACAACCTGCAGTGTCAATGAGAGAGGCGATCGGGCCACCATGAAACTGCCCGGTACCGGCCTGGCGTTCAAATTCCGGTTTCAAGGGCATGGTGACTGTCAGAACCTCGTTATCGGGGTCAGCAGCAACCACGCGCATCCCCGTCTGACGGATGAAGGGCGAATCATCCATATAACTCTGCAACGCTTTTAGAGAGAACTTTTCCGCCACATGGTCCTCCATTACCGTAATTTTAACGAACGGGTCTCATCAGTGCTCGTCAACACCACCTCACGACCGCCCACCATGATAGAAACGGATAGGGATGGCTCCCCCTCCATGACCGGCACATTCAAATCGATGGCCGCCAAGGATCGTTCGAGATTACTGGCTTGCGTGGTTGTGATGGACAAGGATTCAAAGGAACCCGCCACTGGATTGGTGGTTTTAGGATTCGCACACTGTAACCAGTCGATGAAGAATGGCATGCGCGTGCCGTGCGGTGAGCCGGTGGGGAATAGCAACTCCCAAACCAGCAGGTCACCTGTGTCCGTCTGACGTTGCGTGCGATTGGGCCCTATGGTTTCCACACCACATTCTGACAGGCCATCCGCAATCGCTGCCAGGTCCCCCTCCACCGCCCACGTCACCAGACCACCGTGCTTGAGCGCTGCAAACTGCTCACCCAGTGTCCCTTCTTGGGGCTGTGCAGGGTCCGGTGTGATGATCTCAAGATAGGTACTACCCAAAGACAACAATGCATTGCGGGTACCCAGCCCCACGTGTTCACCACCATAGGCAGGCGCGATACCAAAGGTGTCGCCCGCCCACTCCATACCTTCATCCAGCGATGCAACTGCATACATGAAATGGTCTATCCGCGTCGTCATGTCTTCCCCTTGTTACCCAAAACCCAACACTCAGGTATTGCCAATCCGACTGTCAAGAGGCGAAGTAAAATAAACCCCATTTCAAACGAGTGTCGATGTCGTCTACCGCTGCCTTTACTTCCGATTAGTCGAAATATCACTATCGACCTAAGGAGTAATCAAGCAGTTAGAACCTGCACATTGCCTGAGCCCGGATGACGATTGGGTTTCTGCGCCTGAACTAGGTATGCTGGTCAAAGTATTCAATCAGGACGTGATCAGCATGCCTGAAGTTCATCGCCGTGCAAAAAATGCTTAAGCATGCAGATATAAAATTCGCCAACCATGACCAGACTAAACCTCGTCAATCTCAAATCTTGCTCAATGAATGGACCAGCAGGGACTGACAAATAAATGACCAGCGAATTACAAACGCCCTATGAAATTCTTGGTGAAGCTGGCATCCGGGCTTTAGCTAACGCTTTTTACGACGCCATGCAGGAACTGCCTGAAGCTTCTGAAATTCTCGCCATGCACGAAGAAGATCTTGATCCCATGCGTCGTATGTTAGCCGCTTACCTGATCGGCTGGATGGGCGGGCCACCTGTCTACCTTGCAACTAAAGGCACGGTTTGTCTGAACGAAGTCCATGCGCACCTCAACCTCGATAGCCACCATCGAGACCTATGGCTTATTTGTATGAATGAAGCACTGGTTCGGGTCGAAGCGAGCGAAACACTCATCAAGATGTTGGAGAAACCCTTTTTTCACATTGCCGATACGATTTATCGCGCGGCGGCTGAAGAGCACACGCTTTCAGACCGAGCCAACGACCCCAATATTATCGCTGTCAGCCGCTAAGTACGCGTTCACGGTCGTTTCGCTCCAAGTACACTCGACAACCGCAAATTTTTCTATTGAGCCAACAAAATCAGGCAGCGATTTTTGTCAGGAGTCAGGCTTGCGGCTTAATGATTCCAAGCGCTTCTTAGTCCCTCATTAAGACCTAAACCGGCGAACCCACCGGTGTGATCTCAGGGGACCATTCCTGCCCATCGAGCTGCGCGGTGGCCTGAATCTCGAGCAACGCATCCGCAAACGCAAGCGCCGACACCTGCACTGCCGTCACGGCCGGATAAGCATAACCCTCATACCTTCGAGTTCGCACGGAGATCGCCTGCATCAACTGGCCCATATCGGTTGTATACAGTACCTCACTCACGACGTGTTCTAAGGTTGCCCCATTTTTGGCGAGCGTCTCTTCCATGATGTCGTAGATTCGATCGATCTGAGCACTCACGTCGCCCGGCGCGACGACTTCACCCTTCTCATTCACCGAGATGATACCGGCCAAGTGCAACAATCCGTTTGCATGCACGACGGCTGAAAACCCCATGCCCTCTTCTAGCGGTCTGTTGAAATGCTGAACCTGTCCTGCTTTTGCCATTTATCCGATCCTCTACTGGGTTACTTTATGAAATCCGCCGACGCGTGTGAGCGAGGAAAGGTTCTGACCATGTCGAGGTACTTCGTGAGCGCCCTGTCCGATTTGGTCATCACACCGGGGGTGTATTTGAGCGAATGCAGGATGGGGCGATCATCTGTAACGATGCTCTTGCCCAAACGAAATAAAAACTCATGCGTCATGGCTACGCGTGCGTCGTCTTCGGCACTACCGTCACTCTTCGTCGTCCCGAGCGAGTAATACACTTGCGTCTGACCCGGGGCAACAAGATGAAACGCTGTCAATGCCCCAATCCACTGGCCCATGAATTCGCCGTACAAGCGGAAGAAGCTCGTGCCATAAATCCCCACCCGTGTGTTTAACGGCGGCCCCTCGCCCGCCTCAAGCTTTGCCTGCAGGTCATACTCCATCGAATGATCCGTCCAGTCGATATGCTCTTGAAGTCGCTCGTGATCAAAATCAAGTCGATGCACCGCTTTCAGATGTTGCCAGTCAGGCGTATTCGCACAAACCACCCAGGGATCTACCGGAATGGCCGGAACGTCGTAATTCACACTGAAAGAAATCTCATCTTCCGCTTTGGGATAGTCCGGAATTTCCCACCACGGCTCATCACCATTAAACGCCCAGACCAGGCCAAACTTCTCTACCGAGTGGAACTTATAAAGGCATGCCGTTTGGGGAGGAGGATCACCCAGACCGGTCTTTTCACACCAACCTTCCGGGTTGAATTCCCAAAGGTGGAACCCGCACTGAATACGATTACCCACCACCTTACCCGCAGCCAGATCCGCGCCCAGATGCGGACAGTAGGCCGAAAAGACCTGCGCCACACGGTCCTCCCCACGAAAGATCGCCACGCGACCATCCAAAAACGAACGTCCTAAGACCTGGCCCACAGATAATTCGCTCGACATACACACCGGAAACCATGATTCAGTGAACAAACCATCCTGGCCCTCAGCCGGTACGGGCTTGCTCCTGGGACGAACCCGCCTACGGGTCTTTTCCTTCGCTGCTTCACTGGTTTTCATTTTCTTACCTCTTCGACAAGATCGGCCATGATTTGTCGCCTTGTGAGCGCCCGATAAGCGCGAAACCGCGACGACTGAGCTTTAAGCAGTGGGCGGATTTGTTGAATGAGTAGGAGATTCACGCAGGCGCTCTGCCATCCGTGGATTCAGTTTCGGATATTCGTCCCTGGCAACGGCATCGGCCCGTGCTTGGGGCAGCGTGGCTACCTCCGGATGCGGAAAGAGGTAGAACCTGTCTTGTTTGATCCCATCGATCACCACATCAGCCACAGTCTCAGGTGGCATGGCATCCGCCAAGTTCGTCGCATAACTTGCGCGTAACGCTGCCGCTTCTGGAGGCGAAGGCCGCGATCGTGTGGCACTGTGCGGTCGATTGCGCTCCGATTCGAGGACACGTGTATTCACGCCCCCTGGACACAGAACCGATACGCGAATCGGAGACCGATCAAATTCGAGCTCCTGGGCCAGCGTCTCGGTCATTGCCAGCACTGCATGTTTAGATGCATGGTAAACGCCGACGAAAGCACGCGCAGCAAAGGCCGCTTCTGATGCAGTATTGACGATATGCGCTGCCTCGCCCTGTTCTCGCATGCCCGGTACAAAGGCCCGCAGCATGTTGGCAATGCCAAGCACGTTTACCGACAGCATCCAGTTCCAATCGTCCGGATCCTGATCCCAGATCGGTGCAAAGCGACCAATTACGCCAGCATTATTGATCAACAGGTGCACAGCCCCATGTTGTGTAAAGATACGCTCGGCGATACTTTGGCAAGCCGAAGACTCCGTGACGTCGAGTACCACAGTCTGGATGCGCCGCGAACTGGTGGACAGTGTGTCCAGCTCATCGGGCGCAACGTCCGCAGCAATAACGTGCATCCCTTCCGCTGCAAGCTTGAGTGCGAGCGCTCGCCCGATGCCACTTGCCGCACCGGTAACCACGGCCACCTTTTCTGCGAGTTCCTGCATTATGCTAAGTGCTGCCTCATCTCCAGCCATGCCGTTTCACCCCGAGCGCGGATTGCGCCCCACTGCTTCTCAGGCAATGCGTGGGTAATGGCTTGGGCATAGGAAGACCGGGCGGTCATGCGGCCAAACCAATCAGCAAAATGCTGTTTGCCCTGGGCAAGCTCTGCCAGACCAAAATTCATGATCTCATTGGCGTAAGGTAAAAGTGCAAAATCTGCGAGCGTTGGCGCGTCACCGGCAAGATAAGGCGACTCACCCAGCGCACCCTCCAGTTTGTCAACGGCTCGCACGAATACTTCGAGTCCTGCTCCAACCACGGGTGCAGCATAACCCTGCGCAAAGATCTCGAGCTGACGGGCCACTCGCTTTGGGTCGGGATGTCGCGCCAGCGATTGACGCACCTCTTCCGGATCGCGCGAACGCAATCTTTCCAGGCTCAGAATAGGCCACACCACAGCGCCGTTCGCGGGATGCAGTTCCTCATCTACAAACTTGGTCCACAGACGCATCGTAACCTTCTGCTCCGCATTTTCGGGTTTTAAGGCCGGATCAGGAAATCGCTCGTCCAGATATTCGTTGATGAGGGTCGATTCGATGATCGGAAATTCAGCCGAATCATCGAGCAGAGTCGGAACCACACCTTTTGGATTGAGCGCAAGATAGGCGGGATCGAGGTTGGCTTTGTTGCCAAGATCCAAAGCAATGAGCTCGGCATCGAGGTTTTTCTCAGCGAGACACAAGCGAACCTTCATGCAACAGGGGGAAACCGCTCCATCATAAAGCCTCAGCATCGTTAACTCTCCGTGGCTGCAGCTTTGCGGGCGGAACCGTAACGGGCCCCATCGCCGCGGAGATGTCCCCATTCGCTAATCACCGTGAACCGTTCAACCTGGTCGGTTGCGTCATCGACGGTCCGTGCACCATAGCCGTACTCGAAATTCCACCCACTCGGCGATCGAAGATAAAACGACACCATTTCATCGTTCGGGTGTCTGCCAATCGTCGTATCGTTGATCCCGCGTTCCATACATAGATCGTAGGTAGCACCCACGTCATCAAGATTGTGTACTTCGAGCATGATGTGGCCCAGGCGCTTCGCGCCACCGGCGCCACTTCCAAACCCGAGCGAGTGATGGCGAGGATTGCAGTGTAGAAATACGATTTCCAGCGTGCGTTCACCGCGCTGAGTTTGAATATAGTCGGAAACGCGCATACCAAGGATCTCACGGTAGAACCGTTTGCTGGCTGGAAAGTCGTCGACACCGATGACCATGTGTCCCAGCCCCATGTCACCGGTCACAAAACCTTGGATTGGCCGGGGCGACTGGAACGGCTGTTCATAATCAACCAGAGGGCTATGAAAAATTTCGAGCTGCACACCGTTAGGGTCTTCTAGCTCTATCAAATCGGCGACTCGGCGTTGCCTGATCTTATCTTCCCCAGCGTCGCTAAATTCAACCCCGTGGGTTTTAAAATGCGCTCGCAAAGCGTCCAGTGCCATATCGTTTGCAACTTGCCAGCCAATGTAAAGCAAGTCGTCACAGTCATCAGGATGAACTGCAATTCGATAAGATTGCTTGTCATGACGCAGGTACAACGTGCCGTCCTCACTCTCATCGTGCACCGCAACACCCAGCACTTCGATGGCAAAACGCCTCCATGCGTCCAGGTCAGAAGCACCAACCCCCACATAACCCAATCGTTCTACGCTTGGTGTCATTGTCTTTCCTCCCTCTTTATGTCTGCAGTATCTGCTGATTTTATTAGAAAAAAATACTCAGATTCTGTGCGTTTATCACGACGAAATCCGGCACGATTTTACGTCTGGCAATCTGGTATGAGTCACCATCGACTCGCAACCAGTCTTCACGAGCACCCACGAAATAATCTTCATCCTGGTCGAGACCTTCGTTGCGCGAGCGATAGACGAGAAAATTCGACTGCACAATTAAATCTGCGTCATCATTGCCCGGTCTGGTTTCGATATTCGAAATAAAATGCCGTGTTCTTGACGGCGGGTCTTCCGCCCAGGCCATGCCTGTTCGTAGCCGCTCGATCCGACGCGCAAGCGTGGCCTTTGTATCCTCGAAATAAGCAAGCCCAGTGGCATCCTCGATCTCCTGATCGACCCTCCATTTTTCCGCGGCGCCCTCGCGCAAACGATTGTAGCGAGTGGGCATCCAATACAGGCAGTCGTCGGTGAATAGCTCAAACCATTCATCGAAACGGCGTTCATCCAGGAGTCGTGCTTCCCGATAAAGGAACTGCTGCACGCCAAGCAGCCGCTCGACGTCCATGGTCATCCCTCGCGGGCTAGTAAAGAGACATTGTCGCTCATCAGCGGCCCGGCAAGTTGCTCATGCCAGCGTTTATAAAAACTTCTCTGTACCACTTCGGACGTACCACGGCCAACGTGCTGGGCCTTCAGGTCTGGGTGGTTCCACTCGTGTCCCATGCCCATCTGATAGTTAAACGATTGCTCACCTGTAATGGGGTTTTGTACTGATTGAGCACATCCTGTCCAATTTTCACCATCATCCTGCTCAAGCAATCCACTCGGCCCAAAGCCATTTGTGTAGATCCGACGCATCTGATCTTTGACCGTTTGGGGCGCGGCCGCGTCGACCAGACAATACGACCATACCTCGGTCACGTCAGGCCCGCGCGGGTGATACTGGCGAATGGTGTAGCTACCGGGAATCCATCCGAAATTAGGAAAGACATTACCGGCAACAAAGTCCAGCCGCTCTTGAACCGAACCCAGCCGGTCGGGGTTATTTTTGGCCACATCCTCAAGCCATTCGGTCACCACCTTCGGTTGATTACCGCGTCTTTGCCAGGACTTCTGTTCTGGGTCAAGGTATGCACACAGCGTATGGCCGGTCTCTGCTGATACCTGTAATCGGTTTTCATCCTCAGCGAATAGAGCCGGGTTTTTGTTTAGCTTTGCCATCGATCCATGCGAAACAGGTACGTGATACCAATCCCCAGCATTATTATCACAACTAAGCTTCCAATTCGTGCGGACCACCCATTTATGCACACCCGTCACCAGCTCAGTACCGCCCCCATCTCTATCAAGCACCACATCCATGTACCACGCCATATCACCCAGGTACTCCGTGAGAGGCACCGCATCCGTATCAAACGTCGCGAAGATCAGGCCCTTATAGGTATCGACACATGCAGCGCGCACCAATCCATTTTTGGAGAGGTCGAGCTCCTCATAGTAAGCCTCGCGATGCTTAGGCACGCCGATTAAACGGCCCTCAACATCATAGGTCCAAGCGTGGTACGGACAGGAAAATCGATTCGTGTTGCCACGATCGGCACGGCACACTCGCATCCCCCGGTGGCGGCAGCTATTGATCATCACATGTATTCCACCATCCGTGCCGCGGGCAACTATCACGGGCTCTTCACCCATGTAGCTCGTTACAAAATCGCCCGGTCGGGGGATCTGAGATTCATGGCCAACAAACAACCAGCAGCGTTTGAAGATGCGGTCCTGTTCGGCCGCATAGATCTGTGGGTCGTGAAAAGCGCGCCGATTCACCCACGTGTATTGATTATCCGTCAATGCAGAAAAATCGATCGTCATCGGCTCCTCCCTCGGTGCCACTTAAGCAAAGAATACGCCTTGGCTGTGATGATCTCAAACCCTTGACCCGCAACGCAGCGACATATCAACGATTTAGGAATCCGTGATAGGCTCGAACGATGGTAACCGTTACACGGCCATTATCCATCGCGAGCAAAGTCAGCTACGGCGTCGGCCAAGCCGCCGATGGTGTCAAAAATGGTGCTTTCGGTGTATTCATATTCTTCTACTACACTCAGGTACTTGGGCTGCCGACTGCCTACACTGGCGTGGCGGTGGGTATCGCGCTTTTCTTCGACGCAATCACCGACCCCCTGGTCGGCTCCCTCTCCGACAACTGGGCCGGGCGTCTGGGTCGTCGTCACCCATTCCTCTATGCTGCACCCATACCGCTGGGTTTATGCCTGATTGCTCTTTTCAGTCCGCCGGCGTTGCCGCAGTTCGCACTCTTTGTCTGGATGACTGTATTTGCCGTCCTGACACGCATGGCGATGACTTTATATTACGTCCCGCACGTGTCATTGGGGGCTGAATTATCCAGCGATTATGGCGAACGCACATCCATCGTCGCCTACCGATTCTTCTTCGGCTACATCGGTCAAATGGCAACCTACTTCATCGGCTTTACGCTTTTTTTCACGGACTCTCGAGGGGGACAGTTTTACACCGAAGGTTATTCACCATTCGGTATCACTCTGGCAATCATGATGGCGGTAGCAATCACCCTCTCTGCTGCGGGTACCCACAGTCGGATCCCTCACCTGCCGCAGGTTCAGCCTCAGTCGCGATCTACTGGACTGTGGACATTTTGCCTGCAAACACTCACCGATGTTCGCGGTGCACTGAGGAACTATTCATTTCGCTGGCTTTTTGCCGGCGTCCTGGTCGTCTACATGATGGCAGGGGTCGACGGTGCGCTTAATCTGCACATGAACACCTACTTTTGGGAGTTGCAGAGTCGTGGCAATTTGTTTTTCTTCCTCGCCACCCCTGTCGGGGCGATGATCGGTGCACTGTTCGCACGCCGACTCAACGAGCGCTTCGACAAACGAGCATCGCTTCTCTTTGGTGGTATATCGTGGTCGATCTGTCAGATTCTTCCCGTGGTGTTGCGCTTAATCGACTGGTTCCCAGACAACGGAACGAGTGAACTTCTCTGGTCATTGATCATCATCAAATTTATTCAGGGATTAGGCATCGTTCAGGCGCTGGTTACCTTGTCATCCATGATCGCCGACATTGCAGACGATCACGAGTTACAGACCGGCAGACGGCAGGAAGGTATATTTTTCTCAGCAATTTCTTTTTCCAATAAAGTCACATCCGGGGCAGGGTCAATGATCGCTGGATTCGCCTTGACGATGATCAGTTGGCCTACAGGGCCAGCCATCAAAGCCGCCGCCGACGTTCCGCCCGACACATTAATTTGGCTGGGACTTATCTATGGCCCAATCGTGTCCGGGTTTGCAGTCTTATGTGTGTATTGCATGTCGAAATACAACATCACCAGGGCACGCCATGCACAAATCGTGGTCGAACTGCAAGCAGCCCGCGCACGCAAGGAACAGGATCAAGAGGCCAACCGATCACATAAGTTCCAGGCCCGGTAAAGGCGCGCTTAAAGCGTACGGGGCGGTGTCTCCTGCTGCGTCGAGGCAGGCTAGAACCGTCCACGTTTGGGCTTTCTCCAGGAATCAGCATATTCAATACTGGGTGGATTGGCGGTGGAGATCACCTGGTCTCCTCGCTTGGCATTGCCTTGCATCGAGACAACTTGGGCGATACTGAACTTCTCCTGTGCCTGGGCGATCCGAATACGCCCGACTTCTGTATCGGAGCTCCCGAGGCTGATGCCTGTATCCGGGTCAATCAGTTCTTCGCCTTTGGCCATCACCGTCAACACATCTCCAACGGCAACGGAGTCACTCCCGAGATTAACCCATACACGCTGACCCTCAGCCTTGATCACACTGCCTGAGGCCGGTGTGGCACCGATCTGTTTGACAAATTCATACACGCCTTTATTGATACCCGCGATCACCGCCTGTCCAATGGGTGTTTTGGCGTAGTTAGAAAAGAAACCAGCCAGTCCAACACCCCCGCTGAAACCTGCTCCTGTGACCACCAGGCCCGACTCTTTGACCACCGACTCAATCTGCTTGGTGAAAACCACCTCCGAGGTCTCAGCATCGATCAGGCGAAAGTTCAGGCCCACGCGGCCTTGACTGTTCTTCACACCCAAGCCACCCAACAAAGGTACCCGCTTCGAGACCAGGCCGCCTATACCCTTGTTAGTGCCCGACGTATTTGCCTCATAGTCAGTCACCACGACCTGCACCAAATACTGCGCGCCTAAGACCTTGCCCGTCCGGGCAGCGGAAGGTTTCGCCACGCGTCCCGAAGTGGCCAGATCCTGTTCGCCAAGCACCGAGCTTAACACCTGGCGTTCGACCAGCCGGAAACGACCTGTCTGATTCATGACATCGGTCACAATGGCTTCAATGCCATTGACTGGCACCGTGTTTGCATGTTCATAGCTCCACGAGGTGGTTTGCCCATTCGGTCCCGTCGATGTAAAAGAGCTGCTGGTGCTGTTGTTGTCAACTTCCAGCACAGCAATGCGGGCCTTAGATCCCGCATACGCGCCCCACTTCAGATTAATCAAATATTTTGCATCTATACGATCAATGTTAGATGGCAATGGGATTTCAGCTTTTTCTCCAACCGCATAGGCCAGGTATGCCGCGTTCACACCCGCCATGCTAAACAGGCCGAAAATCAAAAGCGCGAAGTGGCTGAGCCTGGCATTCATACTGATCTCCTCTAGTAACGGACTTCTCATCATCCACCATTTAAACAAATCAGACCATCCTCCTCTACTTTACAAAACAACGTCCTTTGGCTCACGCCTACAATTCACCTTATTGCCGAACCATCGCATGCCCATGAGTAGACTCGCCTTCCTATCATCGTTGCCTGGTGGAAATACCGCATAGACATGGTCAACACCGCAGACCCTTTGTAAGAACCGTTTGAGACACACACAATTTAAACCTCTATGCCGCTTGGGTTTATCCTCAATGTGTGTACTAAAGGGTATCGAAGCAATTGAGGTTTAAGTTCTGCTGTGAGATGGGTGCATCTGGGCGCCGGCTGGCCAGGGCACCATCGGCAAAATTTCGTTGTCGCACCCGGTGTTCGTGGCTTGTTCACGAACAAAAACAGAGCACTAGTCTATCCATGCAAAGCCTGCTAATTTGACCGGATGCGTCAAATCACACGGCTCACAGTGCTCGCCTGTTTTTTTCTTTCGGCTGATGCTTTGGCCGGCAATTTCGACTTTAAGGGCAAGGTGGAATACGTGCCGCTTGAAGGATCGTATTACCGGCTGGTCTCTGCAGACGGCAAACGTTACCTGCCAAGAAATTTTGATCACTGGGACGATTTGAAAAAGGACGGCTTAAAGGTATCAGGGCAATTGATTCTAAAACCCGCTCGATTTAGCGTGCAAATGGGCGGCGAAACTTTCGTCGAAATCGTCAGCCTGTCGCGCTGTACAACTGCTCACCAAGAATCGCCAACCATGCCCCATTCCGGGGAGAAGTGACGCTTAAGCTCATTTACAGTAAAGTCATATCTTGAGCATTCCGTGGAGCAAACAATGACGGCTATTCGGATATCCTTGGTCTCAACACTTTTTCTTTTCATCGTTTACTGCAATGTCACTTTGGCCGATACGGACAGCAATGCAAATCCCGCACACGAGACTTTGTGGTCCCAGGACTTGACGAGCCGCAAACGCACCCTGACAAGAGTCCTTAAAGCAAGCGGCAAGACGTGCCGGCGCGTGGTTGAAACCTTCTACCAGGGCCTTGATGAAAACAGAGCAGCATACTGGAATGCGCGGTGCAAGAACGGCTCGGGTTTTATGGTGCAGTTTCCGCGTAGTCGGTTCGAAAACATCAATATATTAAGCTGCGAAACCATGTCCGATGCCGGTATACCGTGTTTCGAAAAGCATGCGCAATTTTCGCAAAGATAGGTTAAATAAAATCCCCTGGATGCGCTCATTAGACACCTGATGAAGGGCACAAATCAAAGCCTCCTATAGTCCGTCTTCATTCGCACTGGAAGGTAGATACATCTTATCCAGGCTTTGGTGACAGGATGTCTCACCCTAGATGATGCCTACTCCATCGGCTGCGCTTATCGATCCGCGACGAGATCCATCTGCAAGCCCTAAGTCATTGCATCGCACAAAAAAGGGCGTACACGATGTACGCCCTTTGTATGTGGTTGTGTATGTGGTTGGCTAACCAGCTGCTGGCCAGTTTAGAAGTTCCACACCATTTCAAAGCCGATATAACGAGGATACAGGGCAACAACCCGTTGCGGCCAGTTGGTCCCATAACCCGTACGCCTGGCATCCATATCCGCTGTTCGGATATAGGTGTCATCGAGTACGTTGTCCACGAACAACGACGCCTGCCATTTTTCCGAGGCTTCACGGTAGGTCAGTCGGGTATCCCAACGATAGCGGTCCGGTACCCAGTCCCAGGGTCGGTTGAACGGATGGGTAGAGTACTCACCGGTGTACGCCACTGCGTTATACCAGGTCAGCGAACCCATATCGAAGTTCCAGGTGTAATTCGCCCAAGCCGTCATCTTTTCCTCCGGGATACCCTGGAGTTGATAGCCGTCGACTTCGAGGCAATACAATGCCTTTAACTCAGGAGACGCGTTGCAGGGGTTTTCCTGCAGATCACCCGTAAAAACTTGACGCGGATAGCGCGGATCGTCTTCGTTGAAGAAAGTATATTCCTCATTGTACTCAGACTTCGTGTAACTGGCGTTAGCACCAATCGTCAGGTTGTCCGTCAGCAGATAAAGGATGTCGAACTCGAAACCACGGTTTTCTGCGCTCGGGATATTGGTCGTAATCGATACCGGTCCGCGGCCACCACCTGCAGACAACCCCGAACCATCCGGTAATGTCAGGGCCGGCAACGAGAAGTTACTTGTGGACTCTTCCCATACCTCAACGTGGTCCTGATAATTTTCGTAGTCATAAAGGTACAGTGACAGGTTCACCTGCAAGCGGCCATCTAAGTGCGTCCCCTTGTAGCCAATCTCGTACGCGGTGAGTTCTTCACCACCGTATTCAAGCAGCGCGCGTCGGTCGCAACCGGCCCCATCTCCATCGATACATTCACCGACGCCATCGACATCAAATGCAACACGGTTATCCGGTCCACCCATGTTCCATCCACCTGCTCGATAACTTGTGGTCGCACCGAAATAGACCAGGATCTCCGGAGTCGGTTCCCAGTTGAAATTCACGCGATAGGACCACTCACCGTCCTGTTTGAAATGGCCCGGTGTACGATGGCCCCATGAGATCGGAATACCTTCGAGCCTAAGTGGCGTAGCACAATTGACGGCCTCTAAATCACACGTTGGTGTGATCGGAAAGTCTGGATTGACACTGCCATCTTCCATATGGTTAAAGGTCGCCGCTCCCATCGCCACGTTCATGGCAGCGAGCGGGGTCACACCAGGTGCGTAGAAGTCCCACCAATTCACACCTTCACCATAGTTCATGGCCGTCTGGATTGCCCACGGTAACCATCCGTAGTCGTTTGCATTGATTTCTGAGTATCCGCCACGTTGCTCTAGACCGTCTCGCCAGTCTTTGGAATAACGCACACCCAGCGTGACACTCAGTGTGTCAGTAAGCTGTAAATCACCCTGCGTGTAAAATGCAAGGTTTTCCGTTTCGATGAGGTTGCGGTGTTCATACATCGCACCAATGTCATCGTCGTGATTGTAGATTTCACCGCCATCACCACAGTAAATGCCGTATCCGGGGGTAGCAGAATTTGCTCCACCTACGGGTTGGCTCTGCCAGTTCAGACACTGTGGCTGGCCCGTTTGCGCAATTTCATCACCTGGGACCCAACCGACTACCGCCAAAGCGTCAAGCAGCCAGTTCGGGTGGGCTGCAGTGCCATAAACGGTCGGGTTGATGGTTCTTCCCTGCGCACCGCGTTCGCGGATCGCATACCACTGATCGCGATGCTCTTCAAAATTGTAAATACCCGACGTGGCAGTCCAGCGTTCACCAAGTTGCCAAAAAATGCGTAATTCATGTGACCAGCTTTCGGTTTGAGCAATCACCGTATCGTCCAGGTCAGAGACGCGACTGTTAGAGAAGTCATTGTCACGATTAAACCAGTATTCGAAACTCTGGTAGTTACCCAGATAACGAATTGAGAGGTTATCGCTGATTTCCCAGTCAAACACTAGAGATCCCGCCTGATGGTCAAATTCTTCATCGGCAGAATTGTTGGTCAGTGCAATGATGTCGGGCTTTTCGGCATTACCAATCGAATAGCTTGCAACGGCAGCACTGTTGTAATTGGGGGATGGCATATATGGCCACTCATTGGTGCTGTCAACACCCGGACGATTGTGCGCACCATAAGTCGTTACACCGGTTACCGGGTGGATCCAAGGCACCGCGCCACGAGGATCGTCTGTTGTTAGGCCATAGGTATCAACCCACGCCTGGTCGACGGGTCGGAATCCGGGGGCATAATACGAGGTGTTACGGTTAACGCGGAAACGCGGATCACATTGGCTTGCTTTACTGATCGGGTGTTGTCCAACACACGGTCCCTCACTGGTGACACCGTGTCCACCATTTCCGAAATTACCCGCCCGTAACGAACGACGGTCATTACCACGTACATACAGCGACATTCTGTCATTGATGTCCCAGTCAAACGAGAGAACAAGATTCTGGTCGTTAATATTTTCTGTATCTTCCGTTCCCGCATGACCATCAACGGCGCCATCGCGAATTCGCTTCGTAGCGTTGACCCGATAGGCAAAATCTTCTGTCAACGGCCCCGAAACGAAACCATACATTTCGCGCGTATTGTACGTACCTACAATACCGCGCAATTGCGCTTCGAACTCTTCGTGATTCGGTCTTTTCGTGACGTAGTTAATGACGCCACCGATCGAATTGCGCCCATACAAAGTGCCCTGAGGACCGCGCAACACCTCGATACGTTCAACGTCGTACAGCCCGCCTTCGGTCGCGGCGATACCGAAGTCCGGGGAGTATATGCCGTTGTAATAAACGCCCACACCCGGATCACCACCGAGCCCTCGGAAGTTGCGGCCCACGCCACGAATTTTAATGTCCCAGTCGGTACGCGTCGTGGCAGGGATAAAGTTCACCATCTCGTCTGGACTCTGTATACCCATATCGGACAGGAAATCCGCATCCATCGCGGTAATGGAAATAGAGGTATCCGAAACGGTCGACTCAACCCTTCGGCCATAAACCACAACTTCTTCAATTCGCCGTGGTGCGGCGCCATCATCATCCGCAGACCAACTAATAACCGGCATTGCAAATAACACACACAGTACACAGGACAAAAGTTTGCGCAGCATGATCCCCCCTTATAATTTTCAATACAGGAACTAAATTGACGTGCCGAACGTTCTCTAAACGTTCTCTATTCGACTATTCGACGCTCTCCAAACTTCAATACGGCCTACAACCTACCGGCACAATTGAGTTTCCTACCCAATACTCTTTTGTAATCTTGTTTACACCTACCCATCATAACACTAGCGCTCATCAACAGCTGGGTCAACTTGGATCGAACCGCCAATTTCCATAGGCCTGTCGGCAGTTTTTGGCATGTAATGTGCCTATTTTCGGGTTGAGCGCATGGAAACTTTCATATTTTTGGCCGCAGTTCACCGTATAGTCAGTAAAGTGGCCCTGGCCAATCAGGTTTTCATCAGATGTCATTGGTGTCTATGATCTTCGACTCGATGGTCTAAGGTTGATTTGTTTGTGATTGCCGAGATTGCTCTGTATGAGTACGCTCACCGGTATGAGCATCCTTGAAGGTCTCGGGGCTCAACGACATACGTAACGAATTCTAAGTCGAGTGCAGTCCAGATACGCTCGACCATCTTGCCTCTCAGACAGATTGGCATTGGGGAGAGCCTGTGACGGCGGACGAATCAAATAAAGTTCGAATAAAAACCAAGCTCTGGTTTGGCCTGGGTGCATCTGGCGAATCAACCACGAACTGGGTATTTAATGTACTGGCTTTTATCTACTACCAGCAAATCCTCGGTCTATCAGGCACTTTAACAGGCGCTGCCGTGCTCATCGGCATCTTTTCTGATGCGATAACAGACCCGTTAATGGGCTCGATCAGTGACAGCTTTCGTTCGCGTTTCGGGCGGCGGCATCTTTTCATGTTTATCGCACCCATCCCCCTTGCTGCCAGCGTCTATCTGATGTTCAACCCACCCGGCGGTGTTGTCGATGATCAGACACTTTTGTTTGTCTGGTTTATGGTGTTTACGGTGCTGATGAGAAGTCTGCTGACCCTCTTTGCAGTGCCGCATCTGGCCATGGGTGCAGAGTTGTCGAGCGATTACATCGAGCGTTCCAGGGTAATGAGCTACAACAACCTGTTTGCATTTTACGGCGGGTTTTTGATGCACTGCTTTGTGTGGTTTTTGGTGTTCGGCTATCTGTTCGAAGACCAAGGCGGGCAGCTTCATCGACCGGCATACCAACCCATAATAATTTTCTCTTGTTGTCTCATCATCATCACGATCTTCGGCTGTGCATGGTTCACCCGGGATCAGATACCGCGTTTGATGGCGCCTAAAAACACCTCACCCTTTTCGGCTCAGAAACTATTTGGCGACATATGGGATGCCCTGAAAAACCGCCATTATCGCTTTCTCCTGCTCGGTCTGTTCTTTTTATCTATGACCATAGGTACCCACGAAACGCTGTCGATTTACATGGGAACTTTTTTTTGGCAACTCAACGCCTATCAGATTGGTTGGTTGGTGATTTCCAGTGTCATTGGATACCACATCGGGTTTGCATTGACCTCGGTGGCACATCGGCATTTTGATAAGCGCTGGACCATCGTAGGCAGCGCTGCCGGGCTGAGTGTCTTCTGGTCCACGGCAGTGACACTCAGGCTTTTTGACCTCGCGCCTGAAAACTCTAGTTGGGAAGTGGTGGGTTTCATTATCAGTTTTGGGATTTTCTCTTCCGCCTGTGGATCAATTCTAAATATCAGTGTGATGTCGGCCCTGGCCGACATCGCGGACGAACATGAACTGAATACCGGGCGACGCCAGGAAGGCATTTTTTATTCAGCTCGAACCTTTTTTGCCAAGGTCACCAACGGCATTGGTCACCTAATCGCAGGAATTGCCCTCGATTACTACATTTACTTACCTTCCGGAGCCGTGCCGGGACAGGTTCCAGAGGACGTGCTGTTTCGCCTCGGCATCGTCGACGGACCCTTTGCAATGATCTTCGGTCTTATCGCTGCCGTGATCTATTCAGGCTATCGAATCGACCAGAAATACCATGAGCAAATCAAGTTAAAGCTGTCGCAGGCAAAAGATAGGGCCCCGCTCGCTGACAGCGAAACAGGCACACCCTGATCGGCCTCATTGAACGACCTGTGTCAAGTCGCCGGTTCAGTTGATCCGTTCGTGTTGAATTCATGTTGCAATCTTTGACATTGGGGGTAACCCACCCGGGATATCACCCAGCGGGGCTCACCATTCACCGATAGAAATCAGGTAATATATCTCACGAATTGCAAAAGGCGACTGTGTCTTGTTTGATCGACTCACTTATCTCCCTGGGTATGTGACAAACCGGCTGAAAAGTCCCAGCAGAGTCACCTGTCGCATGAAGGAGACCAGAAACAAAAAAATAGGGCGCTGCTTGTTCAGAAACCCAAATTTCGTCGCGCATCTGCAATTGCAATATCAACTCCTCCCAGCGCCTCCCAGCCCTCTTCAGTACGCTAAATCACGCACATGAAAATTCCAAAAGTCAGACTTTTTCCAATGTCCGATAGTGGCTATGCCTCCCAGGTACATACAGGCTTATTTGACCTTAAGGCGCAGGGCGAAATCGAACTTGAGTTAATTGAAACGCCATTGATCAAGGTGTCTGAGCGATCATGGGGTGATCCGAAAAACCGCCGTCTTGCATATCTTGAGTTGTTTGATGAAAAATCAGGTCGGGATCTGAAAATATGTTATGACCTATTGGACGGTCCGGAAATCATTTCCCTGAACGGCCTGGCCGCATGTGACATTTATTTCAAGCGCAGCCTAGACAGGGACTTTCTGCTCAATTCAGAAGACGAATGGAGTTCAGATGCACAACAACTGCTCCCGAAGGTTAAACCTTATGGCCTTAATTGCCCGGTCGCGAGCGATCATGCACCTAAATCCCTCCCCTATCAGTCACGCAGCAGTCCACCAAAACTGGGATTTAAGGGTCGCTTATCCCGTTTGATCAGAGGGAATGAAAGCGCATTCACACCGATGGTAGAAATAGAACCCCACGCTCCAGTTGAAGAGCTAATTCTGTTTCAGACGCGGTTGCACGAAGTTGATGCACCGCAACATGCAGATGAAGTGCATAAAATGAATCAGGTACGTATCGACGTGCTGAGAACGTTAAAGCGAGAGTTCGGCCACAGATTTATCGGCGGTTTTATTCCTAATCCCGTTGCCAACGAGCTATGCCCAGACCTACTGACAAATTATCGAACTACCCGAAAAGCTTATTTTGAGCTGGTCAGAAAATGCAAAATCGCGTTGTTCACCAAGGGTATAAGATACTCCATCGGATGGCGGTTACCGGAGTTTCTAGCCACGTCCCGGTGTCTGGTCATCGAACCATTGGTATATGAATTACCTAACCCGCTTGAGGAAGACATGCATGTTTTGACTTTTTCCAATGCGGAATCCGCTGTATCTGCTTGTGACCGTTTGCTCACGGACGCGACATTTGCCCAGAACATGCGGGCCGAAAATTTTCGCTATTACGAGAACTACGTTCGACCTTCTGCCCTTGTTAAAAACACGCTTTTAGCTTCGGTTAATGCATGAAGTTGCCAAATTGCAGCTTTATATCTATCCCCTGACGCTACCCTCTGTGTCACTAAAAGCCCACTCGCCAGATCGATGCGGGATATCTTAGTCGGCTGTCTGACCCAATTTAAGCAAAGCATAAACCGCCGAAAAGAAGGGCCCGTGAATTATCCCCCTTGTTTATCCCCGATTTCCTCAAACACCCATACCCGGCCAGTACGCCGATTGAGCGCATCGCTTTGCTCACGTGCCGATCGAGTTTCGTTCAAATTCTTAATCACATCTTCGGCACGCTCAGCTTCGGTTTCGTACACCGCGAGGTAGGGTAAAGGGCAGGACTCGCCCGCCTGTGCCGCCAATTTGAAGCGCTGCGCTGTCTTGAGGTTTGTCGTCTCGATCACCTCTCTTAAATGCAGGTTTTCATAGTAATCATTGTATTCCTCTTCCCGACCTTCCATCGGTTCAGTCAGGATCAACACAAGATGCTTCTTAGCCATCGCTGCCTCTTATCGTTGGTTGTCATACGTTTTTTAACAGGGGAGCAAACTTTCCGATCGCGGTTTGTATGCTGCCAAAGTCCCCTTGGGGACGAAACATAACTTGTGTTGCGCCAATATCGAGCCAGGTTTTGGCTTCAGCTACCCACTGCTCCGGATCCTGACCGGTAGCAAATATCGTGGCTTCTATGCCAACTTCCTGAGGATCACGCCCACCCTCGCGAACAGCCTCCCTGAACTCAGCGAAAGTATCTGCAGCCTCTGAGGAGGGGCTCGGTAGCATAGCCTGCCAGCCATCAGCAACGCGTGCCGCACGCATATAGGCCGGTTTTGCAAACGCGCCCACCCATACCGGAATAGGTTGCTGTATGGGCATCGGCGCGATGCCTGCATCCGTGATCGAGTGCCAGCGGCCCGAAAAGGTGATGTGTTGCTCACACCACAGCGCACGACAGACTTCAATCTGCTCTTCAAATCGTGCTGCCCGATTCTTAAAGTTCATGTCCAGCGCCTCGTACTCGGGCCCATTCCAACCCAAACCGACACCAAGCTGAAATCGACCACCGCTCACAACATCTAATTCGGCAGCTTGTTTGGCCACCAGTACAGCTTGTCGTTGCGGCAGGATGAGAACCGCAGACTTCAATATCAACTTCTGTGTCACACCTGCAATATAGGCCAGCATCACCATCGTCTCGTGATGGGGGAACTCCGTGGTATAGCGGGCAGCAGCCGGGAAATTGGCCCGGGGTGTACGCGTTTGCAGCACATGATCGGGTACGTTGATATGCCTGAATCCCTGGTCTTCAGCTGCCTGTACAAAATCTCGGATCGCAACGAAGTCGCTGCCTATCTCGGCTTGCGGAAAATGAATACCTATCTTTGCCATGGAAACTCCCAAATCAAGATCATCCTTTCACGCCAACCATGCCAATTCGCACTTGGCGTGCACGCAGTTGTTCTCATCCCACTAGTTCTCATCCCACTAGTTCTCATCCCACTATAGGTGCCGTGGTGCAGGTGCGATCAACGTAACGGGCTCATTTGAATCGACGTCAAATCGGGACGGTGCTCGCTAATCAGCCTAATGCTCTAACCATTCAAGGTCTGTTCTGACATGCCTTCCGGTGGTGCGTCCAGCTTGACAATCCGCCCCGGGAACCCCTTAAAGTGTGGGATACCCTGCTCGTAATCAAGATGTTCAGGATCGTCAGGGCACAACACGGCATCACTACTAATAAACGCGCCAGCAAGGTCAGCCGAGCCACGCAACTCCGGATACCACCAGCCATGTGGTACCCGGATGTGTCCTTCCTTCATGGAATCCTGCACCGAGGCTTTGGCCGTGACATGCCCTGTCTCGGTTTCAAGCCTCACCCAGTCACCATCGGCTATCACTTGCCGATGCGCATCGGTGGGGTGCATGAAAATCTTTGGCGAAGGCATTCGCTTGCGCAACGCCTCAATCTGACGCTGTCCTGTCTGAAAGAACGCATCTTCCCGCACACCTGTGAATACATAATAAGGATAGGCTTCACTCACACTCGGACCTTCCCGGTAGTAAGGCAACGGATCAAAACCAAGATCTTCAAGAACGCTCGATTTGAGCTCCACTTTCCCGGACGGGGTGGCGAAGCCAATGTCTTCATACTTCTTATACTCCGGAGGCTCCGCAAGCATGTAGGTCTTGGCTTGAAACTCTTCAAACGTCATACCAGACGGCTCAAGCCGATAGTCGAGCACTTCTTCGACATTGCGCCAGGGGAAGTAATTACCCAAGCCCATGCGGTGCGCCAGGTCATGCCAGAACTGGAAGGTGCCGGAGCAGTTTTCCGGCGGTTCGACGGTTTTCTGGGAAAGCGTCAAGCCCGTGCGCCAACTCCAGCTGTCAGCAATATGGTTACGCTCACTGAAAACGTCACCCGGCAATACGTAGTCTGCAAGCATCGCCGTCGGAGTCATAAA
>JAYZCO010000040.1:0-19550 GCA_036338285.1 Pseudomonadota bacterium
CGTCCGCAGCCCGATCACCTGTGATACCTCCTATGGCGTGTGTTCAAGTTGTTATGGCCGAGATCTTGCGCGCGGACATATGATCAATGTCGGTGAAAGTGTGGGTGTGATAGCCGCACAGTCGATCGGAGAACCGGGCACACAGTTGACCATGCGTACGTTTCACATCGGTGGGGCAGCGTCCAGGGCTACGGCTGTCGACAACATTCAGGTCAAACACGGTGGCTCTATTCGCCTGCACAACTTAAAGACGGTCACGCGAGAATCAGGTGAGCTGGTTGCCGTTTCGCGTTCAGGTGAGATCGCCGTTGCAGATGACCATGGCCGTGAACGAGAGCGTTACAAGTTGCCGTACGGGGCCGTTATCTCCGTTGCTGAGGACGATGCGGTTGAAGCGGGTCAGATGATCGCGCAATGGGATCCACACACACACCCGATCGTTGCGGAAGTGGCGGGTACTGTGCAGTTCGTAGAGATGGAAGAAGGCCTCTCAATGAACCGTCAGACAGACGAACTCACGGGGCTGACTAACATCAGTGTTCTGGACCCGAAAGATCGACCCAGCGCGGCTAAGGACCTGCGTCCGGCAGTTCGGCTTGCCGACGGCAAGGGGAATCAGATTCATCTGCCCGGTACCGAAGTACCGGCGAACTACTATTTACCCAGCAATGCGATCCTGAACCTGGAGGACAGTGCCCACATCGGCATCGGCGACATCATCGCTCGCATTCCGCAGGAAGGCTCTAAGACTCGTGATATTACGGGTGGCCTTCCTCGGGTAGCAGATCTCTTCGAGGCGCGTAAGCCGAAAGAACCGGCCATCCTGGCGGAGGCCACAGGCACCGTCAGCTTTGGTAAGGAGACTAAGGGTAAGCGTCGTCTGGTGATTACTCCGATGGATAGTGATCCTGTAGAAACCCTCATTCCAAAGTGGCGCACGATAGGCGTCTACGACGCCGAACAGGTTGAGAAGGGCGAAATGGTCTGTGATGGACCGTTGAGTGCCCATGATATCTTGCGGCTTAAGGGTGTTGAGGAACTGGCCAAGTACATCGTCAATGAAATTCAGGAGGTCTACCGTCTTCAGGGCGTGACGATCAACGATAAGCACATAGAGGTTATCGTTCGACAGATGTTGCGTAAGGTCGAAGTGGTTAGCTCAGGAGAGTCCGATCTTATTCGAGGTGAACAGCTTGAATACACGGCGATCCGAGAGATTAACAACACACTGGCCGAAGAAGGTAAGGAACCCGCTAGTTTCCAACGCATTCTGTTAGGAATCACGAAGGCGTCACTGGCGACAGAATCCTTCATCTCTGCCGCGTCTTTCCAGGAAACGACCCGTGTCCTGACGGAGGCGGCCGTTACCGGTAAACAGGATTGGTTGCGTGGCCTGAAGGAAAATGTGGTGGTTGGGCGATTGATCCCAGCGGGCACCGGTTTAACTTACCACGCGGAGCGAAAACGGCGTCGTGAAGAAGAGGTTACTGCTGCGATGGGACCATCAGCGGATGAGGTTGAAGCAGCTCTGTCGGAAGCGCTCTCCTCGCGGGACAATTCGAAGACGAACGAGGCGGAAGAGGAATAGCAGGCGCTCAGGGTCGGTTTTACAACCGACCCGGAGCGACACGCTTGTAATACGTAGATCGCTGCATATAATTGCGCCCCCGTCTGTATGGGTGAACACTTGAGAATTAAGAACAGGTATTTATGGCACGTATCAGCCAGTTAGTGCGCAAACCGCGCAAGAGGAAAGTCGCGAAAAACATCGTTCCGGCGTTACAGGCCTGTCCGCAGCGACGAGGTGTGTGCACGCGGGTGTACACCACTACGCCTAAGAAGCCGAACTCAGCCTTGCGTAAGGTCTGTCGTGTGCGCCTGACCAACACCATCGAAGTGACCTCCTATATTGGCGGTGAGGGCCACAACCTGCAGGAACACTCTGTCGTGTTGATTCGCGGTGGACGAGTTAAAGATTTGCCGGGTGTACGTTATCACACGATTCGAGGCACACTGGATACATCAGGTGTTGCAGATCGTAAACAGGGTCGATCAAAATACGGGACCAAACGGCCTAAATAGGGCGTGCTTGCTGAGGTTGCCTCAGTTAGCTGCGGAATTGCCTAGGGGCATTTCCATAAACGGTTTTCCCAGGGGAAAACAGAGTCGAAAACAAACATTCTCAGTAAGAGTCCGGCCGTTGGTTCGGGCATTGATCTGAAGCAAGGAGAAACCAATGCCACGTCGTCGTGTCGTCGCGAAGCGGGAAATTCTTCCCGACCCGAAATTTCACAATCAAACAGTTGCCAAGTTTATTAACCATGTAATGGTCAGTGGCAAGAAAGCAGTTGCTGAACGTATCGTTTACGGTGCTTTCGATCGTCTTCAGGAAAGAGACGTCGGGGCGGACCCTGTTGAAGTCTTTGATAATGCACTCGAAGCAATTGCCCCGTTGGTGGAGGTCAAGTCACGCCGGGTGGGCGGTGCGACTTACCAGGTGCCTGTTGAGGTCCGTGCTTCTCGTCGTCAGGCGTTGGCCATGCGCTGGTTGGTCGAAAGTGCTCGAGCTCGGAGCGAAAAATCCATGGCTGCAAGATTGGCCGGCGAGTTGTTGGACGCGGCCGATGGTCGCGGCTCGGCGGTAAAAAAGAAAGAAGATACACATAAGATGGCTGAGGCTAATAAGGCCTTCGCTCACTACAGGTATTGAAGGAACGCTGCGGACATTAAAAAACGCGCGCATTGGTCAGGTATCTGCGCTTTTGAGCTCAACGTAGATCCGGTGTGCCTGCACGTAAACCGGCCCCCGCCTTGCACTTCGTCAGCGCTTTGCTTTAATCGGTTTGTTCAAGCGGTAAGTAGGCTCTAAGGAGACTTCCGATGCCTCGTTCGACACCCATTAGCAGATACAGAAACATCGGCATTGTCGCTCATGTAGATGCGGGGAAGACGACCACGACCGAACGTGTGCTTTTCTATACCGGCCTGTCCCACAAAATCGGAGAAGTGCATGATGGCGCAGCCACCATGGACTGGATGGAACAGGAGCAGGAGCGGGGTATTACGATTACGTCTGCGGCCACGACTTGCTTCTGGCGCGGTATGAACCAGCAGTTCGATGAATACCGAATCAACATCATCGACACGCCCGGACACGTAGATTTTACCATCGAGGTTGAGCGCAGCTTGCGTGTGCTAGACGGTGCGGTGGTGGTGTTCTGTGGCACATCGGGCGTCGAGCCTCAGTCTGAAACGGTTTGGCGTCAGGCAAATCGGTACGAAGTGCCCCGTATGGTATTCGTCAACAAGATGGATCGACAGGGTGCAGATTTTTTGCGTGTGGTTGATCAGATCCGTGACCGTCTGGGTTCCAACCCGGTCCCGCTACAACTGTCTATTGGTGCAGAGGAACACTTCCGTGGTGTGATCGATCTCATCAAAATGAAAGCCGTTATCTGGAGCGAGGAGGACCAGGGACTGACCTATACGGAAGAAGATATTCCGGAGGATTTGGTGGCCGATTCGCAACGGTGGCGTGAGTTGATGGTCGAAGCGGCGGCGGAAGCCAACGAAGAGCTGATGGAAAAATATCTCGAGGAAGGCGTGCTTTCTGAAGATGAGATCCGCGCAGGAATTCGTATTCGCACACTGGCAAATGAGATTGTTCCTGCTTTTTGCGGATCGGCGTTTAAGAACAAAGGCGTGCAGGCGATACTGGATGGTGTCATCGAATACTTGCCGGCACCGACGGAAGTCAAAGCCATTGAAGGGGTTTTGCAGGACGATTCTGTCGACACTCGAGGAGCAGATGACGACGCGCCCTTTGCTGCATTGGCCTTCAAAATTGCGACAGATTCTTATGTCGGGACATTGACGTTTTTCCGTGTCTATTCGGGTGTTTTACAAACCGGTGATCAGGTGTTTAATCCGATCAAAAGGCGTAAGGAGCGTATTGGCCGCATGGTGCAGATGCACTCCAATGATCGCAACGAGATTAAAGAAGTACGCGCCGGTGATATCGCTGCAGCGATTGGCTTAAAGGATGTGACCACTGGCGAAACACTTTGCGCGATAAATAAGCAGATCACGCTCGAAAGAATGGAATTCCCTGACCCGGTTATTTCGGTGGCCGTAGAGCCACGCTCAGTCACCGACCAGGAAAAGATGGGGGTAGCCCTCAGCAAACTGGCCCAGGAAGACCCTTCGTTTCATGTGGAGACGGACGATGAAACCGGACAGGTTATTATTTCCGGTATGGGTGAATTACACCTGGATATCATTGTTGATCGCATGAAACGGGAATTCAGTGTTGAAGCAAACATTGGTAAGCCTCAGGTTGCCTATCGGGAGACGATCCGTCGCACGGTTGAGCAGGAGTCTAAATTTGTACGACAGACGGGAGGTCGCGGACAGTATGGTCATGTCTATGTGAAGCTTGAGCCTTACAAAGATGAAGACGGCGCCTATGCGTATGAATTTGTCAATGAGATTGTTGGTGGCGCGATTCCCCGAGAGTACATCCCTGCTGTCGATAAGGGGATAAAAGACCAGATGCAGAATGGCGTTGTTGCGGGTTATCCGCTCATTGGCGTCAAAGCGACACTATATGACGGTTCTTACCATGATGTGGATTCATCAGAAATGGCTTTCAAAATTGCAGGTTCGATGGCGTTACGCGAAGGTGCCATGCAAGCGGAGGCGGTGCTGCTTGAACCAATCATGAAAGTCGAAGTCGTGACACCCGAAGAGTACATGGGCGATGTGGTGGGGGACCTCAATCGGCGTAGAGGCATGATTTCCGGGATGGATGAAAATCCTGCCGGCAAGGTTGTGCGTGCTGATGTGCCGTTGGCCGAGATGTTTGGTTACTCCACAGATCTGCGTTCATCCACTCAGGGTCGGGCAACTTATACGATGGAGTTCAGTGACTACGCGGCGGTCCCAGAGCGGATTGCTGAACGCATTATTAACCGCTGATGGGTAGGCTCAGGCGGATGGACCGATAACGCACGTGCGGGAATCGATTGCAAGGTGATGTCAGGTTGGTCCGCTAGGGCTAGCGTACTTCTTTATTGGCGGCAATCAGGAGGTCAGCAGCAATTTGCAATGTCCTGGCGGCGCGTTTGTTTGCATCCGCTATGGTTCTCATGCCTCCACTCACCCGGTTGACATCACCAATGAGATGCCAAATTTCATGTGCTTCATCGTGGGCAGGTAACTGCGCCATTTGATCCAACCACCGCCTGATATGGACAAAAGGTGAATAGTCGGTGCAATTCGCATAACGGCTCTGATTCTGTCCCAGTTCTTCGTAGGCGCTGATGTCCGCAAGGGTTGGTCGGTCGCCCACAATAAAGGTCGATCTCGCGAGCATGCTGTCGATAATTTTGAGGGCATTGGCTACGACTTCCGCATTGTTCTCTAACCCGGGGAATGTATTGCGTCGTATCCAGTCTTCGTCAGGATCCTCAACCTCAAAAACGGAAGGCCAGAGTGTTCGGCTCCAGTTAATGACTATTTCTCGCGTATTACGGTGATGGAAGTGAAGATACTGGCTGACTTCGGCGCGCCGTTTGAGGTCCGTGGGCCAAAGATCGTCCCAGTCATGCTTTTCACAGAGGTAGATCATAATCGCGTGGCTCTCCCAGAGGATGACGCCATTATCGTCAATCGCTGGAATCGTCCCTCGCGGGTTGATGGAACTGAGATATTCCGGCGTTTTGGCGGCACGATTCTGGCTGGTCATGAGAAATTGAAAAGGCAGGCCCTGCATAAGGCATGTCCAGACGACTGCTCGTACTGGTTGAGAATTAGGTACACCGTAGATCTTTAACATGGTCAGGTCCAAGACGAACGCCTCGTTATATTAACCGAGTCGGCTCGTTTTCATGTGTATAACCGCAGCGTATGCTATATACACAGCAGAGCTATTCGCATTGGGAGGTGGTATGTCTGGATCTGAAACGCCGGACTTTACGCAGAATAAGGTCTACGAGACGCTTTCGCAGCGAGCGCGGGATAACAAACGTCCCTCTCGAGCGCAGCCTCTCGGTGCGGTTGCAGAAGCGCGCTATCCGGGCGCATCTAATCGTGAGGAGATGGTCGAAGGGATCTTGGCCCAGGATCGCGATCTAATCGCAGGGCATTTTGGCACCGTCTATTACAAACCCGTGACGGTGTGTGGTAAAGAACTGAAGTTGGAACCTGTACAGCCGGGCATAGGCACGGTGGTGCATGGACTCGATCTGACGACTGACTTGGCCGATCCTGAAATGGTGGCATTTATCCGTGCGCTTTGGCTGGAACGCCGAGTGCTCATGTTTCGTGGTCAGGCCCACATGAGCCATCAGGGTATGCTTGATTTTGCAAAGAAGTTTGGTGAGGTGGGCCTACCTTATGGCGAACCGGGGCACGAGCCAAATGGCGCAGATTTGAATAATCAGATCAAGGTGCCGGGCTTTCCGAACATTCTGGTTCTGCCTTCAGATGAGAAAGTCCCGAGTGCCGCTTCCTCCTGGCATGCTGATGCGACCTGGCAGAAACGTCCGCCCATGGGGTCGATTCTCATGTGTCGGCAAGCGCCTCCAATCGGGGGCGATACCTGTTTTTGCGATTGCTATGCCATGTGGGAGGGTTTACCTCTGGATGTAAAGGAAAGAGTTGAGCATCTGACAGCGGTACATGTAGGTGGCGTGGCGCATCAGATGGATGGTGTTACGCCGGAGTCGGTTCATCCTGTCGCGCGTAGCCATCCGGAGACAGGGCGCACCACGTTGTATGTCCAGCAGGGCTTTGTACGGCGCTTCGCCGAGGCACATCAGATTGCACCGGACGAAGAGCGTGAACTACTGGCAGTGATGCAAGCTCAGGAAGGTAAATCGGAATATACCTGCCGTATGAAGTGGGAGGATGGCTCTATCGCCATGTGGGATAACCGCGCCGTACTGCATTCTGCAAGCGGTGACTTCTGGCCGCACAAACGTGTCATGGAACGCCTCACAATCCTCGACTTCGATGAGTCTCGACGCACACCTTTCTATACGCCGCAAAGGCCCGTCTGATAAGGAAATAAGCCCACCAAAACTGTTGCGAACGCCTATGTAGCTATGTATAGTTCGGCTCCCGCTTTCAGGGTGGTCGCGCGTGCGCTGTTTATGCGCCGACGGATTGAACAACTGAGTTTGATTCAAGATCGCAAGTTGGGTGAAAGCGGTGAGTTTCGAAATGCTAAAGATCCTAGTCGAATCCTAATGGAGAAGACGGTTGGAGTGGGTTCTGCAACCTTGCAAAAAAAGAGGGCAGAGCAAGGCGACAACTGATGAATTATAGCGGGATTGTTTCGAAACTGTTCTTTAACAGGAGAAGTTGGGTTCACAGTTTATGCTGTGAACGATACATCGCATGACTGGTATTGGAGTGACTGGGTGGAGAACCAGCGTATTCGAATCCGCTTAAAAGCGTTCGACCATAAATTGATCGACGTGTCGACACAGGAAATTGTTGATACGGCGAAACGTACGGGTGCGCAAATTAAGGGACCGATTCCTTTGCCAACGCGCAAGGAACGCTACACCGTGCTCATATCACCTCATGTGAACAAAGATGCCCGTGATCAGTACGAAATTCGTACACATAAACGACTCCTGGATATATTGGAACCTACCGAAAAAACCGTAGATGCGCTGATGAAGCTGGATCTTGCGGCAGGGGTAGAGGTCCATATTAGTTTGAATTAAAAAATGCTGGCTTTAAGTGCTGGCATTTTTGTATCCGCTGAAAATTTGTTTCGCGATTCAGCACAGAAAGAGTAAGCGGGACTTCCAGAGGCATAGCCTTCGGGAGTGAAACAACAAGGCTCCGATATGGAAGCCGGCGACAGTAGCGTAGGTTGAGTCTTCACGAGGATGAGGACAAGGGCCTTTTTCGTCGTTTGGATTGATTGTCGGGTGATGGGTAATTAGGAAAGTTAATGAAGCGCTCGCCAAGATTTGGCAAGCGTATTGGAAGCAACCATGACGATTGGATTGGTAGGTACAAAAGCTGGCATGACCCGCGTATTTTCAAAAGATGGCGCGTCGGTTGCGGTGACGGTGATTGAAGCAAGCCCGAATCGAATCACTCAGATCAAGACCGAGGATACAGATGGCTACAATGCAGTCCAAGTGACTGCAGGTGAGGTCAAGCAAAACAGAGTGAGCAAACCTCGGGCAGGACACTTTGCTAAGGCTAATACAGGTGCCGGGCGTGGCCTCTGGGAGTTTCGTGCTGACGACCTCGGCGAACTCGGTATTGGCAGCGAGCTCAGTGTCGAGCAGTTTTCAACAGGTCAGAAAATTGATGTGCGTGGGGTGTCCAAGGGCAAGGGTCATGCGGGCACGATCAAACGCTGGAACTTTCGTGGTCAGGACAATACTCACGGCAACTCGATTTCGCATAGGGTGCCTGGCTCGATCGGTCAGTGCCAGACACCGGGACGTGTCTTCAAAGGCAAAAAGATGTCCGGCCACATGGGCGCGGTTCGCGTCACGACACAAAACCTCGAAGTAGTGCGTGTCGATAAAGAGAAAAACCTGCTTCTGGTGAAGGGCGCCGTGCCGGGCCCGGCGGGTGGGGATGTTTACATTAGACCCTCTGTCAAAGGCAATGCCACAGCGCCCAGTTCAGGAGGAGACAGTTAATGAACCTGAACTTAGCGGCGGATGGAGGGAGCGTAGAAATATCTGATGCGACTTTTGCCCGTGAGTTTAATGAAGCACTGGTGCATCAGGTGGTGGTTGCGCAGATGGCGGGTGCTCGCCAGGGTAGCCGAGCGCAGAAAAATCGTTCGGATGCGCGTGGTGGTGGACGCAAACCATGGCGCCAGAAAGGCACCGGTCGCGCCCGTGCAGGCACCATTAGGTCGCCGATATGGCGCTCAGGCGGGGTAACTTTTGCTGCACGTCCTCAGGATCATTCGGTGAAAGTGAATCGCAAGATGTATCGGGGAGCGCTCCGCTGTATCGTTTCCGAACTCATCCGCCAGGACCGTCTCGTCGCCATTGATTCTTTTTCCGTACAAGCCCCCAAAACCAAAGCCCTCCTCGAACAACTCAAATCCCTAGATCTTGCCAGCGTTCTCATCATCACCGAAGAAGTCGATCAGAACCTCTACCTCGCGTCGCGCAACGTCAACGGCGTGGGCGTTCGAGACATCGAGGGTCTCGACCCGGTAAGTTTGATCAGTCATGACAAGGTGCTGGTGACGGTGGGTGCGCTCAAAAAACTGGAAGAGGCGCTGGCATGAATCCGGAACGCATCTACACGGTGTTGGTTGAACCGCATATCTCGGAAAAAGTCTCCATTCTTGGTGACAAAGCCAATCAGTATGCCTTCAAGGTTGCCCGCGATGCCACCAAGTCGGAAATTCGCCATGCAGTTGAAACGATCTTCAAGGTCGAGGTAGAAAAAGTGACGACTGTGAATGTGAAGGGGAAGGTGAAAAGCAACGCCCGTGGCATTACCCGCAAAAAGAACTGGAAGAAGGCCTACGTGACAGTCGCGGCAGGTCAGGAAATTGATTATATGGTGAGTGACTAGTCATGGCGGTCGTCAAAGCAAAACCTACTTCTCCGGGACGACGTTTTGTTGTCAAAGTGGTCAACAAGGAACTGCACAAAGGTGCTCCTTACAAACCGCTATTGGATCGACAGAGCAAAACCGGTGGGCGCAATAACGCAGGTCGCATAACCACGCGGCATCGTGGGGGCGGACACAAACAGCACTATCGAATGATCGACTGGAAACGCACCAAAGATGGAATACCAGCGATTGTCGAACGGCTTGAATACGATCCGAACCGCACGGCCAATATCGCGCTGCTTAAATATAAAGATGGTGAACGTCGCTACATTATTGCCCCTAAAGGCGTGCGGGCCGGGGATGAACTGATGAGTGGCGGTTCTGCACCGATAAGTCCTGGCAATGCAATGCAGTTACGAAATATTCCTGTGGGTAGCATCATCCACTGTGTCGAATTAAAGCCGGGCAAAGGTGCCCAGTTGGTACGTAGTGCCGGAGGTTCCTGTCAGTTGGTCGCGCGTGAAGGTATGTACGCCACGTTACGATTACGTTCCGGCGAGATGCGCAGGGTGCTCACGGAATGTCGTGCGACGCTCGGTGAAGTGGGAAATAGTGAACATAACCTGCGCTCTCTCGGCAAGGCGGGTGCCACGCGTTGGCGTGGTCGGAGGCCTACTGTGAGGGGTGTTGCAATGAATCCCGTGGATCATCCCCATGGGGGTGGTGAGGGGAAGACGTCGGGCGGGCGTCATCCAGTGACTCCCTGGGGTATTCCGACCAAGGGCCACAAGACACGCAAAAATAAACGAACAGATAAGCTCATCGTGCGCCGACGCAATAAGCGTTAAGCAAGCGAATTAAGCGGAGAAATTTAAGTGCCAAGATCGTTATACAAGGGGCCATTTGTCGATATACACCTGATGAAAAAGGTGGAAGTCGCTGCGGCCAACAGTGATCGGCGCCCAATCAGAACCTGGTCGCGCAGGTCAATGGTCGTTCCTGAAATGGTTGGTCTCACAATTGCTATATACAACGGACGCCAGCATGTGCCGGTTCTGATCAATGAAGACATGGTCGGACACAAGCTGGGTGAATTTGCTGCTACGCGTACCTATCGAGGTCACACAGCGGACAAAAAGGTGCAGAGATAGGCGAAGTGGGGAGTCGGGGTTAAAAAATGGAAGTCAGTGCGACTGCAAAACGATTGAGAATTTCGGCACAAAAAGCGCGCCTGGTTGCCGATAGAGTGCGCGGCAAACCCGTTGCAGATGCCTTGGACATACTCACCTTCAGTAACCAAAAGAGTGCTGTGCTGGTGCGCAAAGTCGTAGAGTCGGCAATTGCTAACGCAGAAAACAACGAAGGTGCGGACATCGATGAATTGAAGGTTTCTGCAATCTATGTGAACGAAGGGCTGACCATGAAGCGCATTAAACCTCGTGCAAAGGGGCGTGCCGATCGGATATTAAAACGGACCAGTCACATTACTGTGACTGTTTCTGATGTGTGATATGAGGAATTTAAGATGCTGTGACCCGCAATTTGTGGGAACGGCAAAGCATAAGAGATAAATATGGGTCAAAAAGTACATCCCACAGGCATCCGGCTTGGCATTGTCAAAGATCATACGTCGGTCTGGTTTGCAGAGAGGAAAAACTACGCCGACTACCTGATCAATGATCTAGAGGTCAGGGCGTATCTACGCAAGCGTTTGGCAGATGCATTTGTCAGTCGTATTGATATTGAGCGGCCAGCGCAAACTGCTCGGATCACGATTCACACCGCCCGGCCGGGGATTGTGATCGGCAAAAAGGGAGAAGATGTGGAACGGTTGCGTGGCGAACTATCAAACATGATGGGTATGCCAGTGCATGTAAATATCGAAGAGATTAGAAAGCCTGAGCTTGATGCGGAGCTTGTTGCGCAAAACGTTGCCCAGCAGCTCGTGCGGCGAGTGCAGTTTCGGCGCGCGATGCGTCGGGTCATTCAGAATGCAATGCGACTCGGTGCTGAAGGTATCAAAGTGCGTGTTGCAGGTCGGTTGGGCGGCGCTGAAATCGCGCGTTCTGAGGTCTACCACGAGGGTCGCGTACCGTTACACACGCTGCGCGCCGACATTGACTACGCTACGGCAGAAGCACTGACCACCTACGGCATCCTCGGTATCAAAGTATGGATATTCAAAGGTGAAGTGATCGGCCAACAAGAAGAGGCGAACCAACAGGCCTAGCCTGATTTGCGGGCGTGAGTTGCGACGATATCAAGGCAAATGAAAAAAAATGTTACAGCCGAAAAGAACAAAATTTAGAAAACAGCAGAAAGGCCGCAACCGCGGTCTGGCGGAACGCGGCAGTCGAGTCAGTTTTGGCGAGTATGGCCTTAAGGCCGTGGGGCGAGGTCGGTTGACTGCTCGCCAGATTGAGGCAGGCCGACGTGCCATGACCCGGCATGTACGCAGAGGCGGCAAGATTTGGATACGTGTGTTTCCAGATAAGCCCATTACCAAAAAGCCCCTGGAAGTTCGCCAGGGTAAAGGCAAGGGTAGCGTGGAGTATTGGGTTGCTTTGATTCAGCCTGGGCGCGTGTTGTATGAGATGGAAGGTGTGCCTGAGGATGTGGCGCGCGAAGCATTTTCGCTTGCTGCAGCGAAACTGCCTTTCAAAACGGTATTTGTTAGACGGACAGCAATGTGATGAATGCTCAGGATTTACGTGACAAGTCAGTAGACGAATTGAGCGACGAACTGTTGCGCCTGCGCAAAGAGCAGTTTTCTCTGCGCATGCAGTATGCGAGCGGTCAGCTTGGACAGACACACCTTATGGGTGAAATGAAACGTGATATTGCTCGTGTCAAAACAGTTATCAGGGAGAAGGCGAATGGCTGAATCGGCAGAACGCATCAGCAACCCGCGTACAGTCACGGGCGTGGTTGTCAGCGATGGCATGGACAAAACGATTACCGTTCGCATTGAACGGCGCGTAAAGCATCCGGTTTATGGAAAATTCATTCGCAAGTCGACAAAGGTGCACGCGCATGATGAAGACAACAGCTGCAATGCCGGAGATACCGTGACGGTTGTTGAATGCAGGCCTCTTTCAAAGACTAAAACGTGGATGCTCAAGAGCATCGATGAGCGAGCAGGCGGAGTCTAGGGCAGATGATTCAGACAGAAACCATGTTGGAAATAGCTGATAACAGTGGCGCGCGTCGGGTTCAGTGCATCAAGGTTTTGGGTGGGTCGAAGCGACGCTATGCAAACATTGGCGACATCATAAAGGTGACGATCAAGGAAGCGATCCCGCGAGGTCGGGTGCGCAAAGGTCAGGTAATGAATGCGGTTGTTGTACGAACGCGCAAAGGTGTCCGCCGGCCGGATGGATCTTTGATCAAGTTCGATCAGAATGCGGCCGTTCTGTTAAATCCCCAGAATCAACCTGTTGGCACGCGAATTTTTGGCCCGGTCACACGAGAGCTGCGTAGTGAACACTTTATGCGCATCGTTTCACTCGCGCCGGAGGTGATTTGATGTTGAAGATAAAGAAGGAAGATGAAGTTGTGGTCATTGCGGGCCGAGACAAAGGTCGGCGCGGTGAGGTGATGCGGGTAATGAAAGACGGACGTCTGCTCATTGCTGGCGTGAACATGGTGAAAAAACATACACGTGCGAACCCAAATACCGGTGAAAAGGGTGGGATCGTGGACAAAGAATCACCTATCCAGGTCAGTAACGTTGCGATCTGGAATCATGATGAAGAGCGTGCGGATCGCGTCGGGTTCAAACTCGAAGAAGGCAAAAAGGTACGAGTCTTCAAGTCGACCGGTAAGGAGATAGAGGTCTAGACATGTCGAATCTGTATCAGACATATGTGGAAGAAATTCGTCCGCAGTTACAGAAAGAGCTCGCGCTGGACAATGTCATGGAGGTTCCGCGGGTATCGAAAATCACGCTGAATATGGGTGTTGGGGAGACTACGAGCGATCGCAAGATCCTGGATGCGGCAGTCTCGGATATGGCTGCAATCGCGGGTCAGAAACCCGTTGTTTGCAACGCACGAAAATCAGAAGCGGCTTTTAAGATCCGCGAAGGATTTCCGATCGGTTGCAAGGTCACCTTACGCAAGGCGCGCATGTTCGATTTCATCGAACGTCTGGTGGGTATTGCAATACCTAGGATTAGAGATTTCCGTGGCTTAAATCCACGGTCATTTGATGGGCACGGCAACTTCTCCATGGGCATTTCTGAGCAGATCGTGTTTCCCGAGATCGACTATGACCAAATTGATCGTATACGTGGCATGGATATTTGCGTAACCACCAGTGCCACAAATAATGAACATGCACTGGCACTGCTACAGGCATTCAATTTTCCGTTCCGAACATAGAACGGTTAGTAACAGAAGAAAGAGAGATTTATGGCTAAACAATCAATGATCGAAAGGGAAAAAAAGCGCGCGCGAATGCGAGCCAAATATGCCCAGAAGAGGGCTGCCCTGAAGGCCATGATTGCTGACCGCAATCTTCCTGATGATGAGCGTTGGGATGCACAGTTGAAACTACAGGCACTGCCACGCGACGCGAGTCCCGTGCGCCAGCAACGTCGTTGTGAATTGACGGGCCGTCCCCATTCGGTTTATCGGAAGTTCGGCCTGGGGCGAAACAAACTGCGCGAAGCGGCCATGCGCGGTGATGTGCCGGGCCTTGTAAAAGCGAGTTGGTAGGAAATTCTTATGACGATGCAGGATCCAATTTCTGATCTCCTTACACGCATGCGCAACGCGCAGATGGCAGGACATACGCAGGTATCGATACCCAATTCAAAGATAAAACAGAATATTCTCAAAGTGCTTGAGGACGAAGGATTTATTGAAAGCTGGTCGGTAACCGATGAGCTGAAGCCTTTGCTCAACGTTGAATTGCGATACCACAATGGCGTGCCTGTTATCGAAGAAATTAAGCGGGTATCGCGACCAGGCTTAAGGATTTACACAGAATGCCGGGATCTGCCGAGTATTAGAGGTGGACTTGGGATTGCGGTGGTGAGTACCAGCAAGGGCGTCATGACCGACAAAAACGCCCGCACCCAGGGTGTGGGCGGCGAAGTGCTCTGTACGGTCTTTTAGGAGAAAACCATGTCACGAGTGGCAAATGCACCTGTAGAACTGCCTTCTGGCGTTGAGGTCAAGATGAGTGGCCAGGACATCTCTGTAAAGGGCGGTAAGGGTGAGCTTGCGATGGTCGTACACAACGACGTTGAGGTGATCCAGGAAGAAAATTTGCTGAAAGTGACTGCCCGCAATGACGATAAGGGTGTAGATGCCTTAGCAGGAACGATGCGTGCACTTGTCGCGAACATGGTGGTGGGTGTGACCAACGGTTTCGAACGCCGTCTCGAGCTGCAGGGCGTGGGCTATAGAGCTCAAGTGCGGGGTAAGACGATTAATTTGCAAGTCGGGTTTTCTCATTCGATCGACTATGCGCTGCCGGAAGGGATCTCAGCGGAGACGCCCAGCCAGACGGAAATTGTGATCAGCGGTATCGATAAGCAACTGGTGGGCCAGGTGTGTGCCGAGATTCGAGCGCATCGTCCGCCAGAACCCTATAAAGGTAAGGGTGTGCGTTATCAGGGTGAGTATGTAAGGCGCAAAGACGCCAAGAAGAAGTAGGCGAATTATGAACCAAAAGAAAACCAGCAGAATGCGACGCGCAAAACGTGGTCGCATGAAGATCAGGGAGGTGGGTGCTACCCGCTTGAGCGTGACTCGTACGCCGCGACATATTTATGCGCAAGTTACGTCTTCAGACGGCAGTGCCGTGCTCGCGCAGGCTTCGACTTTGGACAAAGAACTGCGTGAAGGCGTTACAGGCAATTCGGACGCTGCGGCGAAGGTAGGTACGCTGATTGCAGATCGCGCCAAAAAAGTGGGTGTGACTGCGGTTGCCTTTGATCGATCTGGCTACAAATACCACGGACGCGTGAAAGCGCTGGCCGATGCTGCCCGTGCAGGCGGGTTGGAGTTTTAGATGGCATATACCGATGAAGTTAAAGAAGAAGGGCTGGTCGAAAAACTCGTCCAGGTCAACCGGGTCGCGAAGGTGGTCAAGGGTGGCCGTATATTTGGCTTTACTGCGCTTACCGTTGTAGGTGATAGCAATGGACGCGTCGGCTTTGGCCGAGGCAAGGCGAGAGAAGTCCCTCTGGCAATACAGAAGGCGATGGAATCTGCGCGCAGGAATATGGTCGATATCGAGTTGAATGGAGACACCTTGTGGTACGCCACAACGGGGCGCCACTCAGCCTCGAAAGTGTATATGCAGCCTGCGTCGCCGGGTACCGGTGTGATTGCGGGAGGCACGATGCGTGCGGTGCTAGAAGCCGCGGGCGTGCATAACGTATTGGCGAAGTGTTATGGGTCTACGAATCCGGTCAATGTCGTAAGGGCGACCTTTAAAGCGCTGACATCGATTAAGTCACCCCAGCAGGTGGCCGAAAAGCGGCGCAAGTCGTTGGAAGATGTTGTTGCCTAAGGTGAGCATTGACGGTGTGTAACCGGCTAAGAAGAGCAGTTCGATGAGTAACAAAAAGATAAAAGTGACGATGACGAAGAGTGCGATCGGACGTCTGAAGAAGCATAAGGCCTGTGTTGCAGGTCTGGGTCTGCGTCGCATTGGCCAAACGGTAGAGGTCGAAGATACGCCTTCGATACGCGGCATGATCAATCGCATCAGTTATATGGTGCGGGTTGAAGGAGAAGCATGATGCGATTGAATGAGTTGAGTCCCGGTAACGGCAGTAAGAAAACCAAACGCAGGGTGGGCAGAGGCCCTGGATCTGGCTCGGGTAAGACCTCCGGTCGTGGCCAGAAAGGGCAGAAAGCACGCTCTGGCGGTAATGTACGGCCTGGCTTTGAGGGTGGACAGTTACCCTTGCAAATGCGCATCCCGAAGTTCGGATTCCGCTCCCGCATAGGGGCCAACACGGTAGAAGTTCGTACCAGTGAGTTAGCAAAAGTCGAAGGTGACGAAGTCACGCTCGAGGCGCTAAAGGCAGTAAACGTTGTACGACGGGATAAGACACGCGCGCGCATTATGCTGAGTGGTGATGTCACTCGTGCGTTCAAGGTTAGCGATGAGCACATCAAAGTGAGTAAAGGCGCGCAGGCTGCGATTGAAGCAGCGGGGGGATCGGTCGCTTAAGATCAGGTCCTTATATTAAGAGCAAGTAGGAAGACAGGCAAAAGACAATTATGTCTCGTAACGCACAAGAAATGGCCAATCAACTGGCCGGTAATCAGGCAGGGATGGCGGAACTCCGCAGTCGTGTTCTGTTTGTGTTATTTGCTTTGTTGGTCTATCGCGTAGGTACGCACATACCTGTACCCGGTATCGATCCCAGTCAATTGCAGGCGCTGTTCAATCAAAACCAAGGCGGTATTCTGGAGCTTTTTAATATGTTTTCCGGCGGTGCCTGGGAGCGTATGAGCATTCTGGCCCTTGGTGTCATTCCCTACATTACGGCGAGCATCATCATGAATCTGATGACGATGATGTATCCGCAGTTCCAACAGTGGCGCAAAGAGGGTGATGCCGGTCGACGTAAGATCACCAAAGTGACGCGTTACCTCACTCTCGGTATCGCAACGATTCAAGGCGTCTCTCTGACGGTTACGCTTGCGAACCAGGGCATGGCGTTCGACCCGAGCTTTACCTTTTATTTTGTTGCGGTGCTGTCAATTGTCACCGGCTCCATATTTATGATGTGGCTTGGTGAGCAGATAACCGAACGTGGTATCGGCAATGGGATATCTCTACTGATATTTTCCGGGATTGTGTCTGGATTCCCCGCTGCGCTCGGGCAGGTTTTCGAGGCTGCTCGTCAGGATCAGATCAATATCATTGCGCTGTTGTTTATAACGGTGATCGCCGTCGGTGTCGTATGGTTTATCGTTCGTGTTGAGCGCGGTCAAAGGCGAATCACGGTCAATTACGCCAAGCGGCAGCAAGGCCGGCGAATGTACCAAGCGCAACAGAGCCACCTGCCACTCAAGATCAACATGGCAGGTGTGATACCTGCCATCTTTGCATCGAGCCTGCTGTTGGCGCCTGCGTCGATGGCCAGTTGGTTCGGCACGAATGACGGCATGGGATGGCTACAGGAAATATCGCTGGTGCTGTCTCCGGGTCAGCCGCTTTATATCATGCTGTTTGCCTCGGGGATCATTTTCTTCAGTTTTTTTTACACGGCGATCATGTTTGATCCGAAAGATGTGGCAGACAATCTAAAACGTCAAGGTGCATATATCCCGGGCATACGACCCGGTGCACAGTCGGCTCGCTACATCGATGACGTGATCACGCGGCTAACGGTTTTTGGCGCGCTTTACGTGACGCTGGTTTGTTTAATGCCCGAGTTCATGATTGTGGCTTTCGACATCACCTTTCAGTTGGGCGGCACCGCCCTGCTGATAGTGGTGGTTGTGGCGATGGACTTCATGTCACAGGTGCAATCACATTTGATGTCGAGCCAATATGCCAAGCTCATGGAGAAATCGAATTTACAAAACTACGGCAAGCGAAGAGGCGGTTAAGACGGTCTCATTACGGGCTGGAGAAGAGATATGAAAGTACGCGCATCAGTTAAGAAAATTTGTCGTCGTTGCAAAATTGTTAAGCGTAAAGGTGTTGTTAGGGTTATCTGCGACGCAGAACCACGTCACAAACAACGACAAGGTTAAGTAATAGGGGCTACTTATGGCACGTATTGCCGGTATTAACATTCCTGATAATAAGCACGCATGCATCTCGCTGACCTATATATATGGGATCGGCAGGACCACCGCGATGAAGATCTGTGAGGCCACGGGGATAGACCCGGCGAGCAAAATCGGCGAGTTGGCCGAAGAGTCTCTCGATGCCATTCGTGGCGAGATAGCGAAGATCGTGGTTGAGGGCGATCTGCGCAGGGAGGGGTCCATGAACGTCAAACGCTTGATGGATCTGGGCTGTTACCGAGGTCTGCGACATCGACGTCACATGCCTGTTAGAGGGCAGCGGACTCGTACTAACGCCCGTACTCGCAAAGGACCGAAGCGGCCGATCCGTCGATAACGGGTCTGCAAAAGAAAAAGACAAGAGAACCTTATGGCAGAACGAAAAAAAACCAAGCGGGTCGTAGTTGATGGGGTCGCCCATATACATGCTTCGTTTAACAATACGATCATCACGATCGCCGATCGTCAGGGCAATGCCCTGTGTTGGGCGACTGCTGGTGGTTCGGGCTTTCGTGGCTCACGTAAGAGCACACCTTTTGCTGCGCAGGTAGCGGCAGAACGAGCCAGCACAACAGCCCTCGAGTTTGGTATGAAGAGCGTGGATGTGTTGGTCAAAGGCCCCGGCCCTGGTCGAGAGTCGGCAGTCCGAGCGCTCAACGCCGCGGGTTTGAAAATCAACAGTATTTCTGACGTGACACCGATACCACACAATGGGTGTCGACCACCGAAACGTCGACGCGTTTAAGCACAGACAAACCGGACATAACAGAAGAATTTAGGAAGAGGTAGGAGAGTATGGCCCGATATTTAGGACCCAAGCTCAAATTAAGCAGAAGGGAAGGTACGGACCTCTTTTTGAAGAGCGGTGTCCGACCCATCGATTCGAAGTGCAAAATTGACCATGCGCCTGGTCAGCATGGCATCCGCCGAGGACGTATGTCTGACTATGCGGTACAGCTGCGCGAAAAGCAGAAAGTACGCCGGATTTACGGCGTGCTCGAAAAGCAATTCCGCAACTATTACAAAAAAGCAGATCGAAAGAAGGGTGCGACCGGTGAAAATCTGTTGAAGCTTTTAGAATCGAGATTGGACAACGTTGTTTATCGTATGGGCTACGGCTCTACGCGCGCTGAATCTCGTCAGTTGGTATCGCACAAGGCGATCACCGTTAATGGCGGCATCGTAAATATCGCTTCGTATCAGGTCAGTCCTGATGATGTCGTC
>JAYZCO010000041.1:0-44916 GCA_036338285.1 Pseudomonadota bacterium
CGGTTGTCGTAGTCGTACCACTGATCGTCATCGGTGTCGATTTCGATGGCCGGGTGGGCAAGCAGTTCGCGTTCGCGCTCAAGCACACCAACGGTGACTTCTTTGCCTATTAGAAATGGTTCGACCATGCAGGCTCCGAAGAGAAGCGCTGATTGCAGAGCAGCGATCAGATCACCCCCATTTGGAAGGGGTGTCACACCGATTGCGGACCCTTGGTTTAGAGGTTTGATGACCAGAGAGCCACCCATTGTTTGCTCAATAATTGAAGCCACTTTTTCAAGGTCTTCACCCTGTTTGACTACCTTGTCGGGGAGAACAGGAAGTCCATGTTGGCGGCAGATCAATTTAGCGACGTGTTTATCCATCGCCAGAGCACTGCCCCTAACATCGCTGCCGACATAGTGATACCCCAATATCTCCAGGAAACCCTGCACGGTACCGTCTTCACCAGGGGGGCCGTGTAGGGCTGGGAATACAACATCCGGTTGCAGTGCTGCAAGTTCACTGGCTAAGTGATTGTCCAACTCAATAGGATGTGCGAGATGCCCTTTCTGCTGTAGGGCATCAATAATTTGTGCGGCAGAGTTGCGCGAAACAACCGCTTCAGCAGACGAGCCTCCCATGAGGACTGCAACTGTCAGTACACGCGTCATCGGCGGAACAGATTTTTCTTCACTGTGGTTTCAGTAACACGCAGGGATGCCCGAGGGTCGATGTAACACCATCGTACATGGTCTCGCCATGCTCCGTTAATGAACAAAAAATTTCGGGACAGTCCTTCATTGATGAATCCACACCTTTCCACCAGGCGCTGGGAACGTTCGTTTTCCGGCTGAATATTCGCCTCAAGGCGATGTAGACCAAGCGAACTACAGGCATAGTCAAGCAAAAGAGACAACCCCTCAAACATGTATCCCGCGCCGTGATGGCGTGCACCCACATAATATCCGAGTGAAGCGCTCAGGAATGATCCTCGGACGATATTGTTGATGTTGACGACGCCGACGATCTCATCGGTTTCCTTCCTGCATATGGTAAATCCTTCATGGTCATCGCGATTAATCCTCTCGAGATAAGCCTTAAACAGGGTGGAGCTCGTTGGTGGCCTGATCCAGGGTTCATGTAAATCGATACTGTCGCGCATCAATTTCACGAATTCCTTTTCATCATGCCTGGTCACCCTGCGTATATACACTCTGGATATTTCATTCGTCACGGCGGGTGTTCTCGAGAATGAAAATTTCCCACAGTGTGGGCGGAATCAGCGCCATGCCGAAAATAATGACATAGACAGGATGCGCGGTCAGCTCTTCAGCAAGTGGCCAAACCCCGCCAAGGTTAAAGCCCAGCTGCTGCCAGGAGAGAATGCCGGCGGTCGTTAAGGCGAAGCCGAGCATGAGCAGGCAAAATCTTATCAGGTATCGAAATCGCATGGTCGAGAGAAAATATAGGCTGCTCCGCGCTGACGCAACCACGCGCGCGAAAATTCGTTTAGAGGATACTTTATGGGGACGCTGTCCATTGATGGTGCGGCAGGATCAAGGACCCACGCGTGGGTGAGGTCTAGGCCGTATAACACAACCAGATGCCCACCTGTCTGATTCAAGGGGGCGCCAGACAATTCTCCCTTGGCGAAATCGATACTGCACACCATGGGTGTGCCGGCACCGAGTACTTGTGTTGCGCTGTCCCAGTCTTCAAACACTTCCACCGCCGCATGCAGATTCGATTTGTTTGCTGCGAGAACTGCCAGCGGCCAGCTGCCATAAGCTCGGCTAACTGGATCAAAACAGGATTCGATCACGGATAACCAGGTTGGTGGGTCAGGTGACAGCGTGCGTAAGCACATTGCAACGGCCGTGGGTGAACAAATTCTTGACCGGATATCAGACGCCGCCGTCATCTGACTGATCGCCTTCGGCTGTGGGATAATCACGCCGCGATTTGGTTTTCGTTCTGCATCTCCTTTGATTGGTCGGCACGAAACAGTCACTAATGCTGATTCAGGTGCTTTGTCTGTGCTGAGGCATAGTCGTATCGTTGGGGCCTTTAACGAAGTGTGTGTATGCCAGCAATCGATGTGGGTAGATACATCATGGTTGTTCCCATTGTGTTCTCTATGAGTTTTGTCAAAAGCCGGTACATGTTGGAGCGAAACATCCTTTAGACCGGGCGCGCTGATACTGAATACGTAAGTGAATTCATTTGCGTCGATGACCGATAAAGTGGGGACGACGATATGCTCAGCCGGTATGTCTGGAAGCGTAAGCTCGAATACCCAATCGTTTTGATTTGACAGCCACTCAAGGTTCGCCTGATACGGCAGCGGATAGTCCAGTTTCGTTGTGGTTGCGTGGCGAGTGACGTAATGCATATCCCTATTAGGCGCGAGTGGAGTCATTTTGCCAAGCGCCAGCCAGTCAAATCGTATGCGTCTTCCCCTAAAAGTGCGCGAAATTTACCCTGAAAGTAGGTCGCGTATAATCATATACGCATGAATGAACTGATTTTTTTGACGACCCAGGACTGTACGCTGTGCGACCAAGCCCTGGATCTTGTACTACGTCATCCCTTACTGGCAGGGATGCAACTACGAGTGATAGACGTTATGTCGGATGACGAACTTTTGACACGGTATGGACAGGACATTCCTTTAATGGCAGTTCGAGTGGGCGGTGAATTGGTGGATGGTTGCAAATGTTTATGCTGGCCTTTCGATGATCAGGCAATCTCAGATTGGCTGCATAAGGTAGATTACACGACCTCTTAATCGAGTTTGAACAAACGGCTTGCGTTAGCAAAGGTTGCTTGCGCGAGGTTCTCGAGAGATTCCTCTCGAATATCAGCTAAGGCCTGCAACACGAAGGACAGATGTGCGGGCTCGCACCTGTGCTTGTGACGCGTACTGACTGTGTTGTTGGCAAGCCAGGCGTCAGGCACATTGTGAGGCCTTAAGAAGGGTGCATCCGTTTCGATCAGGAGACGTTCAAGCGGGATCAGCGGGACTAACTCACGAAGCAAACTGCCCCGTCGACGATCGGTGACCCATCCAGTGATGCCAATGTAGTATCCAGCATCAAGGTAGATCTCCAGGTCAGCTTGGGTTCCCGTAAAGCAATGTATGAGCACATCCGGTAACTGGCCAGCTATTGCCAGCGTACTGGCCACCGCGCCAGCAGAATCCCGGTCATGAACAAAGAGCGGTTTATTGAGCTCCATGGCCAGACTGATTTGCTGTTCGAAACAGATAAGCTGACTTTTTCGGCTTGAGAAGTTCCTGTTGAAATCGAGGCCTGTTTCGCCGATAGCGCAAACGCCTGCTATGCGGACCAATTCGTGAAGCGCTTCATCCCAGCCGGGTTTGGTTTCTTCGGCGTAATGCGGGTGCACACCAGCTGTGCTGTAACGTTCGCCTGGACTTAGCCATTTAATCAAGCGTCGGCTTGTTTCAATATCTGTCCCAGTCAAGATGAGTCTGGACACCCCCGCGCGTTGTGCGCGATCTAACACATTTTTTGTATCGATTCGAAACTGACCATTGAGTAGATTGACGCAGCAATCCGTGAGCACTAGCGGTTCCTGCCATGGATGGCGGTTTCATCTGCTGATAAAAACGGCAGGGTTAAGCCGAGCCGCGCTGCATAGACGTGCCGGAACGCCAACACATTTTTCACATAGTTACGTGTTTCGCGGTAGGGAATTCGTTCAATCCAGATGTCGACGGGCATGCCGTTTGCATCCTTGATCCATTGGTCAACGCGACGTTCGCCTGCGTTGTATGCCGCAAAAGCCAAAGGGGTTTGTCCGTTATAGCGACTGATCAGCCACGCAAGGTGTGCGCTGCCTAGGTCGATATTGGTTCCGGGGTCGTAAAGAGATGTACTGTCTGTAAAGGACTGTCGGGTTCTTTTTGCAATCATGCGTGCTGTAGATGGTAAGAGTTGCATGAGTCCATGCGCATCGGCTTCAGAGCGGGCTTCGTGATTCAAGGCCGATTCTTGCCGGGCAAGTGCTACCAGGGTTGCTGCGGGTAGTCCGGTGCGCATGGCCGCATAGCGGAATTGTGGTTCGAACCCGATCGGAAATCTCAGGTGTAGATAGTCTCGTGCCCCGGCTTCATTGGCAGTTGCGATGGCCAACGGAAGCAAGCCATATAGGCGTGCAAGTTCAGCAGCTAAAATCTGCTCTTCTCTTGAAATTCGTGGCAGCTGGTTTAGCCATTCACGTCGCGCATTGAGTTGATCACCAACGGCAAAGAGTTCAATGCTGCGGGCGAACGGTGGGAGGTTTTTGAGGCGCTCAACCGCGCGCATATTGACGGGTTGGTCGACTGCATTCATCTTCCCGGGTATACCGAGGCGGTGAGCTGCGAGAAATCCGTAATAATGACGGTCGCTGGCCAATGCCTGATAGAGAAGTTGTGCACGTTGGGATCCTGGCGAACGCGCTTCAAGTGCTCTTGCCAGCCAATATTGCCAGCGGGACTCTTTGCGAATGTCGATCGGTAAGCGGTCTATCCAGTACGCGACCTCGGACCAGTTCTGGTTGTTAATCGCATGAGTGGCGAGTTCAGAAAACCTTGCTGTGTCCTGCAGCAATACTCTGGTGTCATCGTCCGGAAATTCTCCTTCCTTCGCCAGGCTAATGGCGATTTCCAGCTCGAGTGCGGCGCGCTCAGCTGAAGACCAGAAATCCCAGTCGCGGTAGTCGCGCCACGCGTCCCCTGCTTTTGTAGGTGATTTCTGTGCCAACCGGGACAGTGCATGGGCAATGATCGTCTTGTGGCGGACGGTACGGTGCTTGTAAGTGCTTGTGCGCTCGATGCGGGCCGGATTCACATGGGTACGGTAGAACGCTTCCGCCGTGGCTTTGGGTGAGGGCAGGCCATCTTGAGATTCTGGCGAGAAAAAACGTAGCAGATAACGGCTGAGGGAAACCTCGTTGTCCTGCAGTGCAAGCTTCAATCGTTGCCAGACGTGGTTGGCACTAAAATAGTCGCTGGCTTGCCATGCGGCAAAAAGCGGATCACAAGCCTTGGGTTGCGATTGGGGTTTGTTCCATGCGGCGGCTGTTTTTGCCAATGCTTCTTCTTTCTGGCCTGTCCCGTACACTGCGCGCAGATAGTAGCAATGCAGTTCTGCATCGCCGTCGCCGGCGTAGTGGTCTCGAAGTGTCCGCCATTTCCTGGTTTTACCGAGTTGCTTTAACCAGCGGTAGTGGAGGATCTTAGCGACTGGGATGTCTGGATTGTCAGCCGTGAACGTTGTGATTGCTTCGGTATTCGCGCTCGTCAGTCGCGCTCGAAGGTAGTGGTAGTCGAGATAGGGCCTTAACGGGTAGTCGTTAAGTTCGGTTTTTAACTGGCGAAAGCGTCCGAGCTGGCCGGCCCTTAAATGCGCGATGGCTTTTTGATAAGTCTGGCGATCTTTATATCCTTCGGGAATCTCAGCACGCAACGCGGTCGCAAATACCGCAGAGCAGGTGACGATAGCTAGACAAAGGCTCGTTCTTAGGCGTGTCCGGAATAAGTGCCCGGGTGATGCGACAGCGCTCAATGCTAGTCGGAGTTGCCGACACGAACCGCCAGCACGTCACAGGATGCGCCGTGCAGCACGCCATTGGCTGTCGAACCGAGCAGCAGTGCGAGTCCGTGTCTGCCATGGCTACCCACGATAATGAGGTCGGCGCCTTGTTCTTCAGCAATACGATGAATTTCACTGTCTGGTCGGCCATAGATAAGGTGTTGGCAATCGGGGTTGATATCCAAACGTGCGCCGAAATCTTTCAGATGCGACTTCGCTTGATCTTGAATTTGTTCCTGCACGGCGGACAGGTCCATAGGGACGTCACCGCCATAGGCCAGGCTCAGTGGTTCGATGACATGCACCAAATGAAGTTCAGCGCCAAAGCGCTTTGCAAGCGTGCATCCTGTATCTGCGACGGCGTTTGATTCCTCAGTTAAGTCTACAGCGAGCATTATTTTTTTGTATTCGGCCATGATCCACTCCGATCCAGCTTGAGGGGAAGATACAATGACTAGGCGTAGCTCTCAAGCAGGTAAATTATGGGTTGGATAATTGCAGTTTTCGTTATCGCGCTGGTGCTAGGTCCAGTGATGTACTTGAAACCGTCCGCGAAGGAAAACCGCCTCGCCGCGTTGCGTCTGGCCGCGAGAAAAGCAGGTTTGACGGTCAAACTCGACTCTATCCCTACTTTTGACCCTGAGCCTGCTGAACGGGTCAGCGCTGGTGGAGAAGTAAGACAAATCACACGGAGTTGCGCCGCTTACCAGCGCGGAATCACTTTATCAGAGCCGATGCCTATACAGTTTCGGGTGTTACGTATGCCGCCCACGCCTACAGTGCCTGTTAACGAGGTACATCCAGGCTGGGCTCTGGACCAGGGTTTAGATGGATCGTTCGAGAATAAAGTCGGCCAGAGCATTTACGGGCTGCTGGACAAGGCACCGGCCTTCTGCGTGGGGTTTAGTGTCGATGCACGATTTCTTTCATGCTATTGGTTCGAACAAGCTCAGGAAGGTGGAACCGAGGTCGATGAGATTGCTGTGTTTTTACAAAGTGCTGAGCGCGAAATTGCCTCACTTGTGACCATACAAGATGTGTGAAATGTGGCTTTCAGAACGAAGATTTCTTGACACCTCTGTTCAGCGCGCCTATAAACCGCGCAATTCCCGATAGTGTAGAGCGGCTGCAAACTGCTCGCTTATTGGATTTTTTCAATAGGAGTCTTATGGCCCGATCATTGGTCATTGTCGAATCGCCCGCGAAGGCGCGCACGATTAACCGCTACCTGGGCGATGAATACATTGTTAAATCAAGCGTTGGACACATCCGGGATTTGCCCACGGGCAGCAAGCCTGCCGATGCCAAAGCTCGAGCTGCTGAAGCGCGTAAAACCAAGGCACTGAGTCCGGCCAAGCGCGAAACGTACAAAAAGAAACGGGCCAGAGCACAGTTGGTTAGGCGCATGGGCGTCGATCCTGATGCGCACTGGGCGGCTGAATACCAGATCCTGCCTGGTAAAGAAAAGGTCGTTAAGGAATTGACCAGCCTTGCAGAAAAGGCCGATACAATTTATCTGGCGACTGACCTGGATCGGGAAGGAGAAGCCATTGCCTGGCATCTGCGTGAAACGATTGGTGGCGACCCTGACCGATACCGACGGGTTGTTTTCAACGAGATCACGCGCAAAGCTATACAGGGAGCTTTTTCCGAACCAGGCGAACTGAATATGGACCAGGTACGTGCCCAGCAGGCACGTCGTTTTTTAGACAGAGTTGTCGGCTTCGAGCTTTCCCCTCTGTTGTGGACAAAAGTAGCGCGTGGTTTATCAGCTGGTCGCGTGCAAAGCGTTGCGGTTCGGTTGATCGTCGAGCGCGAGCGAGAGATTCGCGCGTTCTTGCCTGAAGAGTACTGGGAGGCGTTTGCATCTCTCAGCCGTGAAGAAGGGCAGGACCCCATCGTTTTTCAAGTCGTAAGGCACAACGGCGAGAACTTTCGACCAGGTTCCGAAGAGGAGACGAATGCGGCACTGGCAACACTTCGCGAAGCTGCCTATAAAGTGGCAAAGCGAGACGATCGACCAACAAGAAGTAAACCCGGCGCACCCTTTATTACCTCAACGCTACAACAGGCCGCGAGCACGCGCTTGTCGTTTTCAGTCCGTAAAACCATGACAATGGCGCAAAGATTGTACGAAGCGGGCTACATCACTTATATGCGGACCGACTCGACCAATCTCAGTGCCGAAGCAGTCGCCTCGGCACGTGATCACATCACTGACCAATACGGAACGTCCTACGTACCACAGACGCCACGCCTATATGCCTCTAAAGAAGACGCTCAGGAGGCGCATGAGGCGATAAGGCCAAGCAATGTTGGCACGAAGCCAGATCAGGTGACGGGGGTTGATGGAGATGCGATTCGTCTTTACGACCTTATATGGCGGCAGTTTGTTGCATGTCAGATGACGGATGCTGAGTATTTGAGCACATCGATCACCGTCACCGCGGGTGATTTTGAACTCAGGGTGCGTGGCAGGATCATGCAATTTGACGGGTATACACGCGTGCAACCCCCAGCCTCGAGAAAGGGTGAGGACACGCCGCTCCCCGATCTCGCAGAGGGTGAATCCCTATCCTTTTGTGACCTTGAGGGAGTTCAGCATTTCACCAAGCCACCGCCCCGATATGGTGAAGCCAGCCTGGTTAGGGAACTTGAGAAATTGGGCATAGGCCGACCATCGACCTATGCGGCTATTATTTCGACAATCCAGGATCGCGGATACGTGACGCTGGACAACCGCCGTTTGCATGCGGAGAAGATCGGCGAGCTCGTCACGGATCGGCTAACGGAAAATTTCAGTGACTTAATGGATTATGGTTTCACCGCCAACATGGAGTCCCAGCTCGACGAAGTGGCCCAGGGCCATGCCCAATGGGACGGTGTGCTTGATGCGTTTTATGATGTTTTTTCCGAGAAACTGGTTGCCGCGCAAGATAAAGACGCCGGGATGCGGGCCAATGAACCCACAGATACCAACGTTCCATGCACAACCTGCGGACGCCAACTGCAGATTCGAACCGGATCCACGGGTGTGTTTCTCGGTTGCTCCGGATACGCACTGAAGCCCAAAGAAAGGTGTACCTCGACTGTGAACCTGATTCCAGGAGAAGAGGGGATTGACCTCGATGCAGATGATGAGGGTGAATCCAAACTTTTGCGTTCTATGCGTAATTGCCCCAGGTGTGGTGCGATCATGTTGAGTTACCTTGTTGACGAAGGTCATAAGCTGCATGTGTGTGGCAATAATCCGGATTGCGACGGATTCGAATTGGAACAGGGACTGTTCAAAATCAAGGGATATGAGGGCCCGCTTCTCGAATGTGATAAATGCGGGGCTGAAATGCAGCTCAAATCGGGGCGCTTTGGTAAGTATTTTGGCTGCCTGGACTGCAAGAACACGCGAAAACTTCTTCGCAATGGAGAACCGGCACCGCCCAAGGCGGACCCGGTACCAATGCCTGAATTAAAGTGTGAAAAGGTCGATGATCACTATCTGCTACGCGATGGTGCTGCCGGTATTTTCCTTGCAGCAAGTCAATTCCCGAAACATCGCGAAACACGAGCGCCGAAGGTGGTCGAGCTTAAATCTCATGCCAATGAGCTTGATCCTAAATTCAGGTATTTGCTCGATGCACCGGATGCGGACCCGCATGGCAACCCCGCCATCATCCGTTTTGCGCGCAAAACAAAAGAGCAATACGTACAGTCGGAAATCGACGGAAAAGCGACAGGTTGGAAAGCGTTCTACAACGACGGTAAGTGGGTGGAACAGCTTGCAAAGAAAAGGGTTAAGAAATCCGGTAAGCAAGCGAGCAAGAAAGCCACTGCCTGAACGGGTTCAATGCTCGGGCTTAAACGTGTTCAGTTGGAACGTTGAGAACGGTCCTGCTAAATGGTCTGTCGAATAACCCCGACAGAAAGTCCCTCGATGGCAAACGATTGTGAAGCAAGGTCGACCTTGATCGGGTCGTAAGCTTCGTTTTCGGGGAGTAGCAACACCTGGTTGCGTGACCGCGTACGTTGAAACCTTTTCACGGTTACTTCATCTTCAATCCGAGCAACAACGATCTGACCATTGGTGGCTTGCTGGGTTTTGTGCACAGCCAGGAGATCACCGTCGAAGATACCTGCCTCGATCATGCTGTCGCCTTTGACACGCAGGAGGTAGTCAGCCCTGGGTTGAAAAAAGCCGGCGGGCAAGTCAATGCGATCTTCTATGTTCTCTTCCGCGAGGATTGGATTGCCTGCAGCAACCCGGCCAACGAGAGGAAGTCCCTGATCAATATTTTCGGGTAAGCGGATACCACGAGATGTTCCTGGGATCATCTCGATGGCCCCTTTACGGGCCAAAGCTCTGAGATGTTCTTCGGCGGCATTGGGGGACCGGAAGCCCAGTTCAGCGGAAATATCGGCCCGGGTTGGCGGATAACCCGTTTCACGGATGTATTGACGGATGAGCTCCAGAATTTCGGCCTGGCGAGGTGTCAGGTTTGCTGGCATGGTTTTGCCTGTTCAAATGTACAGTGGACTGGCATTATATACAGCTCTTTAGATATTTGCACAGCGTTTTTTCTTGCCGTAGTATCCGCCGCCACATCTAAAAGTCGTGTATGCAATCGTGTTTACATGGATTAGGCCCGTGCTGGCACTCACCCTGCTGGTACCAGGCACGACACCCGCAAATATTACTCAACGCTTGAGCGATACACCTTTGCCTGCGGACAAAGGCCGCTTGCTGTTCGTTGAGGCTGACCGGCGCAACAGTGGTTACCGTGATATGCAGGTATCGCTGCAGATGGTGCTTGTGAGCCCCAGAGGGGGACGAACGGAAAGGTCCTTACGCATTCAGCAGCTTGAAACCGACGATGATGGCGACAAGGTGTTAGTGGTATTTGACCTTCCTGCGTCTATTCGCGGCACTGCCTTATTAAGTTATGCGCATCTTCAGACAGTTGACGATCAGTGGCTTTTCCTCCCGGCATTGAAGCGTATAAAAAAAATTGCTTCACGCAACAAGACAGGGTCCTTTGTGGGGAGTGAGTTTGCATTTGAAGACCTTTCTCCCCAAGAAGTGGAGAAGTACGACTACGAATATGTAGGTGAGGGGGAAGTCGACGGTGAAGCCACTTATATTGTGGATAGAATGCCGCGAGACCCTTTCTCCGGATATAACCGCCAACGGGTTTGGCTCGATCAGATTCATCTGCGAGTTTTGAGGATCGATTACTTTGATCGATTCGACAACAATTCCAAGCAGTTAAGTTTCGACGGTTACAAGTTGTATGCGGACGTGTTCTGGAAACCTTCGTTCATGAAGATGATCAATTTGCGCACGCAAAAAAGTACAGAGCTCTACTGGCAGGACTATATGTTCCAGACTGGTCTGAGTGAAGATCGAGATTTCAGTGTTAACAGCTTGCGACGGGTGCGCTAGCTCTTTGGCTGCGTGGTATTCAAATGCTGTCAGGCTCGTTGGGGTTTTTCTGCTGCTCCTTCCCGGCATAACCTGGCCAGATTACGTGATCTTCGGATCGTTCCGCTCGAATGATAATGCAAACAATTGGGCAAAAAGGTTAAGTCAGCTTTTCGGCGAAGAAATAACATCGATCACCGTACAAGGAGATGACGGTGTCTGGTACCGGGTGCAATCGGGCCATGTGGATGAGGCTCGAGTACGCCTGCTCGTGAGAAAGTCAGATGCTTCAGGGATCAAATACTGGCGTCCACAGTCGAACAAAGGATCATCCGGACCTGGGATGGTTACACCACGCTTAGTGGCGCCTCCGGGACTGATACGACCGGCCGTGCAAGCGGAGGAGAGTAAAGAATTAGCATCGACCGTCTCTACACCTGCTCACGAGGGTAAATCGAATGATGTTGCGCGCGTGAAGCCTATTGCTGTATCGGGGCATCGGGGGCGCCGGCAGTGGGATGTAGACGTCGGCTTGCAATCCCGGCTTTTTGCGAAACAAGGGATTGCCGGTCAAGGGAAGAGTGAATCTTCTTTGAGTCTGGAACCTTCATACTATCGAACGTGGCAGCAGGACCGACAGAGTCTGACATTTACCCCATTTATTAGAATCGACTCAAGAGACAGTGATCGCAGTCACTTCGATGTGCGGGAACTGTTTTGGACAAAAATAGGTGAAAATTGGGACCTGCATGTTGGTGCACGCAGGGTCTTTTGGGGGGTCACGGAGTTCCACCATCTAATTGATGTCATCAACCAGACAGACCTCGTTGAAAATATCGATGGAGAAGACAAACTAGGACAACCCATGGTCCAGGTCTCGTTTGTGCGGGATTGGGGGATTGTGGATGTCTATGCTTTGCCGGGCTTTCGTAAGCGATCGTTTCCTGGCGAACAGGGTAGATTGCGCACACCGCTGGTGGTAGAAGACAGAGCCATATTTGAGTCTGGAGCAGAAGACCTGCGTACTGATTTCGCAGTTCGATGGTCGAGCCAGCTGGGGCCCTTCGAAGTGGGGTTGCACCACTTTTCCGGGACGAGCCGTGATCCGATGTTCTTACCCTCTATGATTCATGGCACAGTAGCCGGGCTACAAGCCTATTATCCAATCATTGACCAAAGTGGCATTGATGCGCTTGCAATTTCAGGTGACTTGACGGTGAAGTTCGAGGGCATGAGTCGTGGTGGTTATGGAGAGCGCTATCACGCTTTCAACGCCGGGATTGAGAAAACACTGGTGGGCGTGCTTGGGACGCCAATCGATTTGGGGGTGGTGATCGAATACATGCATGACGAACGCGGGGATGATGCGATCAATACGTTGTTTGAACATGATGTTGCATTTGGTGGACGCTTTACTTTCAATGACTTTGCTGACACCCGAGCGCTGGTTGGGGTGGTCGCTGATACGCAGAACAGCGATTTAATTTATAGCATTGAGGCGAGTCGCCAACTCAGCCCCACATGGTCGGTTAGCCTGGAGGGCCGAGTTTTTCAAGGTGGACGTTCGTTACCAAGCGGTCTGTATTTTGCACAGATGTTTGCACCGGAGTATAAATCCGCATGGTTACAACAGGACGACTACTTCCAGATCGAATTCAAGAAGTTTTTCTGAACGGGTAGACCTCTGACATGCAAGAAATCGCTCAATATATAAACGAATACGGCTGGTTGTCTGAGACTTTTCTCATTGTTTTCGCTACTGCGCTGGTCCGCTTAGCGGCCAAGATCTTTTTTGACCGGCTGGCAAGACAGCTGGAGAAAACCCGCAATCTGTATGACGACGCAATACTCGATGCGATCCGCAGGCCGCTTGGTTTAGGTATCTGGGTGCTCGGTATCTCTTTTGCGGCCGAGGGGGTTGGTGGCGATTCGCAGGCGGAGATCTTCGACTATGTAGACACACTCCGTGAAGTCGCAGTGGTCTGGTTGCTTGTATGGACGGTGCTGCGTTTTATACGCTTTGTCGAGGAACAGGTCGTGACCAGTGGGTATCGTGCCCAACCTGTGGATCAGACGACTGCGCGTGCAGTGGGCAAGCTGATGCGTGCATCAGCGATTATTACCGGCACGTTGCTGATTATGCAGGCATTTGGTTTCTCGGTCTCTGGTGTGCTTGCTTTTGGAGGTATAGGAGGCATTGCCATTGGCTTTGCCGCCCGCGATCTCCTCGCTAACTTTTTCGGGGCGCTCATGATCTTTCTCGATCGGCCATTCTCAGTCGGCGACTGGGTGCGCTCGCCAGATCGAGAGATTGAGGGCACGGTAGAGGAGATCGGCTGGCGCCTGACGCGCATCCGGACTTTTGATAAGCGGCCGTTGTATATCCCGAACTCCGTATTTACATCGCTCTCGGTTGAAAACCCGTCGCGTATGTCCCATCGGCGTATCCATGAAACCATCGGACTTCGATATGATGACTTACCAGCACTGGCAAGCGTCATTGCAGACATAGAGTCGATGTTGAGGCACCACGATGCCATTGATTCCGACCAGACCTTAATGGTGAATCTTGTTGAATTTGGCCCGAGTTCGGTGGATTTCTTTATTTACTGTTTTACGGTGACAACAGTGTGGACTGAATTTCATACCATCAAACAGGATGTGTTACTGAAAATTGCGGACATAGTGTCCGCGCATGGTTGTGAAATGGCCTTTCCGACGCATACCTTGCATATTCAGCCAGAACCCGACCCTACACCCGCCACTTGAATTAAAGATGAACGATCTGCGCGATTATCTGACATGTGGTGAAGGCCTGCCGCAAGAGACAGCGCGTATGCTTGCTGGGGCTGTGGAGGTCGTAGCACCTGAGGTCGTCGAAAAGTTAGTTGATCAACTTGCTGTCAGGTTGACCGTTGATCTGCAGGAGACCAATCCCCTATTCGTGACGGTATTGCATGGGGGGCTGACGCTGATGGGTATGCTCATGCGCCGTCTCGTGTTCCCGTGTGAATTTGGCTATGTCCATGTGAGTCGTTATGGGGATCAGACCGAGGGAAAGGCGCTGTCGTGGCTTGGCAGTGCGCATACGGAGGTGGTCGGCCGGACCGTTGTGCTTGTTGACGACATCATTGACGAAGGTGAAACACTTCATGCACTTGTTGAGCATTTCAGACAACTGGGTGCAAAGGATGTCTTCACGGTTGTCCTTGTCTCTCGATTGGGCCTGTCTCGACCTATAGAGGCAACCTATGAGGGTTTGCAGCTGGAGGCTGGCTTCCTCGTGGGTTGTGGGATGGACGTGGCAGGTTACGCGCGTAACCTGCCTGGAATTTATCGGCTGACGGACACATGAAGATTGGGCTATTCGTGGGCAGCGCACCGATGGATCTTGCAACGCCGGAAAAGACAGTGGTCGATGTTGACGTAAAATGGGGCGCGCCATCCGAGGCGCCGGTGAGCTACCGGCTGGGCGATGTCGAGTGCTTCGTCATACGCAGGCATGGACAACACGGCGATATCAATCCTCACTCAATCAATTATCGAGCGAACGTATGGCAAATGGTTGCATTGGGTGTCGAATCGGTCATCGCAACTCACACGGTTGGGAGCATAGATCCGGACCTTGCGGTAGGAACACTCGTTGTACCGGATCAACTCATCGATTACACCTGGGGACGCGCGTGCACGTTTGACGATCGAAGGCGCCATGTCGAGTTTTCACAGCCTTATGATGCGGAGCTCCGCACCGCACTGATCGAGGTTGAGCCAACCATCGTTGCAAGTGGTGTTTATGGTTGTACCCAGGGGCCACGACTGGAAACGGCAGCCGAAATTTCCAGAATGGCTCGTGATGGCTGTACTTTGGTGGGGATGACAGGTATGCCCGAAGCGGGATTAGCGAGAGAAGTAGGTCTGCCCTTCGCGAGCGTATGTCTAATCGTTAATCCTGCTGCTGGTGTTGGCCAGGCGGCCATTGACCTGGAAGATTTGCACCGGGTTTCACAACAGGGTGCATTGGACTTTGTTGATTTAATCCAACGCTTCTGCCTCGACTAATGATTGCCAATGATGCAAAAGATCTTCGGGGACAGAGACGGGATCTATATAGGCGATGATCCCCACGATGGGGTGATCGATATAGTGCATCTCTTTACTGCGCATTCGCCTGCTGGCTTGGATATACATATAGGATGGGTCAGGCGCTACAGGCTGAGAAGATCCTTCATGTGAGAACAGCCTGGGCACCTCAGCCATGGCGCTGGCCTCATACCATAGATCGATGTTGAGATGAAGATATCGTGCAACTGTGATGTCGATCGTGCCTTGGAGCCTTGCTAAATCATTAGGCAGCGCCAACCGAATTGGGAGGGGATTGGATCGCCCCGGGACCCTTTGTATCCAACGTTGGTGGAACAGGGGCCGGAGATGGGGTTGGCGGTTGATCGCTCGCACGGATGAGCCTAATGCACGCGCCGGTGACCAGGTGAATGAATGATCGATCAGCATCTGTTCCCACGCTTTCAACTCTAACTGAAAGAGCGCCACAGGGGAGGGTGGTTGTTCCCTCGGCAATTCGCTTTGTGTCATTGCGGCAACCGATGACTTTGCCTCGGTGACTGTGTCCGGCGAAGGCGCATCGATATTTTCTGAGCTTCTTAGTGCTTTTAGATCAGGGACAGGGTCAAGGTTTGTGGTGGCTGTTTCGAGTGGAATTGTCCCAGGTGGTTCACTTTGGAGACGGCCTCCCGTGTCAACATTGTCGATGTTGTGCAGATCTGAAGTTCCTGTCTCCGTAAATATGAATTGGATGTTGTTTGAAGCAAGCGGCGGTCTCATCGGGATAGTGAGTAGTTCGTTCAGAAGGTCTTCTGCAAAGCGTCTTGTTTGCAATATGGGGTGTAGTTTGTCCGCTTCGGGCAGTGCAGGATAGCCAACACATAGTCGGTCTGGTCCGAAAAGGTGCTCGATGCGTACAACTTCGGGATGGGTAGGCAAATGGGTTACGCCGGGTTCTGTCGCGTCATCTGTTTCCGGCAGAGATTCTGTGATGGGCTGTGGTGCTGCAATCGCTTTGGGGATGTCGTACTCAACGAGATACGTTGGCCATCGAGGTGGTTCTGTCGATGTCAATTTCTCCACTGTATTGAAATCAAATGTACCGAGGCGTTCGAAGACAATGAGCTCTACTTCGAACCACCGATCGGTCAATTGTTCGCGAATTTCCTCTGCGTCATCTGCACGTACGAGTTGCGTGGCGACCATCATGGTCAAGAAACAAAACAAAATTGCAGGGTTCATGCTGCGGCTGAGCTCTCTGGCTGTAACAGGTTGACCAGCTCGAGTGCAAATTGCAGACGATCCTCGAACTCGGGCAGTTCGCCGACAATTTCCAGCGTGGACGCGCCTTCGAGTTTGAAACGGTTTGCTTCGCGTTGCACTAGATTGACAATTTTTAATGGATCTACGGTTGTCTGGTTACTAAATTCAAATTTGCCCTGAAGTTCCCCCAGGTCGATTTTGATGATCCCCAGCGCCTGGCTGATAAGTTTCAGTTGCATGACCTGGAAGAGCCTTTTCAGAGAAGGCGGTAAAAGGCCAAAGCGATCGATAATTTCGACTTGCAATTCGTTGAGGGCAGCCTCGGTTGTTGCCGCACTGATGCGCTTGTACAGGATCAGACGGGTATGTACATCCGGAAGGTAGTCCTCGGGTATCAGCGTGGTCGCATGCAGATTCACTTCCTGGGATGTTGGTTCCAGCGGCGCATCGATGTTTGGTACCTGACCGGAACGAATCGCTGCAACTGCACGGTCTAAGAGATCCATGTAAAGAGAGAAACCGACCGATTCGATTTGGCCGGATTGATCTTCTCCGAGTAGTTCGCCAGCACCCCGAATTTCCATGTCATGGGTCGCGAGTGTAAATCCGACGCCCAGTTCGCCGGCAGCTTCGATCGCGTCGAGGCGCTTGACCGCATCAGGGGTCATGACTTTGGGATGCGGTGTGAGCAGGTAGGCATAGGCTTGACGGTGGCTGCGTCCAACGCGTCCACGCAACTGATGCAACTGAGCCAGGCCGAATTTGTCCGCTCTTTCTATAACGATTGTGTTGGCATTAGGGATGTCGATCCCCGTTTCAATAATGGTGGTACAGATGAGTATATTGAGGCGACGGTGATAGAAATCAGACATGACCTTTTCCAACTCTCGTTTTGGCATCTGGCCGTGACCTATACCCAGGCGTGCTTCCGGAATCAGATCGGCAATTTCCTGGGCAGTTGTCTCGATGCTTCTAACCTCATTGTGCAGATAGAAAACCTGTCCACCGCGTAAAAGCTCCCGGCTGATGGCCTCGCGCACTTGATGGCGTTGTTTTTCTTGGACAAAGGTTCTGATCGAGAGGCGCCGAGCCGGTGGGGTTGCGATGATTGAAAGGTCACGAATGCCGCTGATTGCCATATTGAGGGTTCTGGGTATGGGTGTTGCGGTTAGGGTCAGAACATCTACTTCCGTACGGAGTTTTTTCAGCTTCTCTTTCTGACGAACGCCGAAACGATGTTCTTCGTCGATGATGATCAACCCCAGATCCTTAAATGCAAGGTTGTCATTCAAGAGCTTGTGCGTCCCAATCAGAATGTCAACTTTGCCCGCCCTCGCCGCCTGATCAGTATGCTCGATTTCGGCTTTGGTTTTCAGGCGACTTATGCTCTTTACTGAGACTGCCCATGTGGCAAAACGATCCTGGAAAGTGTCATGATGTTGTTGCGCGAGGAGGGTCGTGGGGACGAGCACTGCAACCTGCTTTCCGGCCTGAACTGCGACGAAGGCTGCCCGCATAGCAACTTCAGTTTTACCGAATCCGACGTCACCACAGATCAATCGGTCCATGGCCCGCAACTTCGTCATGTCGTTCAGTGTGTCATCGATGGCGCGTTGTTGGTCTGTCGTCACTTCGAAAGGAAATTCCCCGATGAAGCGGGCATATTCTGATTCATTCAACTTAAACTGGTACGAGGTACGCATCTCCCTTCGGGCATAGATATCCAGCAGCTCGGCCGCAACATCGATGACTTTTTGGGACGCTTTGCGCTTGGCTTTTTCCCATTGATCGGATCCAAGTCGATGTAGCGGTGCGTGTTCCTCATCGCTACCCGAATATCGGCTGATCAAGTGCAGGGAAGTGACCGGTACGTACAACTTGTCGTTGCCGGCGTAGCCCACGGTCAGAAACTCGTGTAGATCGTCATCGATGGTCAGGGTTTGTAGGCCGAGGTAGCGGCCAATGCCATGCTCTAAATGTACAACGGGCGCGCCAACGTGCAGCTCTGTAAGATTTCTAACGATCAGGTCTGGGTCGACTAGGCGTTGTCCTGCATCCCGTTGCGGACCAATATGGCGTGCGCCTAGCACGTCGGTTTCGGATATAACCACGCAGCCTTCGACGAGCAGACCTTCGCTTAGCTCGCCTACGCAGATACTGTGTTGTGGTTTATGCAGAAAATCAGCAAATCCTTCGCTCGCGGCTGTCTGGATACCCGCTTTGCGCAATACCTCATCAAAAACTTCACGGCGTCCTGCGGTTTCTGCTACGAAAAGAATCGGCTTATCAATCTTGGTGGCGAAGTCTGCGACCGCAGTTGCCACTCCGCGAGCGTCGCTTTGCAGGTCGGGGAGCGGTGTACTGTTAAGGTGAGATGCGTGCTTGAAATCAGTGTTTAGCCGAAGCCGAGGGTGTTTGCCAAGGGCTGCCATGAATTGATCGTAGCTTAAGAAGAGCTGTTCTGATTTGAGTATTGGGCGTTCGACATCGTGGCTTAGAGACTCATAACGGGCCGCGATGGCCTCTAAGTGATGAGCGGCTGCTTCTTCCACCCCTGACTCTGTGACCAAAAGGACGTTGTCTGGTAGATAGTCGAATAATGTGCCTAGCTCGGTGAAGAAAAATGGCAGGTAGTACTCTATGCCGTTGGGCGCGATATAGCTGGAGACGTCTTGATAGATGCTACATCGTCGGACGTCGACGTTAAATGTGTTGTGCCACTTGTCCCTGAATAGAGCGATGGCTTGGTCATCGAAAGGAAATTCCTTGGCGGGCAAGAGCTTTAATTCATCGATGCGAGCAATTGTTCGCTGTGAGTCGGGGCTGAACGTGCGCAGCGTTTCAATCTCATCATCAAAGAGGTCAATCCGGATTGGCAACTCTGAGCCCATTGGATAGATATCCATCACGGCACCGCGAATTGCGTACTCTCCTCGTTCGGAGACGGTGTCCACCGCGAGATAACCTGTTGCTTCGAGCGCGTGGCGTTGGGTTTGTATATCGAAACGCTGCCCTATCTGCAGGTCGAATGATGTACTGGCAAGATAGTTCAACGGCGCGATACGCTGCAATAGCGTCGTCACCGGGACGGTTAGTATGCCTTGGTGGGTAGCGGGTAAAGTGCGCAGCGTAGCCAGGCGCTCAGATATAATATCCTGGTGGGGTGAAAAAGCATCGTAAGGTAGAGTCTCCCAGTCAGGAAACGCGAGGTTGGGTCCTATATCCTGCCCACCGAAGAAGGCAAGGCCTGTCTGCCAGCGCTGTGCCCCGGCTGAATTTCGGGTAATGACAACGACCAAACGCTCTTCTCTTGCAGCGACTTCGGCAATGGCGAGCAGGTCAGCACTGCCATGCAAGTTATTCCAGGCTTGCGATTGGCCTGGAATAGGAAGGTCGGCAGGACTAATAAGGGCGCTGTTCAATATAGATGCTATCTTGGACCGAAAAGGGCGGGATTCTACTCGCCCAGGCACTCGATGAACACTATAGATAGAAAACCGCTGAAAGCCGCGTTTTCCCCGGCTTTAAGCAGATGTATAATCTGTGGAAAATGTGTGGATAAGCCCCTAGCCAAAGGTGCTCCAAAAAGCTAAAGTAGGCCGTTTTTTTTGAATAGACAAACCACATTTGCTGCACAAGTGCCGGGGCTCTAATACGGATTAGTTAAGCGCGCTCTATTGCCTCTCTTAAGATATGCAAGCAACCAATATTCAAAATCCAAGTTATTTTCACAAAGTGGTGGATTGTCAGTGGGCATGTCCGGCACACACGCCTGTGCCGGAATATATTCGCCTGATCGCTCAGGAGCGATATACCGAAGCTTATATGCTCAATTGGGATTCGAATGTATTTCCGGGCATCCTTGGTCGTACTTGTGATCGTCCGTGCGAACCGGCATGTAGAAGGGTACGTACAGAGGAAAAGCCGGTCGCCATCTGTCGTCTGAAACGTGTAGCGGCCGATAACAAAGGCGACATTACGGATTATATGCCTCGTTTACCGAGTACTAAAAACGGTAGGCGCATTGCCCTGATTGGTGCGGGTCCGGCGTCCCTGGCGGTTGCACGGGACCTGCTTCCTTTGGGGTATGAGGTTCACCTGTATGAGAAGGACGCGATAGGCGGAGGGATGATGCGTTCGCAGATTCCTGCTTTCCGCTTGCCCATTGAGGTGCTGGAAGAAGAAGTGGGGCGCATCCTCGACATGGGTGTGATCTGTCACTTTGGTGAAGAAATTACCAGCATGAAAAAGATGTTGGAGATGGATTTTGATGCCTATTTTATCGGCACCGGTGCGCCTAGAGGGCGCGATCTAGAGCTGCCAGGACGAGCGGAGGTCGATGACTATATTCATATTGGTATTGATTGGTTATCCAGTGTCGCCTTCGGACACACCGACAGTATCGAAGGCAAAGTAATCGTTATGGGTGGTGGCAACACAGCGATGGATTGTTGCCGCACGTCGCTGCGCTTAGGTGCTGACAGTGTGACCGTGGTTGTTCGCTCAGCATTCGAGGTCATGAAGGCTTCAGAGTGGGAAAAAGAAGATGCCATGCGTGAGGGCATTCCTATCATTAACAACCGCCCGCCAAAGGAATTTGTGCATGAAAATGGCAAATTAAAAGGTGTCGTATTCGAATGTGTTAAGCCTGTTGAAGAAGACGGGCGTCTGAAGTACGTGCCGAGCGGTGAGCCTGATGTATTTATGGAGGCTGATCATATACTCATGGCGATCGGTCAGGACAATCATTGTCCGTGGATCGAGCGTGACATCGGTCTGGATTTCGATAAATGGGATTGCCCATCGCTTGATGAGGTGACCCTGCAGTCAACCCATCCGAAAGTCTTTTTTGGTGGTGATAGTGCTTTTGGCCCGGAGAATATCATATGGGCTTCGGCACATGCGCACCAGGCTGCGATCAGCATTCACCTGATGTGTGAGGGCAAAGATCTGAAAAAAGACCGTCCGCCAGAAGGCGTGAATCTCGTTTCTACTAAAATGGGTGTACACGAATGGGCTTATGACTCGGAACACGATGCGTCGGTACGCCATCTCGTTCCTCTCGTTGAGAAAGAAACTGCACTTGCCAACGTGAAACTCGAAGTCGAGCTGGGGTTCGACCGGGCGCTCGGAGACGCAGAAGCGCAGCGTTGTCTGAATTGTGATGTGCAGACGGTGTTTACGGACAATCTTTGCATCGAGTGTGATGCGTGCGTTGACATCTGCCCGATGGATTGCATTACATTCACCGGTAATGCTGAGGAAGAGCAATTACGAGCTCAACTCATGTCACCGGCTTTGAATGTGGAGCAGGACCTCTACGTCTCAGGCGATCTACCCACAGGGCGCGTGATGGTAAAGGATGAAGATGTTTGTTTGCATTGTGGGCTTTGTGCCGAACGCTGTCCCACTAATGCCTGGGATATGCAGCGCTCTGTCGTGCACGTACCGCAACTGGGTTCTTTCGCCGAATAATCATACGGGGTTTACATGTCTGTTACCTATAACGACTTCGTTATACGTTTTGCCAACGTCAACGGATCGGGATCAGCCAGTGCGAATGGGATGTTTGCAAAAGCATTGTTCCGTATGGGCATTCCAGTTGCCACTCGAAATATCTTCCCATCTAACATTGAAGGTTTGCCAACCTGGTTTGAAGTGCGCGTCAGTGAAAAAGGATACATGGGCCGACGCGAAGATGTGGACCTTATGGTTGCAATGAACGCAGAGACGTTCGTCGAAGATATCGCTTCTATTAGGTCAGGGGGATATCTCCTTTATGACAGCAGCAAGCCGTTGGATAAAACACTTCACCGCGACGACATTCACGAGATCGGATTGCCGTTGGCCAATATGTTGCTTACCGAATTTTCTGATCTCAAGCAACGTAGCCTTTTTAAGAACATCACCTATCTGGGAGCCTTAGCGGGCTTGCTTAACATCGACTTCGATGTGATTACCGGAATGGTATCTACCCAATACAAAGGTAAAGATGCATTGATCCAGCCCAACATTCATGCGCTGGAGCTTGGTCGGCGGTATGCGAATGACTATCTCGATGCGCCACTACCGCTGCAGGTGCGAAAGTCGGATCAGGTCGGCGATAAAATCATGATCAGCGGTAATGCCGCGGCGGCCATTGGTGCAATCTATGGTGGTGCAACAGTTTGTGCCTGGTACCCCATCACGCCTTCGACTTCGCTTGCAGAGGCTTTCGAGCAGTATGCCAACCAATTACGTATAGATGCCGAAACCGGGCAGAAAAAATTCGCGATCATTCAGGCAGAAGATGAACTTGCAGCAATAGGAATCGTTATCGGTGCTGCCTGGAATGGTGCCAGATCGTTTACTGCGACCAGTGGTCCGGGTATCAGTCTGATGTCCGAATTTCTTGGTCTTGCCTATTTTGCGGAATTGCCTGCGGTGCTATGGGATATCCAGCGCGCGGGTCCGTCGACGGGCATGCCGACACGGACTCAACAGAGTGATCTGCTGGCGGCCGCCTATGCCTCGCATGGAGATACGCGTCATCCGATTTTACTGCCCTCGACGCCTTTCGAGTGCTTTGAGTTTGGCGCGCTGTCCCTGGACCTTGCCGATCGCCTGCAAACGCCAATTATCGTTCTATCTGACCTAGAACTCGGAATGAATGATAGCCTCAGTGAACCTTTACAATGGGATGACGACAGAAAATACGATCGAGGCAAGGTTTTTAATGCTGAAGATCTCGACAACCTAGAGGTGTTCGGTCGGTATCTGGATGTGGATGCAGACGGTATTGGATATCGTACGTTGCCAGGCACGCATCCGGATAAGGGTGCCTTTTTCACTCGTGGCACATCGCGCAATGAATTCGCTACGTATACAGAATCTCCAGAAGCGTATGAACGCAATATGGAGCGGTTGCTCGATAAATGGAACACGGCCGCGAAGCTTGTACCTCCTGCAGAAATCACCAGCAAAGCACGTGATATTGGCGTTATATTTTTTGGTACGACTGCTCTGCCAATGCCCGAAGCGCTTGATATGTTGGCAGATGACGGCATCTATCTGGACACCTGTCGAATCAGAGCATTTCCATTTGGTGAAGAAGTGAGCGAGTTCATCAATGCACACGAATTGATTTTTGTGATAGAGCAGAATCGTGATGAACAGATGCGTAAGCTCCTTATCAACGAATGTGATTTCGACCCGAATAAGCTCAAATCCATAACCTACTACGCGGGCCTTTCGATATCGGCTGACTTCATACAGCAACGTATTTCCACCTACTATCAGGAAAATAAGCTTCCACGCCTCACGGAGGTGCAGTCATGACATTCGTAGCTAAACCCAAAACCCACCATCCGCTGTTGCCTGTCAACGAAATTGGCCTGACCCGTAGAGATTATGAAGGCTCGGTCTCAACCCTGTGTGCAGGTTGCGGACATGATTCGGTTTCTGCGGCAATCGTCCAGGCTTGTGCAGAGCTGTCACTACCGCCACATCTTTTTGCAAAGGTCTCAGGAATTGGATGTTCATCGAAGACCCCGGATTATTTTTTGAACAGAGCGCACGGATTCAATTCAGTACATGGTCGAATGCCTTCGGTTATAACGGGCGCCAATCTTGCCAACAGAGACCTCATTTGTGTTGGTGTATCCGGTGATGGGGATTCCGCATCCATCGGTCTGGGACAGTTTGCACACATTGTCCGGCGAAAAATTAACATGCTTTATATTGTTGACAACAACGGCACATACGGGCTCACAAAAGGGCAGTTCTCAGCGACCAACGATGAAGGCTCAACGTCGAAAAAAGGCGCGCCGAACTTGTATACACCCATCGATTTGGTGTCTATCGCATTGCAGATCGGAGCCAGTTTTGTGGCGCGAAGTTTTTCCGGAGACAAGCATCAGCTTGTTCCTCTGATTAAAGCTGCATTGCGGCATAAAGGCATGGCTTTCATAGACGTTATTTCCCCTTGTGTGGCGTTTAACAATCACGATGGTTCCACCAAGAGCTATGGGCACGTTCGCCAGTACGGACAGAATGTGGTGAATGCCGACTATATCGACGGTCACGAAGAAATTACTGCAGATTACCAACCCGGTACCACCGAAGATGTATCTATGCCGGATGGTTCAACTTTACGACTGTCTAAACTTGACACTGAATACGATCCACACGACAGGGTAGGCGCACTCAATCATGTGCAACGGCATAGTCAGGAGGGCGAAGTGGTCACCGGGCTTCTCTATGTCGACCCCGATGCTTCCGATTGCCATACGATCCTTGATACCGTGGAGGGCCCACTCAATAAATTGGCGGAACAGGATTTATGTCCAGGGAATTCAGCCCTTGAATCGGTTAATGCAGGCTTTCGATAGGCTAAAGCAAGATATTGCAGATACATAATGCTTAAGAAATCCGATCTTTTTTTCGGGTTGTAGTTGCTGCCAAAAGCTCAATGCCTATAATTGCGCCCGCAAATCGGGCGGAGCAATTTGCCTGGTCCCGGACCTCCACAACCACATGAGGACTCGACGTGGCCCTACCCAGTCTTGATGACTATTTTCCGGATTGGAAAGAACGTGAAGCACTAGCAGAAGCTATGATCCCCTTGATCGGACGTCTTTATCGCAACAATGTTGTGACTTACTGCTACGGGCGTGCAATGTATAACCAGAGTGTGACTCAGTTGATGAAAACACACCGGTATGTGCGCCAGATTGCCCAGAATGAATTGTCGGAATTTGAGAGCTATCCGATATTGGAGGCGATCACCAAGCTCGATCTTGGACCCAGTCATATTGACGTGGGTAAGCTCGCTTCCAAATACATGGAGGAATCTGAAAACGGCGAAATCAGCTTGGATGAGATAGTGGCTCGTGAATGCGCCTCTGTGATTGGTCGTCACGTTCCGCCCATTCCGGAACCACTCGATGTTGTGCTCTATGGGTTTGGTCGCATTGGAAGATTACTTGCTCGCCTGTTGATAGAAAAAACCGGCAGTGGATTGCAGCTACGGTTGCGAGCAATTGTGGTGCGCAAAGGGAGCGAAGATGACCTGATAAAAAGGGCAAGTCTGCTAAGACGAGATTCTGTACACGGTAGTTTTCAAGGTACGTTGCGAATTGACCAGGCAAACAATTGCATCATTGCCAACGGCAACGTAATCAATGTGATTTATGCAGGTGATCCTGCCGATATCGACTACACACAGTATGGAATTAACAATGCTGTGATCATTGACAACACGGGTGCGTGGCGCGATGAAGAGGGCTTAGGTCAACACCTGAAATCAAAGGGTGCATCTAAAGTGATCGTCACAGCGCCCGGCAAAGGGTCGATCAAGAATATCGTCTCGGGCGTCAACTCGCGGACGATAGAAAGCAGCGATAAAATTCTCGCCGCTGCCAGCTGTACGACCAATGCCATTGTGCCGATTGTGAAGGCCATCAATGACAAGTTTGAGATAGACCACGGGCATATGGAGACTGTCCATGCCTATACAAACGATCAGAATCTAATTGACAACTATCATAAGAAGAACCGACGTGGGCGTGGTGCTCCTCTGAACATGGTCATTACCGAAACCGGGGCATCTTCGGCTGTTGTTAAGCTCTTGCCTGAACTCGAAGGCAAGCTCACCGGTAATGCGATTCGAGTACCGACGCCAAATGTTTCACTGGTGATCCTTAACCTGACGCTGTCGCGCACGACTTCGGTCGAAGAGATCGGCGAATACATACGCAATGTCAGCCTTCACTCCAGCTTGCAGAGGCAGATCGACTATACGACCTCACCGGATATCGTTTCTTCTGACCTTGTTGGCAATCGGCATGCGTGTATTGTTGATGGCGAGGCAACGATTGTGAATGGCAAACATGCGGTGATTTATGTCTGGTATGACAATGAATATGGATATGCGTGCCAGGTTGTGAGAGTTGTACAGAAATGGGCAGGTATTTCTTATCCGCTCGTACCCCAGGATGTTGCAGAACTCGGTTTTTAAGTCGAGCTCCAACCCGGGCTCTGAGGAATAAATCTGATGACGGTGCGTACCCGCATTGCACCCTCGCCGACAGGTGATCCCCATGTTGGAACAGCCTATATGGCATTGTTCAACTGGGTGCTTGCCCAAAAAGCAGGTGGGTCGTTCATATTAAGGATTGAGGACACCGACGCACTACGGTCCACGCGTGCATCAGAGGATGCGATCATACAGGCATTGCGTTGGCTGGGTCTCGACTGGACCGAAGGGCCTGATATCGGTGGTGCGTATGGTCCTTATCGGCAGAGTGAACGTCAGCAGATTTACGATACGCATGTTTCGATGCTGCTTGAACAGGGTGATGCTTTTCACTGTTTCTGTACGCATGAGCGACTGGATGCCTTGCGTAAAGAACAGGCCAGGGCCAAGCAAATGACTCGTTACGATGGGCTTTGTCTGGCGCTGTCGGCGGATGAGGTTCGTGCGCGGCGCGCGGCGGGTGAGGCATATGTGGTTCGAATGAAGGTGCCCGAGGCGGGAGATTGTGTGTTCACCGACCGGCTTCGTGGAGAAATTCGCATCCCTTATGATCAAGTGGATATGCAGGTCCTGATGAAGACCGATGGGATGCCTACCTATCACTTTGCCGTCGTCGTGGATGATCACCTGATGGAAATTTCTCACATTATGCGGGGTGAAGAGTGGATCAATTCGGTACCAAAGCACAAACTGCTCTACGACTACTTTGGATGGCAGATGCCCGAACTCGTTCATCTGCCCTTGTTGCGCAACACGGATCAGAGCAAGCTGTCGAAACGAAAGAATCCGACGGGGATAAATTATTATAAATCCTCCGGCATCCTGGCGGGGGCGCTTCTAAATTATCTTGCTCTGATGGGCTGGTCGATGCCTGACGAACGGGAGATATTTGACTTGAAAGAAATGGTCGAAGCCTTTGATATTGAAAGGTTTTCTGTTCGAGGACCCATTTTTGATCAGGACAAACTCTCATGGATGAACGGACAATACCTCCGTTCTATGTCGGCAGAACAATTTGCTGAAGCGGTACGTGCTTGGCTTAATCCGGACGACCTCGAACAACTCATCCCGCTTGTTCAGGAGCGCGTTGAACGCTTAAGTGATCTGCTGCCGATGGTGGATTATCTGCTTGGTTCGCGGCGTGAATTGGTGATGGAAGATTTTGCGCACAAAAATATGGCGCGGGATGATGTGGTCAAGGTTTTATATCTTACATCCGAGAAACTGGATGAGGTGAGGAGTTGGGATCGGGAGACGCTGCTGAGTCTATGTCAAACGTGTGCTGAACAACTCAAGATGAAGTTTCGGGACTATCTGTTTCCGTTGTTTATCGCAATTTCCGGGCGGGCCGTATCACTGCCATTGTTTGATTCCATGGTCTATCTGGGTGCGGACCTGACCCGGGTACGTATACGTGAGGCGTTAGATGTACTTGGTATCACTGGCAAAGAAAAAAAACGTCTCGATAAAACCTTTGACTAGCCGCGGAGCTTCTTATTGACAGCTTACGGCTTGCTCCATAAGATTCCGCGCCTGCTAGGGGCCATAGCTCAGCTGGGAGAGCGCGTGAATGGCATTCACGAGGTCGGGAGTTCGATCCTCCCTGGCTCCACCAAATCGATATCAGGTATTCCATGGCCGAGCAGGACTGGCAGTTAGAAACAGATGCAGGGGCTAGCAAACTCGTGCGTCACTTCGAATTTAACGACTTTGTGGAGGCCTTTGGCTTTATGACCCGCGTTGCGCTTCTGGCAGAGCGGGCCGACCACCATCCAAACTGGAGCAATGTCTACAATCGGATAACGATCGAGTTGACCAGTCATGATGCCGGAAATCGGGTGACTCAACGGGATCGTGATTTGGCGGCGGCAATCGACAAAGCGTTGTAATTCTTGCGAGCTGAGCGGCCTTTCTATAACGTTTGTGGTTTGTTCTATTGACATTTTTGTTAATAGTGCTGTGAGAAGATAAGTTTGGGAATTTTGAGGCAACGAGGAGGTAATATGCCGAAGATCACCTACATAGAACATGACGGAACGAGCCACGAAATCGAGGCGGATGTAGGCACCACTGTCATGAACGCAGCCCTGGATAATCTTGTCCCGGGTATCGATGCTGACTGTGGAGGTGAGTGTTCCTGTGCGACTTGCCATGTCATGGTTGATGCAGCCTGGACGGATATGGTTGGTCAGCCCGACGCGACTGAAGAATCCATGTTAGACCTGAACCCTGAAAGACAGGAAAATTCGAGACTCTCCTGTCAGATCCGTGTCAGCGAAGAACTTGACGGGTTGGTTGTCAATCTGCCGGAGTTTCAGTTCTAGTGAGCGAACAAACTCTTCCTAGAATGATCGAATGTGATCCGGCAGATATTCCGCTCGATCAGATCGATGTAAGCCAGCGTGAACTCTGGTCTGAAAACGTGAAGTGGGATTTTTTTAAGCGGTTACGCGACGAGGCACCTGTGCACTACTGCAAAGAGAGTGAAGTAGGCCCTTACTGGTCGGTTACGCGTTTTACCGACATCATGGAAGTAGAAAACAACTGGCAAGTCTTTTCGTCGGATCCGACCATCGTGATTGATGATCCGGATGAGGACTTCGAGCTTCCAATGTTTATTGCCATGGATCCGCCCACACATAACGATCAGCGAAAAACGGTTCAGGGTGTCGTGGCTCCGGCAAATCTGAAGGTTTTGGAGAGCACTATTCGACAGCGTGTTCAGAGTATTCTGGACAGTCTGCCTGTAGGAGATACGTTTAACTGGGTGGACCTGGTTTCAATCGAACTCACCACGCAGATGTTGGCAACGCTGTTCGATTTTCCTTTTGAAGATCGATGGAAGTTGACTCGTTGGTCAGATGTGGCAACGGGTGGACCCGAAACAGGGGTCGTGGAAAGCGAGGAGCAACGACGCACGGAGCTTTACGAGTGTCTGGACTACTTTACCCGGTTGTGGAAAGAAAGGGAGGGGCATGACGGTGCCTTTGATCTTGTCAGCATGCTCGCCAATGGTGAGGCAACCAAGAACATGTCGGCACAGGAATTTCTCGGCAATCTGGTGCTCTTGATTGTCGGGGGCAACGATACGACACGTAATTCAATCAGCGGTGGTGTGCTTGCGCTGAATGAAAACCCCGGCGAATATGCGAAGCTGAGGAACGATCCGACAGTGATCCCGAATATGGTGTCGGAGATCATTCGTTGGGTTACGCCGTTGGCACACATGCGTCGCACGGCGCGCAGTGACTATAGACTTGGCGGTCAACAGATCAAGGCTGGGGATAAGGTCGTCATGTGGTATGTCTCAGGCAATCGAGACGAGCGCGCAATCGACAATCCTGACCAGTTTATTATCGACCGACCGAGAGCCCGGCAACATTTATCTTTTGGGTTTGGTGTTCACAGATGTATGGGAAACCGTCTTGCAGAGATGCAACTGCGGATCCTATGGGAAGAAATCCACCGCAGGTATCACATGGTTGAGGTCGTTGGTGATCCTGTTCGCATACCTTCGAATTTTGTTCATGGTTTTGCCGAATTGCCGGTTCGACTGCACAGTCACTAAAAGGGGTTGCAACCCAATTTTTCTCAGCTCGTGTATCCTCTTTGCATAAAGGTTCGCTTGAGCTCACGGCAAGACAAACAGCCCACCCCGGGTGAATCATCGACAATTTTGAGTGGGTGTGTATCGTTTGAATGGTGAAGGCTGGCATATACCGCGCTTGACGTATTGTCGAACGGTATTCAACTGGGTGGCCAGATACCCACGGCCGGCAGATGTCACCAGCTGTTAGCTCCGACGACAGAACTTAGTGACTGCTTAAACGAGGAAGGCCAATGGCAGAATATATAGACGGTGACCGGATTCTCTATTTCGAGGAATACGGGTCAAAAGACGCGCCCACAGTACTCCTGATAGCGCCGGGTGGTATGAAGTCGGCTATCTCGTTCTGGAATATCACGCCTTGGAATCCTATTGAGCAGCTTGCAGATGACTTCCACGTTGTGGCGATGGATCAACGCAATGCGGGCCGGTCGAGTGCGCCGGTAAACGCAGATGATGGTTGGCATACATACACTCAAGACCAACTCGATCTGATGGATCACCTGGGCGTCAACCGATTTCACGTAGCAGGCATGTGTATTGGCGGTCCTTATGCCTTTGGCCTGATTGCTGCCGCATCTGAGAGGGTCCTGTCGGCTGTCCTGTTTCAAACGATCGGGCGAGATAACAACCGATCTGAGTTTTACGAAATGTTCGACCAGTGGGCTGAACCACTCATGCAAGAACGGGATACGCCCACCTCGGCTTGGTCGAGCTTCAGGGAAAACATGTATGGCGGAGATCGTGCATTTTTCAATGTGGACGAAGCATTTGTTGCAGAAATAACCACCCCATTGCTTGTCTTGATGGGTAATGATGTATATCACCCGCAGATTTCCTCACGCCTTGTCGCAAAGCTCGCACGTAACGTGGAGTTTGTGGAACACTGGACAGAAGATGGGGACAAAATAACCGCCATGGCGGCCTGTCATGCATTTCTGGAAAATCACTCATGAGCGATTCCAAGGCCGAACTTTACGCCGTCATGAGCACCCTTCGAGCGGTCCGCCGACTTAGACCTGAGCCGATACCAGACGATGTGTTAGGCAGGATTTTACAGGCTGCAGCATGGGCCCCCAGTGGTGGCAATGTGCAGCCCTGGCGAATTGTGGCCGTGCGAGATGTCGCCAAGCGGTCTGCCATCGGTGCGCTGTACCGCCCACAATGGCAGCGCTACGGGGAAGCTGCCCGCAGTAATCTCGACCTGATTTCTGGCGAGGCCAGAAAAAAGCGAGAGCGCACTCTCGATGCCTGTGACTATCTGGGCGAGCATATGGCAGAAGCGCCAGTGATTTTAGTATTTTGCTTTAACCCAGATCAGATGGCGATAACGGACGCGGACCTGGGAAGGCCGTCCGTTGTGGGCGGTGGGTCTGTTTACCCGGCAGTGCAGAACGTCATGCTTGCCTGCGTAGGCGAAGGTATTGGGTGTACGCTGACTACTTTGTTGTGCTACGAAGAGCAAAGCATGAAAGAACTGCTGGCGATTCCAAATGACTGGTATACGTGTGCAGTGATGCCGATTGGTTACCCTCAACTCACAGGGCACGGGCCAATTTCCAGGCGTCCGGTAGAAAAGTTGTGCTTTGCCGATGAATTTGGCGCATCATTACAGACGATGTGACTGTTGCTAGTTGCATGGCACAGGCGGTAGTAATCAAGGGGAACGGATGGAGCTAATCAACTGGTGGGCAGTGCTGATCGCAACGGCGCTCGCACTGGCACTGGGTGAACTCTGGTATGGGCCATTATTTGGGCGTAGGCAGCTGCTTATGCGGGGTAAGGCAGAAGAAGAGTCGGAATCTTCTCTACATCGCTATATTGTCAGGTTTTTTACCACGTTGATCACCGCAACAGTGCTTGCATGGATGGCTGTAGAATTGGCCATCCAGGGATGGCTTGATGGAGCAATACTTGGTCTGGTGATGGGCATAGGCCTCATTGCAACATCAAATGCATCAGACGCTACCTTCTTAAGCACCAGTCGAAATCTGTTGCTCATTCAGTCTGGATATCGGGTAGTGTCTACCGCCCTTATGGGTGCGCTGCTGGGCGGCTGGCAGTACCAGTAAAATAAACAATAAACTATATGAGGGCTCTATATGTCTTTAGTGGCAGTGATGGCGACGTCCAAAGGAACGATCAGGCTGGATCTTTATGCAGACAAAACGCCGGTAACGGTGGCTAATTTTGTTAACCTGGTTAAACGTGGGTACTACGACGGGTTGAACTTCCACAGAGTCATTCCCGACTTCATGATTCAGGGTGGGTGTCCGTTGGGTACGGGTACGGGTGATCCTGGATATAAGTTCGCCGACGAGTTTGTCGCCGAACTTCGCCATGATGCGCCTGGGAAGTTGTCTATGGCTAATGCAGGCCCCGGGACAAATGGGTCCCAGTTTTTCATCACTCATGTACCCACTCCCTGGCTCGATGACGCGCACACCCTATTTGGGGCGGTACAAAGCGAAGCCGATCAAACGGTTGTCAACGCCATCGCTCAAGGCGATACAGTTGAATCAATCGTGATCGAGGGCGATGCGGATACGTTTCTTGGCACGGTACCGGAAGTTGATGCCTGGAATACGCTACTCGACGGTTAGGAGGATAAGATGTTGGTTGAATTGTCAAAACGTGCGATTGATCTCGGGGTAGTAACGCGTAATCCGGATGCGATGGTCGCATTCTATCGCGACCTGCTGGGATTCGAAGAAGAACCCAGTACGCCTTTTCCAATGGGTGGCAAGATGTACCGACTTTGGTGTGGCGACAGCTTAATCAAGATAGTTGCCCCGGATCCGGCGCCACAGAACGACCCGGAACCCGGCCCTATTCCAAACGCGTGCGGTTATCGCTACTGGACTATGATTGTAGACAACCTCGATGCCATCATGGGCGCATGCGCCGACGCGGGCGTGAAGACCGTCGTGCCGATTACCGAGGTCCGCTCCGGGGTTACCATTGGTATGGTTGAGGACCCGGACGGTAACTGGGTGGAGTTTGTTAACCTGGCAGCCTAAAGCCCGTTGTCTGTGTGATCGCCCTGTTGGATCGGACTGAAGATCTCACAGGTTAGGTTTGATCCGTCTGCCACTAAATCTGTATGCCTGATGGCATGGCCTGGTACAGCTTGCTGTAGAAATATCGAATCTGCACTACATCACATTCCATGTCTGGGTTTTCGCAAGCTGAATATGCCCATGATGTTGGCCAAACCGTCTAGATGGGTTCAAGTGGGATCGTGGTAGAAGATTTGATGCGTTCCATTGCAAATGATGAAGAAACGTCGTGAAGTGGTACGACGGATATTAATCGCTTGTAGACGCGGTCGTAATCATCAATGTCACGCGCAACAATTTTTAGCAGGTAGTCCGTATCGCCACTCGTGCGATAAAACTCTACAACTTCTGGTAGCGCTTTGACGCCATTGGCAAACTTCTCTAACCATTTGGCGTTGTGCTGATTGGTCTTTATTGATACGAAAACCGTCATTTTCAGGCCGAGCGCCGCTTCATTTAACAGGGCGACACGCTTGCGAATGACCCCATCTTCTTCCAGTCGTTTGATTCTTCGCCAGCAGGCGTTAGTAGACAACCCGATGTCTTCGGCGAGCTGCGTAGTAGATATATCACCCTGGTTTTGAAGCTTTTCCAGAATTATTCGATCAAATTTATCCATTGAGGGAAAATATCAACAAGATAGGAATAGTTTCGTGATTATTTACCAAAAGTGATAAAAATTGAACGTATTTTTGAGATTCTTTTTCAAGCAAGCGCCGTAATATTTAGTCATGAGCTTGTGTATTCACCCATTTCTCGAAGCGTCGTCTGGCTCATACGGGTTTGTCGTTGCCAACCCGGAATCCCAAACTGCTGCCATCGTTGATCCGCCCCTTGGTGTTGATGAGCAGTCTCAGGTCAATACACATTGTGCAGATCAGATAGTTGATTGGGTGCATGCGCACGATCTCAATGTACGGTATCTGCTAGACACTCACATTCATGCAGACCGACCCAGCGCGACGGGTTATCTGAAAAGTCGGTTTCTCTGTGCACAGAGTTGCATAGGCGCGGGGACAGATGAGGTCTCTGGCTATGATCGCCTGCTTGAAAATGATGAAAAGCTCTGTCTTGGGCACGCCTGTGGCCGTGTCATGGCCACGCCCGGCCATACGCGGGGATGCATCAGTTTTGTGTTTGACGATCACGTCTTTGTCGGTGATACGCTGTTTATGCCCGATATCGGTACAGCCCGGTGCGACTTTCCGGGTGGTGATGCGAGGTCGCTGTATCACTCGATAAAAAAAATCCTGAGTTTGCCGGATCGGACACGTATTTATATGTGTCATGACTATCCTGACGGTCGGCGCAGCCGATTTGTGACGACAGTCGGCGAAGAAAAATCGAAGAATATACATGTCGGTGGTGGCGCGAGCATCGATGAGTTCGTTACTATGCGTATCACGCGCGATGCGGCGCTGAGTAACCCAAGATGGTCAGACTTTTCAATTCCTGCCAATTTAGCATGTCTGGATATGACGGGGATAAATGCGCTGACAGATCGGCATAGCGAGTTGCAATGGGAGCGCACAAATCTCTGAAACCGCCAAGGCAGGCCGGCTGACCCAATCCAACCGTACAGCTTTGGCCTGGACACTGGTTCTAGGTTCCATCGTCGGTGGGATCTATTTTCTTAACCCGGCGGTGGCATTGTTGGGCGGACTCGTGACCCGTCTTTGTCTGGACATCAATCCTGTAGCGAGCTCAGGTAAGTTGGGCAAGCTTAGTCTGCAAACCGCCATTGTCATTCTTGGATTTACACTCGGTTTTGATCGTTTAATTTCTGTTTCTGCCGATTACGGACTCGTGGTGGCTGCATATGTGGTTGGCACGCTGGTATTGGGTTATGTGTTACTGCGCCTGTTGCGAACGAACGAAAAAGAAGGAACTTTGTTATCAGCAGGTACAGCAATTTGTGGTGGCACCGCCATTGCGACATTGTCGCCCCTGGTTGATGCCGAGCCTCATCAGTTTGCCGTTGCTACTGCGCTTGTCTTCCTGCTCAACGTAGTGGCTTTATTTTCCTTTCCGTATATCGGCCATTGGCTGGAGATGAGTCAGGAAACATTCGGTGCCTGGGTGGCACTGGCCATTCACGATACATCATCGGTTGTCGCGACAGCTGCCCTATACGGCCAGGAAGCACAAGAGGTGGCCACAACGGTGAAACTTGGGCGGACGCTATGGCTTATCCCCCTTGCATTGCTCGCCAGCATTTTTTATCAACGTGCCAGCACCAAGGTACGCGTTCCTCGTTTTGTGCTTCTTTTCATTGGTGCCGCGGTGGTGTCGGGGTTTTTGCCGATCTCACCCGAAATTGCTGGTGGGCTTGGCCTGTTAAGTAAAGTGTTGCTGGTCATTGCTCTGGGAATGATCGGACTCGAAATTAACCGCACCACGTTAAGTCAACTCTCCTGGCGTAGCGTTGCTTTTGCGGCGGGTCTTTGGATTCTGGTTGTGCCTTTTGCACTGCTTCTTGTGAGCCTCTAAAGCGTTTTATTGCATAAACATATCGCTTTTTAGTCTTTTCGGGTCTTAAGCTCCTAGGCTAGAGTGGGCGCATGACAGTCTTAAGTACCAAAATTGATCGGTTGAGCCTTTTAGCGCTCGTTATTTTTGGTGCCTATCTGTTGCTTCCTTTGATCGTTTGAGTCCCGCTTTTCGCCGATTATCCGGTTAGATTGATTAAGAAGACAAAATTTTCTTGACACGATCCCCTGTGGAGAATTAAAACGGCGCTGCAATCTGCGTTAATTTTATTGTCTTCTGCCTGGGGATGAGAATTGACCATAGTTAATGAAAATCATGCTGACGAAGAATTAGAAGATTCACTTGAAGACGCAGAAGAAGATGGCGACGATTTCCCTGAAACCGATGGTGAGCCAGACAGCGATGCTCTGGAGGAATTTGTCGAGGAAGAGGTTGAAGGCACCGAAGACGATGACATTGAGGCAGTGGTAGAGCTATCAAGCAAAGAACAAAGTGCACGGTCGCTGGTTATTCGCAGAGCCATCGAAGAGCGGTTGGAAGATCGTCAACTGCATGATGACCTTGACTATCTGGACGACGAATTCGACGACTGAGCCTGGCGCCAGGATTCCCGCATTTTATCGCAAAATATGAAAGCTGAATCGGTGTGTTTGCCGGCTGTCATTGTTGCCGTCACTGAGGGTGGCTACGAAATCAGATGATGGACGACAAAATCAAACTTGTGCTGGTTACGGATCCTTTATGTTCCTGGTGCTGGGGCATGGCGGATGAATTTGAACGTGCACGTGAGGCACTTAAGGCGCGTGTGCAGTTCGACCTGATCCTCGGTGGAATAAATACCCATGGAACCCAGCCCATCGGAGACTATGGCCGGCGTTTTCTAATGCGTTTGTGGCGGGAGGTTCAGGCAACCACCGGACAGACTTTTGGCTTTCGGTTACCGGATGAGTATGTTCATAATTCTAGCCGGACCTGTCTGGCGCTTGAGTCGGCACGGGTGCTGACAGGAGAGGTACCCTTTCTCTTTCTACACGAACTGCAACGAAAATTTTTTGTTGAGGGCATCGATGTCACCCAAGAGGCGGTGATTATGAAAGCGGCGGAGACGGTCGGCATCGATCCTCGAGGGCTTGTTGATGCCATGGGCGAAGCCCGCCAACTTGAGGCAATCAAGTTTCAGTTTTCGGCCGCGAACAGTTTTGGTACCCAGGCGTTGCCGAGCCTGGCAATTGAAGAAGCCGGGCGCTTGCGGCTCTTTTCCGGGGGATACACTGACGCTGCAATGATCGAGGCCCTCCTGCCTGACTAGGTCGTAGCAAAACAACGGTTTGATAAGGTGTGGGCTAGAAAAATTCTGCAACGGCAGGGCGGAAGCGGTCCATATCAACAAGGAACGAATCGTGTCCCTGTATGGAAGACAGCCTTTTGAAAGTGACGTCTGCGATATGCTGATTCAGGGCCAGCGCGAGTTCTTCTTGTTGTGAGATCGGAAAGAGAAAGTCACTTTCGACGCCGATGATCAGCACGGACTTAAGGTCCAGCAATGCAAAACTGGCCTCCAGGCTTCCTCCGTGGTCAGCTGCATCGAATAGATCCATGGCGCGGGAAAGGTATAAGTAGCAGTTTGCATCGAACGAGCCAATGAACCGGTTTGCATGGTTCTCAAGGTAGGACTCAACTTCGAAATCGATACCGAATGGGTTGTCAGGCTCCGGTGCGTCTGTGGTGCGTTCTCGACCAAAACGTTCTGTCCACTCCGCTGCTGATCGGTATGTGATCATGCCGAGTTTGCGTGCCAGGCGCATACCGGTGGCGGGTCCATCTCCGGGGATTCGGTATTGGCCTTTCTGCCAAGTGGGGTCTTTGCGAATTATCTCTCTCTGTAAAGAGCGTAGGGCGATGGAAAACGGCAAGCTGCGTGATGCTGAAGATATTGACAGAAGTCGTCGTGCGCGGTCCGGATTGGCAAGGGCGAAGGCCAGGGCTGTCATGCCTCCCATCGATGCACCCACAACGGTGTCAAGTTGTTTAATACCGAGGTGATCAAGTATGTGGGTTGCGGCCCTGGCGATGTCTTCTATGGTAAGAACCGGAAAATTCAAACGGTAAAGGTCTCCTGTCGCGGGATCAACGCTCGCGGGCCCGGTACTGCCGAAACAGCTGCCTAATGAGTTCACGCAAATGACGAAATATCGTGTCGTGTCTATCGGCTTGCCAGGACCTACCATGTCTTCCCACCAGCCCGCAGAAGGGTCTTGTATATTGGAAGCCGCATGTGCTGAGGGAGAGAGCCCCGTGAAGATGAAAACACCATTGTCCTTGGATGAATTGAGTTCACCCCAGGTTTCGTAGGCCAGTGTGGCACCCTCCAATGCGCCATGCCGCATTGCAAAAGTACCGTTGATCTGGATGTTCTTCGTTGCACTCAACGTGCCGATACCGCCGATAAAAAAGGGAGCCACCTTAGTTCAAAGCGCTGCGTGTTGGAATAGCCGATTTATGATTCGCTTCCGGATCGCGCTGTTAGTTGTTCTTGCAGGCGAGCACCGCGAAGAACATTCGGTAATGCATAGTTACCTTCATGGCAGGCGAATTCAAAAAGAGGGCCTGCTGTGACACCTCGACTGAGCTGATCTGTGGTCATTGGTGCAGACGCGGACCAGGCCTGGGTGAACATGGCGGGATCTTCCACGGTAAAGGTGTAGTCAATCGTCTTCGCATCGATGCGTTTGAATCGTTCGGTCAATTTCAGACTCGGGCGAGCTTTGCGCCAAGGCCAGGCCCAGTAGTCTGAAGATTTATCGGCAAAGCCCTGCGAAACAACGACGAGTGTATCCTCTTCCCAATGGCCTCGGGCGTCGCCCAGCCATTGTCCAAGTTCAGGATTGATATGTGGACGGCCATCGAGCGGAATAATGCGATATTCGTGGTACATCTCGTGATTGATCACCAGGTGATCTTCAGTCAGAAAAATCTGGTAATTCATATTGTAGGGCTGAAGCGGTGCCATGGTAATGCCGTCGGAGAGACACCGTTCGCCGGTGTCCATGTCTGTATAGGTGTTGAAGGGGCCCTTCCCATAGCGAGCCCGTTGAATATCGGATGCCGCTTTAGCTTGTTCAAGCCATGGTATGCGTCCGTCCGCTGGGTCGAAGATGAGTGCCGTACGTCCATCTTTTAGTGCCTGCATTCCTGGATCCAGCCACTCGCGATTGTAACCGCCGACCGAACCAGGTGGTGGGTTGGCGCTGTTCGCCTGCAGTGTTTTCTCAGCATTGATCGACATGGCGGCCATTTCTTCATCAGTCAGCTTTTTGTCGACCGCGATGTCAGTGGGACGTTCCAGAGGCGTCAGGGTAGCGGTTGTCCAGACGCCTGAAAGATCTGGTTTGCCCCATGCGGTGAAAGGCACATCGTGTGCAACGGCAGAACAGTTCAGGCCGGCAAGCATCAGTATCGCCAGGCTGTTTGTGATCATTTTCATCATTTGTCGTCTCCACGAGTTTTCTCTTTGCTGTGTGCTTTTGTTAGATGTCCATACATCAGTTCTTCAACGAATTCGATGCACTTAAAATCAAGCAGTTGCGCCTTGGGGTCGATGTTCTTGTAGAGCGTAGTTTCCAGCGACCAAGGCTTAGTGTACGTAGCCGAATCGGTGAGGGTAGCGCGATAGCGCAGGTGGTAGTGCGAAAGAAGCGTATATCGTTCTTCGACGACTAGGCTGCCTGAGTGGTGATTTCCGGCCTGGTCTAACCAGGTATCTTCCACCTGTGCGGTAACGTCGACCACCAACGTATCTCCTTCCCAACGTGCAAGCGAGTGTCCCATCCAGGTGTCGACGGGTGCTTGAAAATCCGGCCGATCGATGTATAGGGTGCGACTCGCCTGAGCAAACTCATAAGCGATAAAAATATGATCCGGAATCTGCACGATCTGTAAAGGGTAGGGCATATAGTTGGCTCTGGGGACACCGGGCAGGTAACACTTGATCGCAGGATCCTTTTCGTGGCGGTCGTTGAAGTTTCCCTGCTGCTTTTTTCTACCTGCATCTGTGTAGGGAATACGCGCCCCGAGCACAGCACCTTGTGAAGCTCGCATCGCGCCTAAGGCGCCGCTTTGTAAAATGCTGGATTCGTGGGCTGCATGGGCTTCAATATTGTAGTGATCTGCACCGATTGACTGCCATATACCGTTGAGATCTGGTCTGCCAGCGCTTGTACGTGGAATGTCGGTTGCTTGTGCGTTGGTTGACGGGGTGACGATGGCGGACATGATGGTCGTAATAAAAAGGAGAATGCATGGACGTCGCGTCAGGTATTTTAATTTTTTTGTATCAATCATTACGTCTCAATCTGAGGGTGTGTTGTGCGAGATTTGTTGAGCCACGGATACCTACTCTATCAGTAGAGGTTGCCAGAGGAATTACTATTGTAGCTGGCAGCGAAGTGCATAAAATGACCCAAGCTGGTAAGAATCTCAAGCTGTGGGCCAGATTGTCGACTCTAAGCGCATGTCTGATAGACCACGCTTGCGTCGCTGATACCAGGGGGTGCATATGATCAGCAACGAGATCAGCTCGATGCACACGGAGTTAAATAATGCCGGAATCTAGCTAGTGGATCGGTCTGCTTTGTATAATCGATGTATCCGTGTCATTTGCTGAAGTGCTATTCGGCGATCCATTGTGCAGCCAGGTTGCACCTTCCTGCATATTGATCGGTACCGGTCCTGAGACGATGTAAGCTTCCATTTCGGCCAGATTCTCAGGATACATTGCCTGTATCACAGTCAGTGCCCGCTGCGCGACATTTTGATCACCCAGACGATCATGTTGACCCCATACCACGACCTGATTGCCATCACTAAATGGCGATACTTCTGTGAGTGCCACATCCTTCGATAGACCGTAGTGATAACCCATCATCACCGTCTCATAAAGGCTTGCGAAGTCTTCCGAGGCTGTACTGTAAGCTGAATATTGCAATGCGCCGTCATTGGCGATTTCTTCGACAAGATCAACCGCACGCAACGCCCGCTGCCCTGAACTCGCTTGTGCACCTAAAAACGACACTGCGGCGAGGTCTTTTAAGGCTGCTGAGTGCAACGGATAAACCTCTGACAACCTTGCCGACAGCATGAGTGACGGATCGTACAGTTGCTCGACTGTAGACGAGTGATCCAAATCCACCAGACGTGAAGGTGGCATATAGTCCACTGCATGGGCGAGCTCGTGATAAAGTACAAACGCCGTCACGACAGCAAGTTCCTTTTCAGAACGTGCACCCTGATCGTCCAGTCCCAGCGACAACACTTTGTTGTCTTTTGTATAACGCCACGATATTTTCAACTGCAGATCCCGATCCGAGGGGCTTCCCGAAGCGGTTGCTATGTCCGCTGCCTGGCTCTGTGTCAACCAGATATAGGCTGGGTCCAGGTAGATTGAGCCTGTCGCGGGATCATAACGCGTGGGTTGTGCATCGGCGGCAATGACGATTGTTCTGATTGAACGGAACAACGGCAATATGTCTGCCGGCATCTGTTCTAACAATCTGAAAAAGTTATCGCCCATCCACTCATGTGATACGAGGGTGCGCGCCAGCACATCATCGACCGTCACGTGGTCTACCTGTTGCCCCAGGAATGGCAGTCTGGCGAGCGTACAAGAAGCCACATGGTCATCTTTAAAAGTGCAGTCGCGCAGATCATCGGCGTATAAAGATTGTGGGTTATAGGCAGATGTTGCCACCCTTGTGTGCCCGGCCTTGTGCTCGGTAGCCGGTTCTAAACCTTGCATGGCTGTAACCGGTGGTGAAAGACTGCCACCACTGCTTCCCCATACTTCAACCCCATGGATCCTGAGCCAGCCGCGACCAATCACCTGCAGGGTGACGTAGCGACCTGTGGTCTCAGGAATTGGACAGGACTTAAGATACGTGGGGTTCGATACACTCTCCTGCTGTGGCGTGCAGGTACTAACTGCAGCAGACGTAACCTTACCCGAGGACAACGTATCGCCGACGTGGATATTGAAGGTATGGACCCTGTCTGCCCGTGGGGCGATGAATACTTCACTGACATCGTAAGATGCCCCCAGGTCCAGGGTGAACCAGGCGTTGGCATTTCTGCCATTATTGTTCCACTTTGTTCCCAGGTTCTGACTGCCATTCGCCAGCTTGTCGATCAGCAGATCCTTCCAGTTTGAGTTTGCACCCACAGACTCAACCACAACGGACAGTTTCGACGGATTCCCGCTTGGTGTGCCGGTGATTACGTTGACGGCCGGACTGGATGGGTTTGATTCGTTTTGAGGGTCTGCATCATCATAGGCAGACACCGTATAGGCATAACTGGTGGCCGGGCTAAGACCTGTGTCGGTAAAACTGGTGGTCGTACTCGTGCCTGCCTTAACCCCGTCTCTATATACTTTGTAACCGGCAACCTCTCCACCACCTACATCGGTCGATGCATCCCAGGTCAACGCAATTGCCGTTGAATTGCTGGCACTGCCGGCCACATTATCGGGCACCGTGGGCGCTTCGCTGTCATGTGCCGGGGTATACGAAGCGAGTAGCGTAACGCCACTGTATGCTGCATATGCGTGGACCATGACGTAATAGATACCCGCAGTGGGGCTGCTTACTGAACAGGTTTCTTCATTTCCCCATACATACGGCCGGCAATCGTACTCTGAAGTCGTAGGTGGAGCCCCTTGCCGCAGAGATAGATCGGCATCGCCAATCCCACCACTGATCGAAACCGACAGGTCGGTGGCGTTCGAGGGCACTTGGATCATGAAGAGGTGCTCATCCCAAAAAGTATCCGATAGATTTTCTACAGGTACGCCATTGCTGAGTTCCGGAGGACCAGGTGTGGTGGTCTCAACCACGTTGGATAGCCCCGAGTACTGACCGGAGTTGTCTTTCACCTTCAATCCGATCCAATAGTTGGTGTTGGGCAGCAACTCTGTCACTACAAGGGTCTCTACTGTGCCAGGACTTCCAGGCTCAGGCGCTCCGGGTGCAGCACTTGCTGCAGACCAGGTTGCTTCAGTCAGCTGTGTAGTACTGTATCGAATGTCGTACTGCTCAGCCTGACCCTCGACACCGTCATCACCCACTGCCGTCCACTGTAACGAGACCTCTGCACTGGTTGAGCCCGTGATTTGCAGATCACTCACCGTTGCCGGCGGTTCAGCATCAAAAAGAACCGTCAGATCAACTGTGATAGCCTTTTGCAGATTCTCCGGATCATTTGAGGCAATGTTGATATCTGCGCCATAAGATCCGGCCTGCACCCCACTGGCATCTAAGGCAACTGTCAGCTCGACTGAACTGTCTGGCGCTATCTCACCTGTCAGCTCGCCAGTGACCTCGATCCATTCAGGATCTGCCAGCGATAACGCAGCGTAAGCGTTCAACCGGTCACCCGTCACCGTCTTCCCATCCAGTGCCGCAACCGCGTCCCCACTCTGTAACAGTATCGCCTTAAGCTCTGCTGCACCAAGACCCGGATTAAAGCCCTTCAAAAGAGCCGCCACTCCGGCAACATGCGGTGTGGCCATCGATGTCCCACTATAAGACTTATATCCGTTGCCCGGTGTAGAACTCAATATATCAACACCCGGTGCCGCGAGATCTACCGTGTTCAGACCATAGTTGGAGAAACTGGCCAAATCATCATCATCATCTGTCGCTGCAACCGAGATCACATTCGGGACATCATAGTTAGACGGATAGTACGGCGATGTATCTGTATCGACACCGCTATTACCTGCAGCGGCTAAAAACAGCACATCCTGATTGTTGGCATAAGTAATTGCGTCTTCCAGGGCCGATGAGTATCCGCCACCACCCCAGCTGTTGCTGAGAATATCGGCACCGTTGTCAACTGCATAAATAATTGCATCGATCGCATCCGAGGTAGACCCTGAACCCTCATCGTCGAGAAACTTCATCGCCATGATCCGAACCGTGTGGTTCACACCCACCACACCTACACCGTTTCCTCCTGCCGCACCAATGGTTCCAGAACAGTGGGTTCCATGCGAATCAACATCAAACGGGTCACCATCACTATAGGCAAAGTCATAACCGTAAATGTCATCAATGAAACCGTTACCGTCATCGTCTATACCGTTATCGGCAATCTCATCTATATTGACCCACATGTTCTCAGCAAGGTCTTCATGGGTGTAATCCACACCTGTGTCGATTACCGCAACAATGACATCAGAACTGCCGGTAAAACGAGCCCAGGCCTCCGGTGCATCAATATCCGCATCGGCTGTACCACCCGTCTGTCCCGTGTTATGCAGACCCCACAAATCACCAAACTGCGGGTCATCGGGCATATCGCTGGTGCTGTAAAGGTAATTGGGTTCTGCATAAATCACCCCAGCATCAGCTGCAAGAACACTGATACTGTCCAACAACTGCCCTTCATCCGCACTTGGAAGCTTCCACACCTCTAAACCCAGCTTGGAGATACTGTGCTGCACACTGGCACCCACGCTGAGGCGAAGGTCTGTAACCTTTGCTGTCGAGATATTTTTGGCAAGCTTTACGATTAACTCACCAGGCACATATTCCACACCTTTAGGAATTTGGCGAACAACACGATGCTCCGCAGGTACATACACTGCTGTGTCTTGATTGCCGCCGCTAACCTGGCGACCCGTGATAGATACACTGTAAGTCAATGTATCGCCGCCCGTGTTTTCTAAGGTCAGTGTATGGCTTGAACTTTCTCCCTCTGCCAAAGTATCTGCAATCGACAACGGATCCACGACCAGGACAGGTGGTGTGTCCAGTGTGACCACATTTACTGCCGGACTCGATTGTGCAGATGTGTTGGCAGGGTCTGCATCATCATAGGCAGACACCGTATAGGCATAACTGGTGGCCGGGCTAAGACCTGTGTCAGTAAAACCGGTGGTCGTACTCGTGCCTGCTAAAACCCCGTCTCTATAAACTTTATAACCGGCAACCACGCCACCACCTACATCGGTCGATGCATCCCAGGTCAACGCAATTGTGGTTGAACTGCTGGCACCGCCCGCCACATTGTCAGGTACCGTAGGCGCGTCGGTATCGGCCTGTGTAGACACACTTACTGCCGGGCTCGATTGTGCAGATGTGTTGGCAGGGTCTGCATCATCATAAGCAGACACCGTATAGGCATAACTGGTGGCCGGGCTAAGACCTGTGTCAGTAAAACCGGTGGTCGTACTCGTGCCTGCCAAAACCCCGTCTCTATAAACTTTATAACCGGCAACCACGCCACCGCCTACATCGGTCGATGCATCCCAGCTCAACGCAATTGCGGTTGAACTGCTGGCACTGCCTGCCACATTGTCAGGCACCGTCGGGGGATCCGTGTCACCACCACCACTGCCACCACTGCTTCCCCATATTTCAACCCCATGG
>JAYZCO010000042.1:0-50400 GCA_036338285.1 Pseudomonadota bacterium
TAGGCATCTGTTTCATACCAGACATATTCTGTTTGAGGGCTCTGACCTACGCTGACGACCCGGCTGATCAGGCGATAGTCTCTGTTCATGAGGAACGGGCCGTGTTCAAAGCCAATCTCGATCGCACCAAAAAGCCCTACAGATTCGCCCACATAGGGCGCCAGGCCTTGCATCGGATAGGCCCACAGATATTCCATCACCGTGCACGGTGCAGCCAGCGGCTCACCCCACGGTGAATCCTCTCGAAACCATGCGAGGGGATCACTGATCACATGAGTGTCATAACGGTGGAACTGCTTTTCGGGTGAAGTGTGTACATGATATTCACCGAGTGACATGCCCGGCTGCAACCGGTTCAAGATACGCAATTCGCTTGGATCGCATGGTCGGAGGTCTTTGTTGCGAAGTTCTGATTCAGAATGATCACCTACGGCTGCAGACCCTTTTGCAACCAGTAAGCCATCTTCTCGTTCCATCCAGACCTGAACTGAGTCGCTGCCGGTTGCCCTTGTTTCGGCAAATACCTGAACCTTTTCCAGATCAACCGTCGCATTCTTGAAACTCAAAGACAGGTTGCCACGCTCGAACCACTCGTTGCCGAAAATTTTCAGCAACACGGGTGGGAACTGGTTCATATGGACATCACCAGCGACCGTACCACCGCGAAAACCGAGTTCCGCCGCAGTGCCATCGTCATGTATGCTGCCTTCGCCTGCATCTGCAGACCAGTTTCTAGCGGCCCACAATGGGCCCGTCACCACTTCCGTCATATGTGTCTCCTAGGTCGTCTCTACACTAACACAATCATTAGGTAGGCAATCTTAAGGTCCCCGGCGATGAGGTTCAGTTGGGCTTCATACCAATCACTTGCATTGGGTATCAACTACCTACGGAGCTTTGGGTGTGTTTTTGCGAGCCATTTGGTTAACGAGTTGCAGGTAAATGGCGGCACTCAATCCGGAGGCTGCGAATAACATTGCCATCACGACAATCTGATATCGAGCGGCGATCAGCGGAGAAATACCCGAAAGGATCTGTCCGGTCATCATTCCGGGCAGTGCGACTAAGCCAACAGCAAACATCGAGTTGATCACTGGAATCATGCCGGTTTGAAAGGCGATCCGTTTTGCGGTGTCGACGAGTTGCCCATTAGATACTTCTGATTCAAAGCGCTCGGCTGAAATGCTCACGGTATTCATGCTGTTCGCAAAGATCATGCCGCCCAGGGGGATTATATATCGTGGCTCGTACCAAGGATCCAGGTTGAGCACGCCCAAGGTCACTGTCAACAAAGTCATACCGCCTCCAGCGGCGAGGGCGAAGAGTACTTTTGGATACAACTGTCGCCTACGCTGTTTGACGGGGCCTAAGGAAATCCAGCTGGCGACAAACAGCATCACCGTTAACACCCCACAGATTACCCAAGGGTTGGTCGCGCTGAATATATACACGAGGAAGTAGCCAATCACTATCAGTTGAATCAGCATGCGGGCGATGGAATAGACGGAGGTCAAAGCTTGAGTCGTCCAGCGGAAGAGAATGAACACCACGAGGGCCATTGGCAGTAGTGCGATGCCGATTTGCAACCATTCGATTTGTATAACGTTGTTGCTCATTTGCAGCCTGGCGAGTTCATCGCCGAGCTTAACAGGTGGGTTGAAGAACTCACGTCAGTCCTTTGCCTTTTACTTTCTGTTTCGACGTCGCCAATGCCTGAATCAAGGCGGATGCCAGTGTCTTATCGGAAGCCGAAACGGGAGGGTGCGACGTTCGCGCCAGCCTATCGAGTTGGGCACCCTTCTTCTTTACCCGACAGCGGTGAATGTGGTTGTGGCAAAGATCAAAAAAAGCCACTGGAATCGAGCCATGATCCGACAGACAATCGATTAGATTATCTGAAGTGACAAGCAGGGGGTGTCATGGCAAGACGCGCTAAGGCCAGACAAGCAAAACTGGCTGAAAGAAAAGCAGCCCTGGCAGAGGAGCTCAAGCCGGTCCATCCGGGAGAAAGCGGGGGCCAATATCAGCCGTTAGGTCCTGAAGATGTCGCCCAAATTCACGAAGCGACCTTGAGAATTCTTGAAGAAGTTGGATTTGCTGATGCAACGGATCACTGCATTGAGCGGTGTGTGTCGGTCGGAGCAGAGTTGGGGGATGACCGCCGTCTTCGTTTCCCGAGGTCTGTCATAGAAGATACCTTAGGCAAAGCTCATCGCAATCTGACGCTGTACGCCCTGGATCCCAAACACGATCTGGATCTGTCAGGTTCGCGCGTTCATTTTTCAACGGCCGGTGCGGCGGTCCAGATAGTTGACGCTGAGACCGAAGAGTATCGGGATTCGGCTGCTCAAGATCTTTATGACATGGCACGTATTGCTGATCAGTGTGAACACATACACATGTTCCAGAGAACCTGTGTACTGCGTGATATCGAAGACACCAGGGCGATGGATATCAATACGGCCTATAACTGCATCATGGGCACTACCAAGCATATTGGTGCAGCCTGGAGCGAAGCTTCTCATCTGCAAGATACTTTGCCCATGTTGCATCTCGTTGCCGGCAGCGAAGCTGCCTGGCGCGAACGCCCTTTTATGAGCATTTCGTGTTGCCATGTGGTGCCGCCGATGAAGTTCACCGAAGAGGCGTTGGGTTGCTTGAAGGTTGCGGTTGAAGGCGGTATGCCGGTGTTATTGCTGTCTGCCGGGCAATCTGGCGCGACGGCACCGGCAAGTCTTGCCAGCGCCGTGGCCGAAGCGTGGGCGGAATGTCTGGGCGGGCTTGCCTATGTTAATGCCATTAAAGCGGGTGCCCCGGCGATCCTGGGTACATGGCCGTGTGTTTGTGATTTTATAAAGGGCTCAATGAGTGGTGGTTCACCGGAACAGGGTCTGCTCTCGGCGGCGTGTGCGCAGATGGGTAATTCTTATGATCTGCCAACGGGTACTGCTTGCGGCATGACGGACTCTAAATTGCCCGATTTTCAGGGTGGTGCTGAACGGGCTTATACGCTGACTGCGGCGGCAACCTCGGGCGCCAATATCATTTATGAGGCTGCTGGTATGTATGCCAGCCTTTTAGGCGCCTGCCCGGAATCACTCCTGGTGGATAACGATGTACTGGGGGCGGTGTTGCGCTTAACTCGCGGCATCGAGGTCAATGAAAAGACCCTGGGTATCGATAACATCAAAGACGTCTGTATGGGGAACAAGGGTCATTATCTGGCTTCTTCTCAGACGCTGGATGTCATGCAAACTGAATATATTTATCCGGAATATGGAAACAGGCAAAGTCCGGATGAATGGGCGATGGCGCAAAAACCGGATCTTGTGGCTTTGGCGGTTGCAAAAAAGCGTGTGCTGCTGAAAACCTATTTTCCGAACCACATCAGTGATGAAGTGGACCGGTTGATAAGAGAACGGTTCCCTATATTTCTTTCTCGCCAGGCGATGGGTCGCGATGCCTGATTCCCTGCCATCTCAAGCGAGAGTCGTTGTTATCGGCGGGGGGTCCCTGGGTGTAAATCTCCTCTATCACCTGGCGAAAGAAGGCTGGAACGATATTGTACTGATTGAGAAAGGCGAACTCACCAGTGGTTCTACCTGGCATGCGGCAGGGCTTTGTTCAAACTTCATCGGCAACATGACCGTTGCCCAGATTCACGATTATACGATTAAGTTGTACAACGAAATTTTGCCTGAAGAAACAGGTGAAGCTTCCACTTTTCATCAAACGGGTAGCCTTCGTATAGGCCATACCAGAGTAGAAGAAGAGTGGTTTCGAAACCTCGAGAGCCGGGCAAAGAGTGTCGGCTGTGAATTTCAGCTGATCTCGAAGAAAGAGGCAGAAGAAAAACACCCGTTTGTTGATTTTTCCGATGCTCGGGTGATTGCCAGCACGCCGAATGATGGTCACGTTGACCCGACTTCCGTTGTCATGCCGCTTGCCCAGTTAGCGCAGAAGGCAGGTGCAAAAATCCATCGTTTCAATCGTGTTGTTGAAATCAACGCGCTGGCTTCTGGTGAATGGCAGGTGGTGACCGAGAAAGGCACCCTCGTTGCAGAACATGTGGTCAACGCCGCAGGCTGCTTTGCGCCCGAGGTGGGCGCGATGGTCAATGCCCATGTACCTCTGATCAATCTCGAACATCAGTATCTGGTCACGGAATCACATCCTGACGTTGATGCGCTGGATTTTGAACTGCCGGTGCTTCGGGATTCGCACGCTTCTGCCTATATCAGACAGGAATCTTCTGGCTTTTTAGTCGGGCCGTATGAGATGTGGGGTTCGAAACCCTGGGCACTCAATGGTATGGATTGGGCCTTTGACCAGGAGTTGTTCGATGCTGATCTTGAAAGGCTGATGCCTTTTTTGGAGCGCTGTATGGCGCTTACGCCACGATTCCGGGAGGTGGGTATTCGGACCGTTGTCAATGGACCCATTACGCATACCCCTGATGACAACATACTTGCAGGCCCCCAGGCTGGACTGAGAAATTTCTGGAATCTTTGTGGTGCAAGCATCGGTATTGCCCAGGGTGGTATTGGAAAGTATATGGCCCAGTGGATGATGCACGGTCAGACAGAGCTCAACATGCTGCCTCTGGATAGTCGCCGATTCGGTGCGTGGGCAGATAAGAAATATTGTACCGTTAAGGCTATCGAATCCTATGAAGCCATGTATGCCGTTGCCGCGCCGAACGACAACAGGCCTCACGGACGGCCGATGCGCACGAGCACGTTATATACACGTCTTCAGCAGAAAGGGGCAGTGTATGGTGCGGCTCAGGGATTTGAGAAACCACTGTGGTTCCAAACGGACGATGTCAGGCAGGAGACCCTGAGCTGGTCGCACAATGAAACGCATGAGATCGTGGCTGAAGAATGTGCAGCGGTAGAGAAAGCAGCAGGCATTATAGATTTGTCGGGTTCTGCCAAATTTGAAATACGGGGGCCGGATGGGCATAAATTTCTTGATCGTCTGTCTTGCAATAAATTGCCAGGCAAAAACGGTCGTCTTGCGCTGAGTCTGTTTCATTTGCCCCAGGGCGGCATCATGAGTGATATGTCGATTACTCGAATCAGCGATAACCATTTTTATCTGATCTCTGCGATTGGCTCTGAACATCGAGATGCGTACTGGATGAACGCTCAGTCCGAAGGTTTCGATGTGCAGATTGATAACGTCACAGAGTCGCTCGGTGCAATATTGATCACAGGACCAAAGTCGCGACAAATTCTTCAACGCATGACAACTGAAGACTTGTCAAACGAGGCGTTTCCCTGGCTGCGGATGAAAGAGATCAAGATTGATAGCGCACTCGTCAGGGTGATCAGAGTGTCTTATGCGGGAGAGCTTGGTTACGAATTACATATGCCGAGTTATCAGCTGCTGTCGATCTACGATTCAATGTGCCGGGTTGGCGGCGATGATGGTCTTCGGGACTTCGGTGGTTATGCCTTCAATTCGCTCAGAATGGAGAAAGCTTATCGAGCCTTTGGCAATGAATTCACGGAGGAAATTAGCGGTTTTGAGGCAGGCATGGGACGGTTTATTGATATGAGTCGAAATTTCGTGGGTCGAGATGCGCTGGCCGCGCGACAGGGCCGCTACGAAATCGAGCTTGCCTATATCGTCTTTGATGATGATGTGCCTTGTGAGTGCTATGGGAACGAGGCGGTCTATCACGAAGGAGAATACGTGGGGTTAACGACCGGGGGTGCCTACGGGCACCGTGTCAGGAAAAGCCTGGCATTTGCTTATCTCGAACCCTCGGTGATCAAAGCAGGGCTTCGGGTAACCGTCGACACATCGGTTGGCGTCAGGAAAGGTCACATCGAGATGGATGCTGTTTATGATGCGGATAATAAAAAGCTTCGCGCTTAACCGATAGGCGATGAGCGCAAAATTAACTCAAAGGGCGAATTACACCGTCGACTCGGGCGGCCTGGGCAGATGACTTTAAAGGGCGTCCTGGTCGGCCGGACACCCGCTTTCTCCGAGGGCGCTGTACTCTAACGCGTTGAACTGATTGTCAGTAAACAGCCTTTCATAGGCTTGGCAATATTCGCTCTGGGAAGGGAAGGTCGTGTCGGTGAGAAACCTCTGTTTCAGGTCAGAACGGGTTAATCGGTCAGTGACCATGCGAATTCCCTGATCGCTTTTGGTATCAAATACCATCAATCGAGGCTTTTGGGGATCATCGATGTTCCATGTTGACCAGGTTGGTTGCTTGCCATCACGTCCGGATCCGGGCGAGCCGGTGTAGGCAAACTCCGCCCAGTAAGCACTCATGTGATCCGCGACGGTATCAAATTCTTCCTGCATCGCTTGCGGGAATATGACCCGCATGGGCTTAATGAATTTGTTGAACACAAAGGGTATCTCTAAAGCGTGCGCCGCGCCTAAGAGATCTTGCAGATTAATTAAGCCCAGATCATGCCAGTCGTCTACATCGAATCTGTAGGCATAAACGCCTGCATTTTGGGCAAGCATGGCCGTAGCCAATTCGTCCACGGCTCGAATTTTCCAGCCATCCGTGGCATAACGGTTGTCTCTGTTGTAGGCCTGTATATCCGTGAAGCCGGAAGGTAAGCCAAATGATTTTTTCACGTGACGGCTGGAAAACGCTGTAAATAGTTTGGACTCGTCACGGTTTGTGCCGAGTATCACAGGCACCGGGTTATATCGACTTGGGTCTGAGAATATTTCTGCCGCGGTCAAATTTTGAGGCAAAACATGGCCGTCAGCAAAAATGTCGGGATTGCCCAGCATGCCGCCGAAAGACCCACTATACAGGCTTAATAGTTCACCCGGTGTCAGATCCCGAAGTGCCTTTGCCAGCGACTGCTTGTTCATCTCCGACTGAATTAAAACGGCCGATTGTCGATCTGCCGCGAGCCCCTGCTGTATGAGCATGTTGTTAACGATTTCTCGAGAGCTGAGGCGGTGTCCCGGTTCAGGGTCATCCGTATAGTTTTCACCTGCAGCAATGCTCGTAAAATTCAGTCCGCCACTTTGCGATATCGCTTTATCGAACAATCCGCTGGCCAAGGGTGAGGCCATCATGCTGAGCACGTCAAAGGCGCCCGCGGATTCACCGAAGATGGTGATATTATCCGGGTCCCCGCCAAAGTGCTGGATATTGTTCCTTACCCACTTTAGCGCTTGAATGATGTCCAGGGTGCCGAAATTACCTGACTGATCTTCCGGGGAAGACGTTGCATCGCGCAGGGCAGGGTGCCTGAACCAGCCTAAGGGGCCTAATCTGTATTGAGTGCTGACAACGACCAGGTCATGAGCCCGGCTTAAGTTGTCGCCGTGATAAATGGGTGTGCTCGCATCTCCTATGCTATTACCACCGCCATGTATCCAAAACATCACCGGCAGGTTTTTTACTTTATCCCTGTCAAAATTCGGTGACCAGACATTCAAAAACAGACAGTCTTCTTTGCCGGTGACGCCACCCTGGCCGAGTTGAGGACAACCTGCCTCAAATTCCAGTGCTTCACGTCTGCCTGTCCACTTGTCGAAAGCGCTGGGCGCGCGCCAACGCCTGTCGCCCACTGGTGCCCCTGCAAAGGGTATGCCGAGCCAGGTGCCTACCTCGTGTCGCACAAAGCCGATGAGCTCACCTGATGGCAACACGCGTAAGGTTCGCTCATCCGGCGTTGGTGCATCTTCGGCGTCAGGCACCAGGTAAACGTAAGCTCCTCCTGCGATCAAAAGTACGGTCAATAAAACAAAAAGGGCAACATAGGCGATTAGTCTCATACAATCTCCGCGCTGTGTACGATGGCATGTGAAAGACGACTCAACCTGTATAAGCCTTTTGGGCGGCATTAAGCAAGTGTGGTCGAACTCATAACTGCTCCGACAGGTAGTGGCATGTTGGCTGTCACTGTAAATGCAGCGTGTTTTACCAACCTAATCCACGCTGCTTAAGTTTTGTGATATTTGCTTGAAGTGGATAATGGGTCTGTGTCATACAGTGGTTAAGTACATAGGCGGCATAGGCACATGGCACCCTCCAGACGAACATTCAACAATTCTCTTTTCTCACTGATACCGGCCGCATGGTTGCCGAAGGCGCTGGCGAAAAATCGGCCGCCAACCTTGCTGCCAGAGGTGAGCGGCCCCCTGGTCGGAGGCGATCATGGCTGGCCCTTCGCCAGTCCCATAGAAGACTTAAGCCTGCATGGCTATGTCATGGAGGAATACACACTAGCCGGTGTTGCCCAGGCTTACCGGGTCGCGCCAGGGGGTAGTACACCACGAAACGGTCAGTGGGACACTGAGCCTGGCAATACCGCTGATTACGTCACGCGGGCTTATGTTGTGAGGCCAAAATCAGTCGCGAATTTTAATGGCATTGCCGTGGTCAACTGGCAAAACGTGACCGCTGGATTTGATATCGGCTCACCGATTAATTCTGAGATCTTCCGTGGATATGCCTGGATTGGTGTAACAACGCAAAAAATTGGCGTTGATGGGACTGAAGGGCTGACCAAGGGCCTTCGCCAGTGGGACCCCACTCGATACGGGAAGCTTAATCACCCCGGCGATGCCTGGTCCTATGACATATTCACCCAGGCAGGCCGCTTGGTGAGCCATGGCGATACTGCACTGCTTGGCGGGCTAAAACCGGAACTGGTGATCGCGACCGGTGGCTCCCAGTCGGCTATGCGCCTGGGTTCGTACCTTAATGCGGCCCACCCGCACACAAAAGTGTTCGATGGCTTCTATCTCACCGTTCATTGGGGCATTTGCCCGCCGATTGAGGAGAGGCCTCTGATGGATTTATTTGCGCCAACGAGCGGTGAGCTGTCACCCGCCATGTGTCAAATACGAGATGATGGAGACGTGCCTATTTTGGTCGTTGCGACCGAATGCGAAGCAAGATACAACTATCCTGTCAGGCAAGCAGATACCAATACCTTTCGGTTCTGGGAAATCGCTGGCGCGTCGCACCAAAGCCCTTATCGTGCCTCTAAATTGGCGGAGATCATGAAGCGTGATGGTGTTTACTTGGGTGATTCGCCTGCCGATCGTAACGCCGTCGGATGGGGATATATTGACGATGCGGCCCTGCGGGGGATGGTTTTATGGCTTAGAGAAGGCGCGCTGCCCGCCTCAATGCCCCGAATTTCCATGTCGGGGGATGAAGACGCACTCATAAAAAGAGATGACTTAGGTAACGCCCTGGGAGGAATTCGCACACCGGAGCTCGAAGCACCCATTGCAAGCTACCGGGGTGAACGAAGTGAGGATCTTTCAAATCCCAACTGGTTAGATGGCATGACGATACCGCTTGAGGAATCGGAGCTGACCCGACGCTACCCCAATGCCAATGCCCGAATTGAGCGTTGGCATAAGGCCGTTGACCACCTCATCGAAAAGGGATTGGTACTGCCTGAGGATGTCGAGGCACTCAGACGAAGAGGAAATGACAATCATCCTTATGTTTGAGCTCAAACTGCGGCCTTTTCAGAGCGGTTAATTGTTTAAGGCAGGTTGAATTTGGAAAGCTTCTTAAGATCGACGAAGGTGCCCGGCTTTCTGCTGCACGGACTGAGGTGCGCTTTAAGGTTTGTGCGCAAATTTATTGATTTCGAAATCTGTCCCGTTGAGTCGAGTGAAGCTGGAAGGTCGGTGGGGACGCCCCCTGTCGGTTATGAAATCCTTCGCGTGACTCAGGATGAATTTGAGGCTGGGCGGAGCGATGAATTTGTGGATAGAGAGCATGGCTGGTCTTTCGATCGAGATGATCAATGCATAGCAGCCCTGTACCAAGGTAAAGTTGTAACGTTTACGTTTCAGACGTCCTTCCCGACTGTTGTTAGAGAGGGGCTTGAGTTTGAATTCCCCGGCAATTTCGCTATTTGTATGCGAGCTTTACAGCTTCTGCCCACCGAGGCAAGAAGCTTGCGATTGCATGCTTGGCTAAGGGCACTCAGTTAACTGTGCATGAATTCGGTAATGAAGTGCGGCGAATCTGGTACGTCAATGTACTCAACGCCGCCTCAATGACCGTCGGCGATCGTGCCGGCGTAGAATTGCACGTGCACGGCGATATCGCTTATGCGCGTATCGGTGCGAGTTACAGGTGCTATGCTTCGCCTGGGTGTCGCAGATTGGGTATCGGTTTCAGACCGAAACTCAGATGACATTGGTTAGAGTCAGGGCAGTCCAATGGAAACAGGTACATCGTGCTTCTATCCCGAGTTTTGATGTCAATAAATCCTATTAATAGTTTATAAATCAATAATTTATGAAATTTATATAAAAAATAATTAACTAATGATGCAAGGTTAAGAATCATGTGCTCCGATCACTGACAACCCTTCTCAGACGGAGTGTTGAAGTCGTTGAGAACAAGCCATACACCCACCTGCCAGCGAATCGTACAGTCCTGTATGCTGACACAGGTAAAACCACAAACAATCTCCAAATAATCAAAGGCCCATCATGAAACTCCTGCCAGCAACGCAAGATCTAAAAGAACAATTCGACCATGAGATTCCAGAACTCATCTGGGCGACCGGGCCGGTCTCCTACGATTACCATTTCGGTGAACGAAGTGTGTTTGATGCCCTGGTAATCGCTTCGTGGCATCGTGACGGCACCCTGTTTGCGGCGGATGCGACCACGCTCGCCGTTGAAGATGGAGAACTTGCGGGTATTGAAATTGGTATGCCGGGTCCGGAGTTCAGGTCCAGACAGCGTGCGCTAGGTCCTATCTGGCCAGAACTGGTTGCCAACGACCTAATTGACGCTGGAGACTTCCCTGGTTTGTTGGAGCGATCGGAACATGCAAGCTGGCTTAATCCTGTGGTTCGAGCAGATACTTACTATATCCACGCGCTCTCGGTGAAACCAAAATTTCGTGGTAAACGCGTGGGATACCAGTTGATAGAACGCGCAATTAGTGGGGCGCGTAAGGATGGGTTCGCCAAACTCCAATTGGATGTTTTATCAGACAATCCAGCCGTCGATTTTTATCGCGCAGTCGGCCTTGAGTTGTTGGCGGAAACGCGTGCACCAAAGCCGATGGCTTTTGGTGTACCTCCGGAGTGTCGCATGGGGATGAAGCTGTAGTAACCAATACGCTGTATCGCCTGATTAATCCGCCGGTGCGTTGGCTCGGCCTTTCGCCCTACAGTTATTAGCCCATCAGGATGGCCACGCCGGACAGGTACTGGTGAAAGTAGGTCAGCAAAGCGTACAAAGCAGCCGCAACCCCACCCAGGATCAGGTTCTTCCCAAGTGGCTGGCGTTCGCCGCGTGCTGTGGGTTGACGGGCGTCGATCAGAAACACCTTCGATACACCGAACAAACCCAACCCACCAAAGAGCAGCAGCGACGCCTGATCACCGTTGGCCAGCAGGTGTGCGGCAGCCCACAGTGTGGTTCCCCACAGCATCGGGTGACGGGTGAAATGCTTGATGCTGCTGGGTAAGAAGGCTGCTGTATAGAGCAACACGGCGCCACCCATGAGTGCAAAACACACCGGCCGCCCCCATTCCGGCGGCACCCAGAGACTGATGAATGGCGCCTGCATCATGCCGTAAATTATCAATCCTAGCCCCGACAATGCGACCAGCGAATACGCGCCCTGGTAACCCGAATCGCCTATTTTCTCTACAAATGCGCTTTTCATGCCCGGAATCGAAGGCACCATATGGATACCGATGAACACTGCCAGTCCGAAAATAAGAAATGTCATGTTTGCCTCCTGATTCATATCCTTTCCGAGCAGTCTAGCCTGCTGGGGGAGCGCTCGTATATGAATCGGTTGATACGAGCCGTTGCACTAGTCGGTAATGAAGCACAGAACGCGTAATTCGATACTGCGTCTGGCGGGAGAATCAGGGTTGGCTGCAGGATTATTAAAGGCACTGTGAGGGCAGGTGTTTCCAATCACACCAAGTGAATCATAAGATTTGATGACGAGTACTTCTTCAGGCGTCATGCGGGGGAAGTAATACCACTGTTGGTCCTCAGAATACTTCACGCTGTATGTTTCTATGCCGATGTCGTGCCAACTGTAGTTACTGGCCCCATAACCGAAGACGACCGTCTCGAAGAGGTCCGTTTTTTTGACACTGCGTGCATCACAGATGGCCAACGGATAATCGTCAACGACTGTACTCAGGCCGCGCCAAAAGTTTAGGGAGATTGTCCTCACTGCTGAGTTTGGTGGGTGCTCGTTGTGCACGGCGAGATAATCTGTCCAGGTGGTGGTGTCGGTATAGTCCATGTGGGCTGTGCCAATGTAACCCCCTCCCTGATCTTCACCCGTCACGTGAGGCTGCCCATCGGTACCGCCACCGGAGATTTGTTGTCCGGGTTCGCGAATCAGATGGTCATAGGTGAAGGCGACAGAAGCGCCTGTTAACTCTTTTGCAAGTGTCCTGCACTCATCGTAATAGATGCGCATCACTTCCTTGTTATTCAGGAAATCGTCCACGGACGACGGTCGATGAATGAGTTGGAAACCGCTGGTTTCAAGGCCGATGTCGTCTGCCATCCGGGCATCTGAAATTAACGTGTGCGATGGCATCGAACCCCCACCTCTGCCACTTTCTGGACTCCGCATGTCATAGGCACGCGGTGGGTGAGTTGTGATGTCTCCACCGTCGGCCGGGAAATAACTGATTTGCCCGATTATTTCTCCACCTTGATTCATGCCGTCACCTCCAGGAAAGGTACTTCTGCCCAACCCTGATCGTATGGAGAAAAGAAGCGCGCGACCAGCGACGTGTGCTGGAATTTCCAGGACCCTTGCTGCAGGACGAGCTGATCGATATAACGCCCGGTCAGCCAGACCGCTTTGTTTTCGTTGTTTAAGGTCGCCATTTGTAGCAGATACCATCGGGCTTCAGCCGTCTGGCCATCATCGCTTAAATCAACTGCCGAATTTGTAACGTGGTGAATTGCGAATGACATCACGTTCGGCATATTGGTAAAGAACCTGTGCAAGTGCTCGCGGCCTTCGAATCGTCCCAGCCTGCCTCCGTCCCAGATGGCGTCGTCTGTAAAGAGATTGCACAACCGATCCGCGTCGTACCCTTCATCACACAGGTCGCAATAAAGCGCTTTCAGGGCACGTATCTGCTCGATACTCTCCACTCGATCCAGACGATGGTCTATATTCATAGAAGACTTCCCCTTCGGTTGGTAGATAGTAGGATCCTGCAGGGCTTTGGGCAATGATGAAGGATGTCTTTGTTTTTTAGATCACCTGTCCGAATGGGCCCTAATTTGCTTTCGAAGCAGCTGAATACGTGGGCGATGGTACTTCTCGGTCGGCCAATTCGCTGATCTGAGCCAAAAATGTACTCCTTGCAACTGACACCGATGGCCTTTGGCATGCGCTAGCTGTCGCCAGTGAGAACGGACAGGTTTATCGGAGTTAACGTCATCACGGCGTGCCTTATACATATAATGGAAAAACAGTTAGAATCGCGCCGTTTTGAATAATCAGCAAAGTTGAGGGGTTTTCATGCAGCCACGATTTATCCAGTGGACAGTAGTGCTGGGCGCTATATTTATGTCCGTGCCGGCTTCCGCTGCCGTCATCGAAGAGATAGTAGTGACGGCCCAAAAACGGGAGCAGAACGTCACGGATGTGGGCATCGCCATCAACGCCTTGACCGGCGAGCAAATGGAACAACTGGGGTATTCGAATGCCCAGCAGGTTACCGCGATGGCAGCCGGCGTACATACCGTACAACCAAACGGCGAGGCCAACTATTCGATCGCCATTCGCGGGGTCGCAAACTCCGATTTCACGACCAACAACGAAAGCCCAATCGCCATCTACGTTGACGACGTCTACATCTCGCAAATGTCTGGAACGGGATTCATGCTCTTTGACATGGAACGGGTGGAAATTCTCAAGGGCCCACAAGGCACGCTTTACGGTCGCAATGCGACGGGTGGCCTTGCGCACTATCTGACAAAAAAGCCCACCGAAGAGCTTGATGGTTATGCACGTATAACATCCGGGAGTCACCAGCAGTTAAAACTCGAAGGCGCCATCGGCGGCGCGCTGGGTGAAACCCTGACCGCTCGTATCGCCTTTGCGACCAACGATCATGATCCTTACATCAAGAACCGTATCGGCAAAGATATGAACAATGGCAACGAGCAGGGCTGGCGCGGGCAACTGGCCTGGGCACCCTCCGATAAAGTTGAGATCTTGTTCAACACCCGGGGAATGAATCAGGACATCGACACAGGTTTTTTTGAACACGTCACCTCGGTTACCGAAGGTCGGTTGACGCCCCATTTCTTCAATGAAGTTCTCGGCTATATAGACAACGATGGCGATCCCTATGCAGGCGCATGGGACGCCCCTGGTTTCAATGACCTGGAAACCCGAGGCCATAGTGTCACGGTCAATTGGGATTTCGACAACTTCACACTCACCAGCATCACGGATTTCTCAACCGTTGAGCGTGACTATATCGAAGATTCTGATGCATCCCCTGCGCCTGTGTTTAACTTCTTCTTAAACACAGATGCCGAGCAGTTTTCGCAGGAAGTCCGTTTAACGGGTGAGACCGACAACATGGACTGGGTCGCCGGTTTCTACTACATGGACCTCGAAGTCAACGACTCCAATGGTGCTGAGAGCGAACCTTTCATGGACCCGGCAAGTGACACACCCTTCGTCACCGGTCTAGACAACCCCTATCAAACCAACACCGAATCCTGGTCAATCTACGGTCAGATCGAGCGAGGCATCAGTGAGGATCTCACGCTTATCGCCGGCGTACGTTGGGTCAGAGATGAAAAGGACCACACTTTCGACGTCAATGTAGTCGATTTCGTGCCTGGCTCTAAGTATAGAAACGGAAACCCAAACATACTCGCAAATCTTGCAAGCTACCGTGGCGATCGTGAAGACGACGAAGTTGCTTGGCGTCTCGGTCTTAACTGGGATTTCACGGAAGACACCATGTTTTATGCAAGCTACAACCGGGGTGTGAAAGGTGGTGGCTACAACGCCCCCGTATTCCCCATGAGCCCGCCGTTGGACTATACAGATGACGTTTTGAGCTTCGATCCCGAACAGCTTGATGCGTTTGAAATTGGATTCAAGTCTTCGCTACAAGACGGTCTTTTGCAGCTAAACGGTGCTGTTTATTACTACGACTACAACGACTACCAAGCATTTCAATTTATAGGTGTAGACACCCTAACCGTCAACGCTGATGCTGAATCGAGTGGTGGTGAAATCGAAATTTTAACGAGCCCGGTCGACGGCCTCGATATCATGTTAGGTGCAGCGTACAACGACATCGAGGTCGACCTCGGTGGTGGTGCACCGAAAACCACTTCCGTGCAATCACCCAAATGGAACTTTAATGCCTTGATCCGTTACGAGTTTGGAATTGGCGAAGGTCGCCTAGCACTGCAATGGGATGTGCACCACCGAAGTGAGCATTACTTCAGCCTCACGCAAGCTGAGACGGTTACTGAGTCCGGATATACGGTGGCAAACGCCGCAATCATGTACACGTCAGCCAACGATCGTTGGAGCCTCAACGGCTTTGTACACAACCTCGGCGACGCGGAGTATCTGGTACAGACTTTCGATCTGTCAGGTCCGAACGTTTTCGGTATGACCGAGCAATACTACGGCCGACCGCGTTGGTCGGGTATCACGTTTACCTACAATTTTGGCCAGTAGAGGCAAAATTCGGGCCCGGTATGCCGGGCCCGAATATTTCGGACCCATATAACCGCCATCTGAGGCGCTGGCTAACAGCGACGCTATCCGCTAACCCCAAACGAATCTTGATTTTTTAGTACGGTCGTGGACATGTAGAGCAGCTGCCCGAAATTTTAAGGTGTGCTGTCGGCCAAAGCGGCGCAAATCTGCACAAGCCTTCGTCTGCATTCGATTTTTCATCACCATTCCGAAAATCATGTGAAATAAGCTAGGATCACAGTCTGACGAAGAGTTAACCGATAAATGAGAGCCGTGAACATGACTGATTATGTCCGCTATATTGATCGCACGCGGGATTACTACTTATCTCAGGGTTATGCAAAACCCTACCAGTGGGCACAGTTCGACGACGTGCCATTTACCCCGTTGTCCAAACGACTCGCCGAATGCCGTGCGGTGCTGGTGTCAACCAGTGACGTTGCTGTACGAGGGGATGGCGGTGAACGCGACAAAAGTCATGAGATGCTGGTGGGCAGTGCCTACTCGATCCCAACAGAGACACCTTTAGAAAAACTCTACAGCCGCCAGGAACACTATGATCAGCACGCCACCCACCTTGATGACGTCAATACCTACTTCCCTGTCACACGTCTGCAGGAAAAGGTGGACGACGGTCGTTTGCGGAGTCTGGCACCACGCTGTCATGGTGTGTATACCGCCTACAGCCAGGAGCGGACATTAGAAGTCGATGCGCCTGAAGTGCTCAGACGCTGCAGGGAAGACGAAGTCGATATTGCGGTGCTCACGCCTGTCTGACCTGTCTGCCACCAGACCGTGAGTCTGGTCGCACGATTTTTGGAAGCCAACGGTATCCCGACGGTGGTCATCGCAACCGCACGTGACATCGTCGAACAATGCGGTGTGCCGCGATTGGTTTTTCTTGATTTCCCGTTGGGAAACCCCTGCGGTGTGCCGTTTGACATACCCATGCAGGCAGAGGTCATCGAACTGGCACTGGGATTGCTTGAGCGCGCTGAACAACCACGCACGACACAAGTTGCGCCCTATACGTGGCCCCAGGGAAACGACTGGAAACGGACGATCTTTACCGCAGAGCAGCCCTTCCTCGAAGGAGAAGCTTATGACAATTGGATGAAAGCAAAAGCACGTTACCGCAAACAGAAAACACAGGGATAAACCTAAACCGTGAGCCAGGCAATTGTTCTTTACACCACACCTTTGTGCCCGTCGTGCGATGCGCTCAAGCGATTGCTTGTGAGTGAAGGCCTGGCATTTGAAATTAAGGATTTGTTGATCGACGAACAGGCTGCAGCCCTTGTGGAAAGCAAGGGCATTCGGACTGCGCCCGCGCTCGGTATAGATGGTGAAATCTATGCAGGTGAGGAACTGCGTCCTGATCGGCTGGTCGAACTTCTGTACCCCTGAACACGTTGTCCGGTTAACCCTTTCATGTCTGGAGAAGGAAAATGTCTGCATGGATCCGTATGATCGAAGACAGCGACGCCAGTGATGAACTCCACGACGCTCTGGAATTGGCCCGGACGCCTCACGGCACTGTTGATAACGTCATGCGCGTGCATTCTCTGCGTCCGGCAACTCTGCGTGGGCACGTCAACCTTTATCGAGCCGTCCTTCATGATGAGGCCAATACTCTGCCGCAGTGGCTGCAGGAATGTCTCGCAACCTGGGTATCCATCATCAATCAATCTGAATACTCAATTGCCAATCACTGGGCTAATGCGCGTCACCTCATTGGTGATAAGTTGCGCGCGGATAGGATTGGCACGGCGTTATTTGGCGGGCAGCCGGGAGATGTGTTTGACGGGCCTGAACAGGCGCTGTTCGACTATGCTGAAAAGCTCACGGTTTCACCAGGTGGGATGCAGATGGATGATGTAAATAAACTCAGGTCTGCAGGCTTTGACGATGGTGAAATTCTCGAGGCGAACCAGATCATCTGTTACTTCAACTATGTGAATCGCTCCCTGAACGGACTTGGCGTCACTACGGAAAACGATACGGTTGGCTACTATACGGATGCGGACAGCGACGATATGGATGCTAAGCATTGAGTCGTAGGGATGCAGTAGACAGTGGTGTCGGTCAGGTACCCATCATCGATATAGGTCCGTTGATCAAGGGTGAATTGTGCCAGACGACGGCTAAGGCTCTACGGCGCGCAAGCCAGAATCCGGGCTTTATCTACGTTTGCAACCATGGCATCGCAAATTCAGTCATCGATGACGCCCGATTCAGTGCGCTCGAATTTTTTTCGCTTCCAAAGGCAATCAAGTCCGAAGTCTCGGTTTCTGCCCACCATCGAGGATGGTTGGCTGCCGGTGGCGCGCGCATGGCCGACGATGTTCCTGCAGACCTGAAAGAGAGTTTTATCTGGGGACGTTGGGACGAACGTGCAGCCAGCGTGCCCGATCACTCTCTCCACGGTCCCAATCAATGGCCTGATCAGCATTTGCCTGATCTACGTGCGCGTGCAAACGCCTGGTTTGAGAGCGCAAGCCAGCTCGCTCGATGCCTACTGCGCGGTCTGGCTCTGAGTTTGCATTTGGATCCGGACATTTTTTTGCTGTCCAGTGACAGGCCTCTGAGCCGAGCCTCGTTTGTTTACTATCCACCGCAAAAGACGGTGGCAGGTGCACAGCAATTCGGCGTCGGGCCACACACGGACTTTGGTCTGTTGACTGTCTTATCACAAGATGAGGTTGGCGGCCTTCATGTAAAAAATGTCGATGGTCAGTGGATCCATGCACACCCCATTAAAGACACGCTGATCGTCAATATTGGTGATCTGCTGACTCGTTGGACTCATGGAGAATTTCATTCAGCGCCTCACCGGGTCATCAATACATCAGATCAGAATCGATTGTCGCTGGTGCTCGCGTACGATCCTAATCCTGAAACGAATATCGATGCTAAAACGCTCTTCCCTGAAGCTTCGGATTGCGCAGAGCCCATCACCTGTGGTGAATACTTAGACTGGCGTTTTTCGAAAGCTTTCGCCTACCGGCGATGACGTTGACCCCGCAGACAACGCAACTTACAAGGGCTTTGGCAGGCGCTCGGAATCTGCTGATAAATTGTGCCGGCATCCAGTCGGCCGACAATGTTTTGATTATCTACGAAGACCCCGCCCTTGGCTGGTATGATGCTGAAACACCCTTTTTTGTGGCTGACGTTGCGCGCGAACTTGGCGCAAGTGTTCGCCTTAAACAGACAGATGGCCCTGATAACCGCCTCATCGATGCAGGTGCACTGATTGATGAGGATTGTGATTGCTGCATCTTTTTTTGCCGCAAGGGTGATCAGCTACGTTTTGACCCGGCTGACGTGGGGTGCACGCGCGTGATGTCATATGCAAGGACGTTGGATGCGCTGGCATCGGATTACGGTTGTGTCGATTATCGGGCGATGCTGGCCTTAAAGAAGTCTGTTGACAGTCTGCTACTCAAGGCGTCAGACATTACCATTACCTGTCCTCTTGGGTCGAAAGTATCTGGCAGCATGGCGGAGGTAGCTTCGCCGGAGGAAGTCACGCTCTTGCGTTTCCCAATGGGTATACATATGCCCATCGATGCATCGAACTTCTCCGGTGAGGTCGCGCTTGCCCGCTATCTCACACCGACCGGTTCGAAGGTCTATGATCCTCCTTGGATTGCAATTGAAGATTGCGTCATGGCCAACCTTTCTCAAGGCCGTATAGACAGTTACACAGGTGATGATGAGACGATTCAACGAATTGATCGTCACTATGAAACTGTCGCGGCACTTTTTTCCCTCGACCCAAGGATTGTCCACTCCTGGCATTGTGGGATTCATCCCGGTTGTGACTTCCCAGGCCGAGCCGAAGATGATCCGGATCGCTGGTCGAACACGGTATTTACCAACCCTCGATTCCTGCACTTTCATACCTGCGCAAGTTACCCGCCGGGTGAAATCTGTTGGATGGTCCTTGATCCGTCGATCTCGGTGGATGGGGTAGTGCTTTGGGAAGAGGGTGTATTAAAACCGCAACGGTCACTCACGACCCATCAGTGTTTGCTGGATTGGCCTGAGTTGGTGCCTCTTTTTGCGAAAGGCAATGGTGCGGTGGGCCTGCCCAGGTAAGTACAGCTAATCAGGTGCGAACAATCTATCTATCTGCGCTTGGATGGCCTCACCTTTGCTCAGCCGGTTGACCCATGCCAGTGGTATGCCGGCATGGCCGCCAAGGCCAAATCGCGCACCGCACACGGCCCCTAACACGATCGCCCGGCCACAATTGTCGCCACCGGCGAGAATGTTTCGGCGGATTGCCTCGGTATAGCTGGTTGTACTTTGCAGGTTGTGCAGGACGCTGGGTATGCCTGCACCGAGGTCGCAATGCAGACCAAACTCCCGTGTCGCTTTGCGAACGGAACCATCCATCGCCAGGGCGGAAGTCAGTCGTTCGCGCGTGGCATCACTGCCCGCCGCGACGGCCGCCTTAATCGCTTCTTCGATAGAAGCCCCCTGCAGAGAGGCCTTGAGCAATTCGGTACATACATGCCCGAAATCCACTGCACGTGGCGCGTTATTTGTCACTCTGATGGCTGACTCGGTAATGGTTGGGAGTTCGGAGTCGTCGATGTGGCATGCGACCAGAGGTGGCAACTTGCTTACGGCGGGTAGCTGTTCATCGATTGCACCCGGAAAATCATCTTTTGCGGCCAGCGCATCGACAAGGGCCAGACCATATACGCGTGATCTGGCCGGGTCAGGCATTGCATCGGCGTACCACTCCACTCGCTCGCGAAACCCCTGGCCTTCATACTGCTTAGCAGCTGCCAGGACTTTGGTCAGCATGGCATGTTGTTCTCGCTGATCCCCCTCATAGGGAACGGCATCGACCGCCTCTAATGCGGCATGTTCATCCCTGTAGATACGATCCAGTGTCTGACGCGTCGGACTATCAATGTAGCCGACAAATTCGCCCCCGTAGCCGAAATGTCTGCGAAACTGTTCTGTGTAATGTGCCTTTTGGTAGCTGCCTTCGGTTTGCACAAGTGAGTGAAGCATAACCATCATTTGTTCGCCGTATTGGGACAGGTCACCAACACTCTTTTGCGCATGGGCGAAATACCCGGCGCCATCCGCGTAGTCGTTTTCATCGGGTGCTCGAAATTCGGGTTCATCGGGCGCGAGCTCGCTGATTCGACGCTGGCTGTAAAGCCAGTGAAACCCCATCGAAGCGGCATCTGCCACGACAGCACCCATGATGCAGTTACGCGCACGGTCACGTTGTTGTGAGTTCATCTTTTGTCGTCTTCCAGAAAGCGAGTTCACATATTGACCATACACGGCCCAGGTAAATTCAGCCAGAGTGGAGCAGGCAGGCTGTTTTTCGTGCGGCGATGACGCAGGAAGTGGGTGTGTTGGCCGGGATGATTTATCGGTTTATGCGATGACGCCGTCGAGGCGGTCTTCCCCTTGAGTGACCAGTAACAAAGCGTCTTTGACGGCTGTTTCTGCATGCGTATCGCCGGCCTCAACGAAATAACAACCGCCAGCTTCAATCAGGATTTTTTCGTCTGTTTGTGTTTCGACTTGCATGGCACCTTCTAAAACCATCACCTGAACCCACTTAGGGTGTGTGTGTGTGGGAATGTTCATGCCTTGTGGCATTCGAAAAAATGCAGACCGAATATCATAGTCGCCTTCCCAAACAACACTCTTCTCCATAATCGTGCCACCGCGGACAGCTGATTGCTCCCAAGCTCGCTGCTCTTTGGGAAAGTATTGGCTCATTGTTTCCTCCTGGTGTTAATGAAATAGATAACGACAGATACGCCTCAGGTTAATGAGCATATCCTTTATCGCTTTGGATTTACGAAAAGGCGTCTAACCTCGGGCGCCGGCTTTAAGGGCTATAAGGCGAGCGGCATGTTGAAATATGTATGCATGATGCGATCCCGGTGTTCGGTTAATATGGGATCGACCGCGGCGGTGACTTCGACGGGTGTGTTTTCAAACATCGGCCGAACGGATGGGTCAAGCAGGATATCTTGAGGCGACTGCAGGACCACGAAGTTACTGAATGTGGCCCAATAAAAATCAGCGGCTGTGACGGATTGCCCGATAATAAATTCGCTGCCCCGTTCTTTTTGCGCTTTGAGCGTGGCTGCGAGTTCTGTCATGAATGCGATAACGCGCGTATTAGCCAGTTCAACGTCTTCATCGCGGTAACCATATTTTCGGGCAAAATCGGATAAGCCGGTTGCATCGACACCTGGCCGCATCATCTCCAGCCGGCGATTCCAGCCAAAGCCAAGCTCGCCGCAAATCTCGTGGCCGATTCCGAATAATTCAATTCGCTGTGCCGCATTTTCTGGCACCAGCGGTTTTTCAGGCGCCAGTCGTTCGAGTAAAAGCAAAATGTCATCCCAACGGTTTATCGGCTTTTCATCGTTCCAGGCAACGACCGGTCCGCTGTTTGTGTCAGACCAAGCAAGCAGTTCGGGGTTTTCTGCCCTTGGGATTTGCGGCCCGAGGGTATAGCTTAAGGACTTGTATTCCATCATTGCTCTGACAGCGATGCCCCAGGCGCTGGGCATACCCTGAACCAAAATGAGGCGCAGGCCGTCGGCGCTGATGGCCTGATTGATATCAACGTAGGGTAGGGGCATGGGTGGTCTCCTGCTTGTTAATGCCGGTTTCCTTATTCGATGCGATTGCTTTGTGGCAGGATCAGGGAAGGAACAAGAAAATCCCTAAGCATTTCACGCAGTCGAAACTCATCCCTTGTCATAGGGAACTGTACGGATTCTACGGATACAACAATAAACGTTACCCAGTCAACATACTTCTCCAGGGTGACGCCGGGTCGCAGACGGCCTTGTCTTTGCGCCCGTGTGAAGGTTGGTCGAGAACAAGCCTTACCCGCCTCAGCAAACGAAGCCAACGATGCGCCGAGGCGATGATAAAGCGCTCGACTGTTGTCTGAGAATAAGAGTCCCAACGCGCCCCGCTGGAGTTTTCGAATAAACCAGACCATGTCCTCGACGATTTGTGCAGTCAGGCTCTCGTGTTCGTGGCGCTGTGTTTCGAATTCCGCCATGACCGCATTGAAATCGCGCACAACGGCCTGATTAAGCACATCGTCAGCGTCGTTGAAGTAGCGGTAAAAGGTGGTTCGGCCTACGCCTGAGTGATCGATGATGCTACTGATAGAGGTGTTCTGGACACCCTGAGCGATATATAACTCGATAGCGGCATCAAGAATATTGTTGCGGGTTATTTTCGTTCTGGACTGTTGTTGTGTCGTTGTATTCATTGAAACATTGGCCTTTGACCGGAACAAAATATCAAGATTAATTCCATTAGACTATCATTTCGGAACATTAGGACATACGCTGTTCCGCTTGGCAGCGTTAAATTGGCGGAGAAACTTCTTGGGTACGTGTCCACTGCACAACCTTCTCGATCCCGACCTCTTTACGGACGGCATGCCACTCGAAAAATTGTCTGACAATCGAGCGAATGGTCCTGTCGTTCGCATCGAGGATCCTTTGACAGGGGTGCCGTATTGGCTTGTTACGAGGCGCGATCAACTCGATTTTGTCGAACGCAATAAAACCGTGTTTTCCTCCCAGGCACGAAGTGCCATGCCGATGGAAGATCCTCAGGAGATGGTCGATAACATCAGCGCTCGTATGCTCATCAATATGGATGAGCCACGCCATATGAAAATGCGCCAGATCGTTCGTCATGCCTTCAGCCCGGAAGCGGTCGCCGCTTATCTGCCTTTCCTGAAAGACAGGGCGCGTGAGGTTGTGGATGCTGTACTGCCACGGGGTGAGTGCGAATTTGTCACCGAGGTGGCCTCTGAGCTTCCTCTTCTGACGATCTGTTATCTTCTGGATGTGCCTGCAGAAGACAGACAGCAGGTATTTGATTGGACCAACACCATGATGTTCATCGAGGATCCCGACGCGTCAGATGGGCTGGCCGCGGCCCAGGCGGCTTCCTGGGAGCTGATGGGATATGCGCAAAACCTCAAGTCCAATCTGACACAAGAAAATGGCCAGACGGTAACGGGTCTGCTTGCTAACGGCGAGATTGACGGGCAGCCGATTTCCAATGAGGACTTTATGTGGATGTTCCTGATGGTCATTACTGCAGGAAACGAAACCACGCGATCCGGCATTGCGCACGGTATGCGGTTACTTATGGAGCATCCAGAGCAGTTGGCGTGGCTGCGTGACCAGCCGGATGAAATAGGCAATGCAGTAGATGAAATTTTGCGTTTCAATACACCGGTTGTAAGCATGCGCCGAACGGCGATGGATGATGTGGAACTGGGTGGCGTGAAGATAGCGAAGGGCGACAAGGTGGTGCTGCATTATCCTACGGTCAATCATGACAGTGAGATTTTTGGAGAAGATGCACACGAGTTCGATATCAGGAGAGCTTCCCGGATGCCCAACCTCGGACGTGAATTGCGTTCGTTTGGTACCGGATCGCATTTCTGCCTTGGTACGCATCTTGCCAAACAAGAGATGCAGATTATGTTCCGTGAGTTGCTGCCGCGCCTGCATAATCCCCAGTTTGCAGGCCCAATAAAATACATGCGCTCGTACTTCTTGAGCAGCATCCGGGAGATGCCGATTACGTTTTCCGCGAATTGAGCGACGAGATCAATCACAACAACAAAAGAACCAGGACAATGCTATGACTGACAACGCACCACAAGGTAACCCAGGAGATATTCTTAACTGGCCGATGCTTAAGATTGTCTATCGGACAGATGAAGCGGCCGTCGCCGCGGTTTTGCCGCCGGGTCTGACAGTGACTGATGAGCCTCTGGTGACGTTGACCATCTATAACTTTCCTGTGCAGAACGAGCCGGAACTTGGGGCTGTGATGACGGTTCGCGCCGGTTATGACGGTATTGAAGGTGACTACGCGCTAGGCTATGCCATCGATCAGGAGCAGGCAGTGTATATCAGCCGCGAGCATTGGGGACAACCCAAATACCTGGCAGACATTCGTTATTTCCGTCTAATGGATCATGTGGAAGCGCTGGTTACACACAAGGGTTGTTCTTTTATTGAATTCACCGGGGACGTCAGTCGTACAGACGAACCCGGTGAGGAGATCGAGACCAACGAATGGTGGATGAAATACTCACGCGGCGTCTCGATGCAACCCGGTGCTTATGATTTTCCGCCACATGTGGTGCGGGTATATGCCAAATATCGCACCGCTTATCGACAGACGCTGACAGGGCAGTTGATCCTCAGGGACAGCGCCTGGGACCCGTTGGCAAGCGTGTTGCCTGTGCGCGAACAGATGGATGCCTACCTTTGGTGGCCGGAATTTCTCGATCGCCAGATTTCACTGGCAGGTCCACTCGACCCTGAGGCTTTCTGGCCCTTTGCCGACACCATCGGCGGTACGCGCTTTGCAGGTGTTCAGGGCGGTCCGGGTTAGTAAAACGCCGAGAATAGATAAAACAAAGGACAATCGATGCAGGATTTTACAGACAAACTGGCGGTGATCACGGGGGGTGCCAGTGGCGTGGGTCGATCGCTCGCGTTGGCACTGGCCGAAGCTTCAGCCCGGGTGCTCGTGGTCGATGTGGATGAAGCGGGGCTTGTCGAAGTAGAGAACCAACTCACGGCATCGGGCGCGACCGTATATACGCAAGTCTGTGATGTCACCGATCAATCGAGTCTTGATGCACTGGCTGCGTATGCGTTTGACGAATTGGGCGGGGCACATCTGATTTTCGCCAATGCGGGTATCGCCGCGGGTGAAGCGGGTCCGATGTGGGGTTATGCAGATGCCGACTGGAAGTGGTGTTTTGATGTTAACTTCTGGGGTGTGGTACAGACGATCAACGCCTTTATGCCGCGACTTGTTGCACAAAACGAAGAGGCGCACTTTGTGATTACGGGTTCAGGCAATGGCGCGTTCATCGTCTACCCGGATCAACCCGTTTATTCGGCTACCAAGGCCGCCGTGCAGGCAGTGACTGAAGCACTTTACCAACAAGTCGCGCTGGCTGAACTGCCTATCAAGATCCACGCGTTGTTCCCGGGCCCCCATATCGTTGACACAGGTATCTTTGATTCTGATCGGGTCAGACCAGCGCGTTTCATCAAAGCAGAAGATGCCCCGGATTCGGGTATCCACTCCGCGGATGATATGCGTAAGATGATGGAAGAATTCGGCATGGAACTGATCACCACACATCCCGACGAGGTGGCCGCAACTGCCCTCGAAGGTGTACGGGAAGACAAGTTCTGGATATTGCCACTCAATCCAAATAGTGAAAAACGAATCAAGATACGCATGGATTCAATCGTCAATCGAACCAACCCACCGATCGCATCGCTGGGTTGAAGGCAAAATAAGGAATAACTCATGGATCTACCTATACCTTTCGGTTGGTACGCAGTCGCTTACTCTAAAGACCTCAATCCAGGTGATGTCGAACCGCTGCACTTCTTCGACGAACAGATGGTGCTGTTTCGTACTGAAGACGGTGAGGCAAAAGTACTGGAAGCGTATTGTCCGCACCTGGGCGCGCACCTGGGCCACGGCGGTAAAGTAGACGGCGAAGGCATTACCTGTCCCTTTCATGGCTGGGCATTCAATGGCGATGGTGTTTGCACCAGTGTGCCTTATGCAAGCACGATGCCGCGTCGCGTTCAGGATACCAACTGTCTGTACAGTTATCCGCTACGCGAATGCAACCGCATGATCTGGGCCTGGTATCACCCGCGCCGAATCGATCCGCTTTGGGAGCTGGATGAAGTTGAGCAATTCAGCGATCCTAACTGGAGCGAATTTGATACCTATGAATGGGAGGTCAACTCCTGTATTCAGGAAACCGGCGAGAACGGGGTGGATATTGCCCATTTTGTCTACGTACACAGTGCTCGCGAGATGCCGAAAGCGGATGTGACGCTGGAAGGACATCGCCGGATTACAGACATGGTGACCCTGGGCCCTGTGATCGATGAGGAGGGCAACATCGATCTAAGTACCCTGGAAGACAGTCATCTAGTGAGTAAGAACTGTGGTCCGGGTATGACGACACAAGTTTTCAGTCGCGCGTTTCAAACTGTCATGCAGGGCACAATCGTGCCGATCACAGCAAGCAAGCTGCTGCTGCGCTTCGCGTTTACCAAGCCGCTGAACATCTCGCCCCAGTTCAATGTGTTTACAGATGGATTGATCGCAGAAATCGTCCGTCAGGTCGAGCACGACATACCTATCTGGGAAAATAAAATTTATCGAGAGGACCCCATTCTATGTGACGGCGACGGACCGATTGCAAAATATAGGCGCTGGTTCGAGCAGTTTTATGATGATGGTGAAGTCTCACCGATCAGGCGGGTGAGCTAGCGTGTCGGGCGAGATGGACCGATTTATTGTTGTTTCGTCGGATTGCCACGCGGGCCTACCACCCGAAGGCTATCGTGAATACCTTGACCCCGCCTTCAGGGAAACCTTCGATCAGGTATTGCCCATTCAGAAAGAGATGACGGATAAGTCTGAGCAGGTTTTTCTCCTCAAGGACATCAATGATGAGTGGCGCGATGGCGTTGAAGCGGGACTGTCCGGTGCCTGGGACTATGAGCAGCGAATGCGTGTTTTGGATGGTGACGGAATTGCAGCGGAAATAATCTTTCCGGATGGGATCACCGAACAAAATGCGCCACCGTTCGGGGCAGGGATTGCCCTACCCACTCAAAATATAGTGCCTGAATTGCAGTGGGCGGGCGCACGCGCCCACAATCGCTGGCTTACGGAACTGTGTGCCAAAAATCCGGTCCGCCACTTTGGGGTGGCAGTCTGTCCTTTGTTGTGGGATATAGATGAAGCCATCAGCGAGGTTAAGTATGCAGCCGATAATAACCTGGGTGGTGTAATGATCCCCCTGATGACCAGCCAATTCGAACCCTACCATCATCCCCGGTACCACCCGTTCTGGGAGGCTTGTCAGGACCTGGGGATCGTGGTTTGTTTCCACTCGGGCGCAGCGCCGATGGAAAATTTCTTCGGAGAGGGCTTCCCGGAAAGCAATCTGGATGATCATCCTGGTGCGGTGGGAATCTACATATCGGAAGTGTTCTTCTGGACCTACCGTCCGTTGATTTTTATGTTGTGGGGAGGGGTGTTTGAACGTTTTCCGCGCCTGAAAGCCAGTATCACCGAAACGGGTCAAGGTTGGTTGCTGCCGCCGATGCTGCGCATGCTCGACCATCACTACTACGACTCGCAGTTTTCTGCAAAACTGGGAGACTACCGGTCTCATCTCTCCTTGTCGCCAACGGACTATTTTCGACGCAATTGCGCTGTTGGCGCATCCTGCATGCCTCGTGCCGATGTGGAGATTCGTGATGAGATGGGCCTTGCCCAGGTGATGTGGGGCAGTGACTATCCCCATCCAGAGGGTACCTGGCCGAAGACGGTAGAGTACCTGTCGGAGACCTTTCAGGGATTTCCTGAGGAAGACATCGCCGCGATCCTTGGCGGCAACGCCTTGGAATTTTACCAGCTGGACAAAACTGGGTTGACAGAAGTCGCGAGTCAGATCGGTCCGCGTCGTGCGGATTTCTAGCAGCATTTGATCACGTCTTGAGGACCGGTCTTATGCTTTTGGATAAGACCGGTCCTCAAGGCGTGACTGTGGGAAATACAGATATTGTCACCCGTGCATGACAGGGTTAGTGCTTAAGCGTCACGATATTCGTCTTCACTGTCGAGACGAATAGTTGCTTGTTAGCCCTTCTTTGCGGACCCAGCCTTGTTAATTTTCTGCGTAAAAATTAAACGCGCCAACCGAAGCGAAGACAGGCTGAAGACGGGTTATAGTTAGGATGTAGATCACCCAAGCAAAGACGGGATTAACTATGGTTGCAGATGCCCTTTCAGCAGATCTGGTCGGCACACGGTTTGAGCCTGTGCAAATATCGTGGTCGCAAAAGGACACCATGCTTTATGCGTTGGGTGTTGGTGCAAAACCGGCCGACGAATTGGGTTTCGTTTATGAAGGTGCAGGCCCCCTGGTGCTGCCAACATTTGCCGTCATTCCTGGCATGCGCGCACTCGGCAACATCCGTCAGGCAGTCAAACTTAAATTGCAGCGACTGCTGCACGGTGAGCAAGGTTTCGAGTTGATGCGTCCGTTGCCCGCAAACGCTGAGATTACGTTGCATAGCGAAATCTCCGAGGTTTGGGACAAAGGCAAAGCCGGCGTGATTGCAGTCACGGCCACCGGCGAAGATGAGAATGGCCCGTTGTTTAAGTCTTATTCTTCTCTTTTTTACATCGGCGGCGGTGATTTTGGCGGCGAACCGGGCCCCTCGAGCAAAGACAAAAATGCACCGCCCGACCGAGCAGCCGACATCGTAATCGAATACGACACCTTGCCTGAACAGGGTGCTATCTATCGCTTGTCCGGTGATTTGGTGCCGTTGCATATTGATCCTGCGTTTGCTCAAGCCGCGGGATACGACAAACCCTTCATGCATGGGTTATGTACTTATGGGTTTGTCGGGCGAGCTGCTCTTCACGGTCTTTGTGGGGGTGATCCCTCCCGGTTTAAATCGATGACAGGCCGGTTTGCTGAGCGTGTGCAATTCGAAGACACGATCGTAACCAAAATTTGGAATATGGGTGATGGTGAAGCCATCGTTCAAGCCGAAGATCAGCATGGCGCAATCGTGCTCAGCCAGGCTAAAGTCACTTACTCATAGGTCGTACTATGGATTTTTCCGATCGTATCCCAGGGATCAGACAAGACGATGGCGCATGGCGGTTCGATCTTGCCGAGGAGTTGAATGGCGGCTTTGGTGGAACCAACGGTGGCACCTTGGCTGGCGTTAGTCTTCATGTCGCGCGATCTCTTGCACCCGGGCGTATTCCAGTCGGTATTGACGCCAGATTTGTACGCGGCTTTCGGCCAGGCCCGGCTCGTGTGGTGCCGACCATACTCAATCAAGGGCGCACTTTAACCACCGTGAGTGTCGATGTTTTCACTGAAGAAGAAAAGCTGGCAACCCGTGGCACGATCTCCCTTGTTGCACCCGAAGCGCTGGCTGAAGTAGACCAGCCGGTCACGCGGACTCGACCTGATGATCTCACCGGCTATGACGACGCCAGGGTTTGGCGACAACCACCCGGACATCGCGCGATCCCGCTCATTGATACGTTCTCGCCCAGATTGATGGGCAAGGGTGATTTCGGTATTGCAACCGGTACCAAAATTATCTGGTCCGATGCATCGGCTACGGCTGAAGCGGCTTGCATTGCGGCTGATATTTCCGTGGGTCCTCCGGTAGCCGGTGCACTACGCGGTATGCCACTGGCGATGCCCAATCCCGACATTACCCTTCGTTTTACGACGGCCGATGCCGTGGGTGACCATCTTGTTTCCATCTGTCGCCTCGAAGGCGTTAACGGCGGTTTGGCCACCACTTCGCTCGAGGTTTGGTCCGGCTCGACACTCATTGCAGTCGGTGTTTCCACGACCACTTGCCTGAAGACCTGAGGATGCTGATATGACAGAAAAAACCACCCTGGCAATGGCGCTGACCGCTCCGCGAACGCTTGAACCTTTCGACGTACCAATCCCCGCGATCACAGACGACACTGCGCTGCTGCGTATTGAGGCCTGCGGTATCTGCGGCACCGACTGCGAGCAATTCGATACCGGTATGCGTGTGCCCATGCCGCATATTCCGGGTCATGAACCTCTGGGCGTTATTGAAGCCGTGGGTGACAGCGCCGCCGAACGTTGGGATGTCGATATCGGTGATCGGGTCGCGGTTGAGACATTGTTGTCGTGCCACACATGTAAGCGCTGTGTGGCCGGAGATTACCACCTGTGCAGGCAGCGCCGGGTGTATTCGACCATCCCGCTCAATGTTGAGCACGGCCTGTGGGGGGCGTATGCAAATTATATGGTGCTCGATGGAAGTTCCCTGTTACACAAAATGGATAAATCTATTCCTGCAGAAATCGGTGTTATGTATAACCCCCTGGGCGCCGGTTTTCGCTGGGCAGTGGAGATTCCTGATACCAAGCCAGACGATTCGATCCTCATCATGGGACCGGGTCAACGGGGGCTTGCGGCTGTGATTGCAGCGAAATCGGTTGGTGCCAGGAAAATCATCGTCACCGGCCTTGAGGCGGATCATGCAAAGCTTTCGCTCGCGCGTCTTTATGGCGCAACCCATACAATTGACGTCGAAAACGAGCATCTGAAGGACAGAATCAAAGAGGTGACTGATGGGGAGGGTGTGGATACGGTGCTGGATGTCACCCCTGGTGCCACATCACCCATTGAGGATGCGGTCAGTGTTGTGCGTACGGGCGGATGCGTTGTCCTTGCCGGGGTCAAAGGCTACAAACCCCTAGCCAACTTTGTATCAGACAAGGTGGTGTTCAAAGAACTGAAGGTTCTTGGAGCGTTTGGCGTGACATCAAGCGGGTACAAAAAAGCCATCGATTTAATCGAGTCTGGTTCAGTGCCGTTGGATAAAATGCATACGCACAACTTTTCAGTGCGCCAAGCAGAGCTGGCGATCAAAACGCTGGGCAGAGAAATTCCGGGTGATGAATCGATCCATTCTTGCCTCATACCAGATCAAGGATAGGCCGCCCTAACCGGCCTTGATAATTTAGACGACCGATGATTTAGCGTTCAGCCAAGGCGTGTAATAGGGTTCGCGACCAGCCGTCGATAACCCAGGGAGATAAACGGGTATCAGCACGGGGTCGTGATCTGGGTCATCGGGGATGCTAAAAGCGCGAATAGAATTTATTTGACCCATTGATTGGTCATGACCTACGAGGTTAATGAGGAATTCGAATTCTTATAAGATCGGTTGTCCTGCTTATAAGGGTAGGGGTCTCATCTGCCAAGAGGTAATGGATCGACCTATAAACTATGACATAGGGGGTAAGGATGAAAAGACTGATAATCAGCCTGATCGCACTGTCTGTTGCCGTTGGGTGTGGGCAGCAGGAAGTCGAGAGCCCGAAGGTGGTCGATTCCAAGGGTGGTGTGTCAGGCATCGATCTCATTGCAATGGATGCCAGTGTCCGCCCTGGGGACGACTTTTTCGGATATACCAATGGTGGTTGGGTTAAGCGTACGAAAATGCCGGCAGACAAAGCGCGTTTTGGCGTTTTTGATGCACTCAGAGACGAATCCCAAGAAGCGGTGAAGTCGATCATCGAGAAGTCAGCCAGGCTTGATTCTCCTACAGGAACCGACGAGCAGAAGGTTGGAGATCTTTACAAATCGTTTCTCGACTGGGAGACCCGTAATGCGCGGGGCCTGCAACCATTGCAGCCTCAGTTTGATCGTATCGATGCGATTGCCGGCCTGGATGACTTAGCGGCATATTTCGCCAGCGCGCTTAAGCGCGGTTTTGAACTCCCTATCGGCGCGCAACAAATTGAGGATTTTCTGGATCCTTCTCGATATACGATTCTCTTAAGCCAGAGCGGGTTGGGTTTGCCCGATCGCGAATATTACTTTAAGGATGATGAGAAATCGGCCGCGATTCGACGTGGGTATATCGGCCATATCGAACACATGTTCAATATTGCCGGGTTGAAACAAGGTGCTGCTGCGGCCGAAACAATCATGGCGCTGGAAACCAGACTTGCTGCAGTGCACATGCATAAAGAGAAGATGCGTGATTATGCGGGGAATTACAGGAAGTTTAACGTAAGCGAGTTAGCAGAGGTCATGCCGAATTTCAATTGGTCCGTTTACTTAAACGGACTGGGCATTCAGGACCTGACAGAAATTGTGATCTATAACCTCGAATATTTGCAGGCCCTCGATGACATTATTCTGGGCACTCGGTTGGATACATGGAAAACCTACCTGACCTGGTCGGCATTAAACCAGACAGCCAGCCGGTTAACGCGTGATCTTGATGCTCAGAATTTCGAATTTTTTGGCAAGGTTTTGTCTGGCGCAAAGAAGCAGCGCCCGGATTGGCGACGTGCCGTCAGGACGGTAGATCGGACCTTGGGAGAGATCGTCGGCAAGGTCTATGTGAAGGAATATTTCCCGCCACAGGCCAAGGCTCGTATGCTCGATCTGGTCGGTCATCTTGTGAACGCCTATGAGAAAAGCATCACCCGGTTGGACTGGATGGGTGAAGCGACCAAGGCTGAAGCCCTGGATAAACTTTCGAAATTCACCGCCATGATTGGCTACCCGGATAAGTGGCGAGACTACTCGGCACTGGTCATTAAATCAGATGACTTCTACGGCAACCTTGAGCGCGCGGCACTTGCTGAATATGAGCGATTGCTCAAGCGGCAGCGGGGCCCGGTAGATCGGCAGGAGTGGGCGATGAATCCTCAGACGGTTAATGCTTACTATAATCCACCACTTAATCAGATCGTTTTTCCGGCAGCGATATTGCAGCCCCCATTTTTTAATATGGAGGCAGATGATGCCGTCAATTACGGCGCGATCGGCGCGGTAATTGGACACGAAATCGGACACGGTTTTGACGACAAAGGCAGTACTTTTGATGGCGCTGGGGTATTACGTAACTGGTGGACTGATCAAGATCGCGCAGAATTTGAGAAGCGCACCGGGAGATTGATCGCTCAATATAATGCGTTCAAACCGTTTGATGACCTTTCAGTCAATGGTGAATTCACCCAGGGAGAGAACATCGGTGATCTTGGGGGGATTACGATTGGTTTGTTAGCGTATCAAATGTCACGTGGCCCCGAAACGCCTCCGATCATAGACAATTTCACTGGTACTCAACGCGTCTTTCTGGGCTTTGCTCAGGTTTGGCGTGGCATTATTCGAGATGAAGCGCTACGTACACAGATTGCGACCGATCCGCATTCGCCTGGCGTTTATCGGGCTAACGGTCCGGTCCGCAACGTTGATGCGTGGTACGAGGCATTTCAGGTTGAACAAACGGATGCGCTTTACTTACCGCCTGAGGAACGGGTGAAGATCTGGTAAGTATCGCTGGGTTAGCCTGCTTTTTTGCGCCTCGAGGCGACTATACTCCCTCAAACGACCCTTAGGGAGAAACGAATGAACTGGGAAGCATTAGGCGCCATTGCTGAACTGGCGGCTGCAATATCTGTCTTGGCAACTTTGGTTTATCTGGCCAGACAGATCAAAGATAACTCAAAACTTTTGTCGACGACGATTCAGGATTCTGCAATGGAAGGCTACAACATTGTGAATCAGTGGGCCGTGGGTGACGAAGAACTCGCAAAACTAACTTATCGCATGTTCAGTGGTGATGATTCTGGCTTAAGCGATTTAGAGCGATTCAGGCTCGACTTTATTTTGCGCATCTATGCCAACCACATCTATAAGCTCTATCGTCTTTATGCGGACGGGGTCTACTCAGAAAAGCAGTGGCACAGTTCGGGCCTGGAAGCCAAAGAGGTTTACTCGCGCTCTGCGCTGGGTAGGGACTTTATGCGCAACAACCACTTATTTGATGACCTATGGGTTGCGTTTGATGCCTTGGAGGACAGGCCAATGTCGAAGATTCTCACCTAGAGACTTCGGGTGATGTGCATTAAGGGGATAGACGAACGCCGAATTCGAGACCGGCACTTTCCTTGTAATCTGCTCAAGTGCTGGGTTCGATAAGATGCGCTCGAAAACGAGTCACAGCCCAAGTTTCTGCAGTTTTTCTAATAGACGGGCCAAATTTACGGGTTTGGTATCAAAATCGTCGGCGCCAGCTTCTATAGCCCGGATGCGGTCTTCCTCCAGGGCATGTGCAGTCAGTGCGATAATGGGGATGTTTTTTAGTTCATCGCTCGCTTTAGCCTCTGCTGTGGCAGTCCATCCGTCCTTAACGGGAAGCCCCATATCCATGAGCACAACATCCGGAGGATCGCTTTTCATCATGTCGATACCCTCCTGACCATCCACCGCGATTGTCACCTCATAGCCCTTGCGGGTAAGACGGCGAGACAACATATCTCGATTCATCTCGTTGTCTTCTACTATCAGTATTTTTGTCATTGTCTAACCCTAATATGATTAACCATAAACTTGTTGCGCCAATACGATAACAGCGTTATCGGGGCTGACCTCAAATCGAGTGGCCGGGTCGGGATTCATAATTAATTGCCCGCTTAATCCAACTTTTCTGACGCCCAGAGCCGTCTCATTCCTCATCCTTGCAACGACACTTAATTGGCTGAAGTCAATCTCCTTTGAACTACTATATTCATCCAGGGGACGAATAGCGATTTCTACTCCCCCAGCGTTCAGTAATTCTCTGAAAATTGATTCGAGGATCGGCTCGTTGACTAAATGTGCTAACTGCATGCTGATATATTGCGGTGTCACTATGGAGTCGGACAGCGGCGTGCCTGTGCAAAGTTGTCTATTGTCTTCGTCAAGAAATTCTGCAATCACGGGTGGAAACTCTGATGGGCTTTGCTTGGCGACGTCGGCTAACAGGATCATGTTTACTGCACTGCGAGCATCCGCATCAAACTCAGGATTTGTCTGGTCCGCCATTTGTATGATCAGGTCGAAGCTTTGCGGGTTTAATGCAGCCAGGGCATTGGCGTCTTCTTCATTGATTAGTTGAGTTGCCAGATGCACCCATCGACGACTGCCGGCCAGTGATCGTTCCACCTGGCTCTCTACAGTTTGCGCATCGGTTGTACACGCGATCGTCACAGATAGATCCTGTACCGCATGCGCTTCAAACTCGCGTACCGTATCGGCGACGTGCTCGTTCCAGCCGAGTATCAGAACCTTGGAGAGCGCCTTTTTTTCTTTGCCTTCAGGTTCTTCTGGGATGGATGGTGCTTTTTTGCCCGGGCGGAACTTGACCGTTTCGTCGCCTTTGACAAGAACGATAAATTCATCGCCTTCTGTTAGATCAAATTCCTGCTCTGGATTCAATAGTGCCACGCGACGGCCTTCGTCATTAAGCCATGTCAGCCCGATGGCCACGGCGTTTTCAAAACACGGGGCAATATCACCAAACAGAGCGCCTTCCGGTAGACCTTCCGGGACGAATATGGCAAAGCGATTGTTCGTTAAACTGTAGAGCTCCCGGTACACTTCCCCATACCCAACATAACGAGCAGCTTGCACCAGTGCTTTACTAACGAACTCAGTGCTCGCGAGAATGGGATAGCGATTGGATGAGGCGCTCCGTGCGATCGACAGATTCGACATTGAGGTCAGTTCGACAGCAAAAGAGGTTTTGTTGTGATTTGGCATCAGTGCTTTCAGTTGCATGATCGCTTTGATGGTGGTGGCGTCTTGTGATGTGCCTTTGCCGAGGGATTCATCCGCCAGCAAGATGATATGGGCCGATTGCGGTGCCGATACGCGAGCAAGGTCTTCTGCCGATGTGATTTCTCCGTGTAGTAGCAGGGGCTTCATTCCTTTTATGCGATTCTTTGCCTGATTCAGCTGCTTGCGCACGTGATCTAAGTCACAAGGCGTCATAATGACCACCCGGCGGCGGAAGCCTAATTCAGCGAACACCTTCAATACGTGGATCGCATTGCGACTCCAGCCAAGAATGATTAAATGATCGATTTCATGTACCGCAACTCCCCCGCGTTTCATATCGTCGAGGCCTTTCTGCATCGCGCTGACGATGTTGCCGATGAGCGCAGAGGTAATAATGAGCCCAAAAACGCTGTTGGCCGCGGCGAAGGCCAGCAGACCGGGCGGGACGCTCAGGTTTTCGGTGAATGTGCCTGTATCCAGGAGGTGGCTAAAGGCCCATACAATTGTACCGATGTAACCGTCTACCTGTTCGTCGATGCCATAGTTCGCTAACGTATTCGAAGAAAATACGCCGAAAGAATAGGCGAGCACAGCCACAGCGATCGCCAAGAAAGAGAGGGCCAACAAAAATATAAAAGGGAATATCGGGCTCGTGGTCAGCAAATACCACAACAGATATTTTGTACGGGCGGAAAGACGTTTGAACATAATGCTAATTACCGAATAGCCTCAGATAATGCGTCTTCTAACTCGACCAACGCGCCTTCTGTATTCTTATCAATGACAGCGAGGCAACTCGCGCGCAAACTCGCCTGAAGTGTTTCGTCTAATTGCATGGCACTGTAGACCAGGACAGGCGGACGGTTTGCCATGGGTGTTCTATTGAACACAGAAAGAAACTCGAATCCGTCCATTGTTGGCATCAAAAGATCAAGGATGACCAGGTCAATATCGACTTCGGACAGTATCTCCAGTGCTTCCGATCCATTTTCAGCGGTGGCGACATTCATGCCTGCTGATTCGACCATTCTGGAGACGATATCCCGGGCGCTTTCTTCATCGTCCACGATCAGTGCACGCTTGTCCTGGAAGGTTTCACCGAACAATTCCCGGATCTTGTCGAGTAGGATCTCGCGATCAAGGGGCTTGCTCATGAAGGCCTGGGCACCGAGGGCCACGGCGGATTGATCGTCCTGGAGGGAGCTGACAACGATGATCGGCGTGTCGCGGAGGGTTTCGTCCGCCTTCAGTTCCGACAAAACCGACCAACCGTCTTTACCCGGCATCACGATGTCCAGCAGAATCAGGTCTGGACTGTATTCTCTGGCCTTGGCTATACCGGACGCTGCGTCCATGGCTGAGATTATTTTGTATCCGGAGTCTGACAAACGCCGTTTGACGAGATCGTGATCTACAATGTCATCATCAATCACCAGCACGCAACGGTCACCCTCGGATACATCGTCGTCCGTGACGGCCCCCATCTCCGGCTGTTCGACGGCGTCTGCTTTGTCTGTCGCGTCGGCATTTCTAGGAAGGTCTAAAGTGAAGGTGGATCCTTTCCCGGATTGTGATGAGACGCTAAGTTCACCGTTCATCATTTCAATGAGCTGTTTAGTAATCGACAGCCCAAGGCCTGTACCACCATATTTGGCCGTTGTATCCCCTTCCGCCTGAGTGAAGTCATCGAAGATTTTCGACATTTGCTCTTCATTCATACCAATACCGGTGTCTTTGACTTCGAATTTCAACCATTCTGTACCTGCTCGCTGATAAGCGCTCGCATGCAGGGAGATCGCTCCATTTTCGGTGAACTTACAGGCATTGCTGATAAGGTTGAGTAAGCATTGTCGAAGGCGCGTTTCATCTGAATGCATCACTCCCAGGTCATTATCCAACTCAAAGTTAACGCGGTTGTTATTCTTTTCGCCGAGGGGGGCAGAGACGCTTTTCAGAATATCCATGACTGTTTTGACTTCAAATTGAGATAAGAAAATTTCCAGTCGACCCGCTTCAATTTTCGATATATCCAATATGTCGTTGATCAGAGTTAACAGGTGATTGCCGGAATCCGTGATCCGCTGCAGATCCTCCGCCATGGTCTCTAAGCCATCGTCTTCAGCTTCCTCGAGTAACAATTCGCTGTAGCCGATGATCGCGTTTAGTGGTGTTCTTAGCTCATGGCTCATATTCGCCAGGAATTTACTTTTCGCAAGGCTTGCTTCCCTCGCTTCGTCTCGTGCCTCTTCCATCTCAGCGGTTCGTGCGTTAATTAGGGAAACTACCTGCTCAGACATGCGCTCGAACGCGACACCAATCAGTTCATTGGACTGGCTTTCAGCGGTTTCTGTTTCAGACCGACTGTCCAGGCTTGCTTCGATTTTCTGGCCCATCACCTCCATTCGTTGGATGTCTTCCTCTAGCAGGGCCTTGGCGTCTCCTTCAAGCTGGGTTGAAAGAACTTTCATCTTCTCGATGATCAAGCGGTCTCTTTTAAGGCGGCTGACTCGCTGGCTGGCACGTACTTCGCTTAATTCAATCAGTCGGCTTCGATAGGATTCCAAAGCTGAGACGAGTTGACCGATTTCATCGGTCGCACTGGTAAAAATGCTTGACCGTCTGCGAATGTCGACGTCTGTTTTACCTTCCGTTAGTTCTCGTAGAACATAAATGGCGCTGCCCAAACCTGAGAAAGCGCGATTCTGGACAATGGCAAGGACAAGTACGATGACGACGAGTGCGAAGAAAATTAGAACAATGAAACGTAAGTTTAGGTCGGAAAGTAATTTTGAAGTTTGCGTGTAGTCGCTTTCCAGCTTCAATAAGTAGGGGTGTTGCTGGGACACGGTTGCGACATCGTCACCCGCTCCCAGATTCATCGGTAGCAGGTAGTAACGAGATGACAATAACTCGATATCGCCGCAACCGTCGAGTTCCTGTACCTCGACAAACATCCGAGTCCATGCACACTGAAAGCCTTTCCATCCTAACTCGGTTTGACCGTATTGTGCGTTAGCAAAATTGTATTTCGTGCTTTCTGGCAATCGGGCGCCGCTTTTAATCGAATAGAACTCATCTGCGTTGTATATGTAGGGGTAGACTTTGAGTTCCTCTTCAAGATTGCCCAGAGCACCTTCCAGCGAAGAGGAGACCAGAACGATCATCTCCACCTTGTTTTGTGCGCCGGAAATCGGAAAGGAATAAACGAAATTGATGTGTTCTGAGTCACTTGTGGTCTTTTTCTCGAAACCGAACCAAGGTGAACTTTGCTCGATCATTTTTCCATAAAGGTCGTAGCGGCTACCTAAGCCGAGATAACTGGTGTCGTAGATCCCCTTACATGGATCGAACTGTCGAGATTTCAGGCTTTTTCGGCAGTAGATCGATTCCATCGAGCCGGCATCGATAATCTGGTAGTACAGCAGTTCCCCTTTTTGCAACGGCGGACCGAAGAAAACCGTCAGGTATTTCCTGGCTTGACGGGGGGCGTTGTCGACGAGTGCGGCGATCATCGGGTTAACGACGACTCCGTCCACGTCAGAACTGTAGTCGGTGAAGTAATTGCTTGCGTTTTGCGAACGCGTGAAATTGAGCGGCTCAGCGTTTGCGCTGACCCAAAAGTCCCTGCGGCGTCCCACCGGCCCGAAATCGATGAGTTTTTGCTGCTCATCCGCGATCAGCTTTTCCCAGGCGGAGTTATAAATGTCGAGACTTACCTGCGATGCAGCGTCCGCTCTGATATCCGACTTTTGCTCAGCCAGAAACCACGCGGCAGCTGCCGCGAATATGGCGCCAATGATTGAAATAAGCACGAGTATGCGTCTGATGGTCATGGATTCACCTCACCGAATCGAGTGCAACCGCAATATTATGATCACGAGGAAAGAGGTTGGTCAGAAAAACCTGTCCTTTCCCGGTTTCCAGATTGACAGAAAATTGGGTATTGGAATAGCCTGACCAGAACAGGTGCGAGGAGCAGATCTTTCCGTTTTTGCTAGGAAGAACACCGAAACCAAACGAGTAGCCCCAATGCCTTGCATCAAAAAAGGCCTGTTCTAAAGGTGCTTTACCCAGAGATTCAGGCAGCTGATTGCACACTAACAAAGCATGTTCCGACGGAGTCAGCCGCCCACCGAATCCGGTGAGTACCGCTTGAAGAAAACGCGCATAGTCCCTTGCGGTCCCTACCAGGCCACCCCCTCCGCTGATGGGGTAATCCTCACGGGTAATTAATACTTTTTCGGGTGCGTACTCCTGATATCGCCGGTATTTCCCGGGAATGGGGTAAGTTGCATATTTGCGATTATACAACTGGACCAGGCGGTTCTTTTTCTCGTCAGGCACATTGAAATGGGTGTCTGTCATACCCAAGGGTGCAAACAAGTGTTCTATTAATACGTCATCTAGAGATTTGCCTGTTGCATTTACGATGACCTGTCCCAACAGGTCATAGCTGATGCCGTAAGTGAAGGCGTCTCCGGGTGGGTGGTTGAGCTCTGCACGAAACACATCTGTGGCAACGCTTTTAAGATTCACCCCTGGCCCGGGTGGAACTGAAGCGAGTGGATTAAAGGTGAATGATGAGTCGTATTGTTTAGACGTACCTCCCTTCCCGGAGAGCATGCTTGGATAATCAAAACCCGAAGTGTGCAGGAGGAGTTGTCCGATGGTAATACGACACCGTGGATCTGGCCGTTCACGACAGAACTTTCCCATTTGCGGAAGTATTGTGGCTATCGGACTATCCAGGCTCAGAACGCCCGCTTTAACAAGTACCACCGTGAGCGTGCCAAGTACTGGTTTGGTCAAAGAGTGTAGGTAAAAGAGGGTTTCCTCTGAAACGCCGAGCTCCTTTTTTTCATTTGCAAAGCCATAGTATCCCTCATAAAGAAATTGGCTTTTCGAGAAAGTGAGATAAGCACTGCCTGGTATTTCGAGGTTTTCCGCCAGTTCACGTGCCTCGCCGGAAGATGCATTTGTGTAGGCGGAATAAAACAGCGATAAACCCAGGAGCATCCTGGCCAAAAAACTTTTCAAAGGCGTGCGCCATCAACGATATCTTCCAATTCGTCGCTGACGTTATATTGTCCGGGACAGTGATGAGTGAAAAATACACCGACACTGCGGTCCACCGGGTCGATCCAGAATGAGGTGTTACATAAACCGCCCCAAAAGTAGTAATCGACTTCGTTCGACTCGAAACTTTCACGCTTGATTCCAAGCCCACCACCGAAAGACATTAAGTGCGCGGCTTCCCCAAACGCAGCAACAAAAGATTCCAAGTCTAGGCCGGGGACGAGATTCGACGATTGTTGCTGAACCGATTCTTTGCTAAGAATTCTGCTTCCTTCGTACAAACCATCATCGGCCATCATTGACAGATACCTTATGTAATTATCGGCACTTGCCCAAAGGCCGCCGCCGCCCGCGTCATATTTTTTGTACTTGTTACCTGATATGGGGTTTACGAATTCTTCACTGGGCCGTCGCGCGATTTTCCAGGCGATGTCTCCATTTCCGACTCGTCCAATTGGTTGTTGGCCCACGGTAGGGACACCATATAAGGAGGCGAATATATTCTTGTTTGAGAAGTCGTCGGCTCTGAAACCGGATCGCGTCATTCCCAGCGGTTGAAAGATTCGCGCTCGTAAGATCTGTCCCAAACGTTTTTGTTCTATTTTTTCTAGGATCGCACCAAGTACATCGATGCTCACCGAGTAGTTGAAGGCAGTTCCAGGTTGCGCGACCAGAGGGACTTCGGCGAGCAATTCGATGTTCTCGTCCAGCGTATGACGCTGAGACATCACACCTAATTCATCATATTGCTTCGCGATGTCTCCCAGTCCGATTACGGTCTCGCCGTAAGTGAAACCTGACGTGTGAGTCAAAAGGTCCTTGATTGTAATTGGTCTGGATAATTCTTCGAATGATGAGTCAAAACTGCCCCTTGGCGCGACCAGCAGGTCATCAAAAATCGGGAAGAAAGAGTTTAATGGATCCTCTAATGAGAGTTTCCCTTCTTCGATCATCTGAAAAACGGCTGTGGAAACGACCGGCTTCGACATTGACGCTAGCCAGTAAATGGTATCGAGTGTGACAGGCTCTGGGCGATCGAGGGCCGCGTTTCCTCGAATGGCTTTGTAAAATATCTTCCCGTTCTTTGCGAGTGCAACCAAATAATTTGGGATACGACCACTGTCAACAAGCGGATCTAATTTTCCCTTAATGGCATTTAATTTCTGTTCGCTGTATCCCGCTTGATCAGCCGTAATCTCTTCGAGATCTGCCGATACGTTGGCTATGCAAAACAAGCACAATAAACTCGAAACAATTTGTTTATACATTCGATGACTCCTGATCGTTAGCAGTTAGAGTTGAGGCCGGTTTCCGGCCTCAGCAATTTTCTCAGAGGCGTGCCGCATCGACCAATTCTTCAAGTTGGCCTGTCATGTTATAGCGAGATGGGAAATGTTGAGTGAGGAACACGCCGACACTGCCATCTTGCCGGTCAATCCAAAAGCCCGTGTTGTTTGCCCCGCCCCAGAAATAATAGTCGACATCTTCACTGTCGACAGCTTCCAGGCGTATTCCAAATCCTCCGCCAAATGCGACCAGGGCTGCCCCTTCGCCGAAATTTCTTGCAGGACGGAAGGCGATTCCGGGCACGAGATCGGTAAAATGTTGTTTAACGCTGGCGGGGTCCAGGATTTGTTGCCCTGCGAATGCACCTTGTGTGGTGAGCATCGTTAGATAGCGTAAATAATCGTCAGCGCTTCCATACATGCCGCCACCACCTGCATCCATGGCTGGATAAGGATTCCTTAAGCCGTCTGCTTTGTTTATTTTCCAAATGATGTCAGACCCGCTGACTTGTCCCAAAGGACTCTGGCCAACTTTCGGGATACCGTACAATACGGCATAAGATCCGGCTTTTTCAGGCCGTCTGAACCCGGAATTTTGCATCCCCAGGGGATTAAACAGGCGTTCTTTGAATATCTGGCCTAAGCGCTTGCCTTCGATTTGCTCTAGAATCCCACCCAGTAAATCCAGACCGATCGAGTAATTAAATGCCGTGCCGGGTTGGGCGATGAGCGGCACCTCAGCAAGAATTTCAGCATTTTCATCTGCGGTACGCAGACTTCCTTCACCCGTGAAAACGCCGAGATCATCGTATTGCTTTGCCACGTCACCTTTGCCGATGACGCTCTCGCCATAGGTAAAACCCGAGGTATGGGTAATCAGGTCTAGAATCGTAATTTCTCGCTCCAGCTCCTGAAAATCAGCCTCGAAACTTCCACCTGGCGCCACGAGTAAGTCCTCAAAGTCCGGATAAAACTGATTAATCCCGTCTTCGAAGGCGAGCTTACCTTCCTGCATCAGCTGGAATGCAACCGTGGTCGTCAATGGTTTGGTCATTGAAGCAAGGGCGTAGACGGTATCTAAAGTGACAGGATTGCCTGAGCCGATTTCAGTGTCCCCACGCATCGCTGAGTAAAATATACGTCCCCCTTTCGCGAGGGCGACAACGTAGTTGGGTATACGTCCTGATTCGTACAGAGGATCCAGCAGTTCCTGTATTTTCGCCAGTTTGACCGGGTCATAGCCTGCCGCTTCCGTCGTTGTGGTCGGCAATTGGGCAATTGCAGTGGCACCAGTCAAAGTGAAAAAAGAAAGCAATAAGCCAGTTGTAAATTTGTTCATTATTGTTGTCCTCAGCGGTCTTTGATCTGTCTATGCAGCGCGCGGTGTTAATCAGAAGCGCAGCGTGGTTGAGCTTATCGCATAAAACTTGATGAGATAAGTCACATGAATTGCGCAGATCTGATGGGTGAACGGTGATTCAGGCGTGCGTTGACCGGCTATGAGAAACATTGTGTGCAGACTGCATCGAGCCCGACTTTGAAATTTGTAGGCTTACAGATGGTCAGTTTCTTATGCCTGTGAGCTGCAAACCCAAGCCGAGTCAACTGGCTGATCGAAAAAGAGCGCCTGTCGCACGCAGGCAACCCTACCTGAATGGGTAGGTAGGGTTGCCCACCTTGAGAAAGCTATCTAGCCCTTCGCCCGGGTGCATCGTCGTGGTGGTTAAATTACCCGCCGGTCTCCGCTGCTGCAGGTTCGCGGGCCTTGACCGCTTGTGCGATGACGAATTGACGCACCATCTCCGCTTCGTCGGGTGACAAGACGTCTGCAAAACTCGCCATGCCATTGCCCGATAAAACACCGCCCAGGACGATGTCCTGAAACATGTCATGTTTCGCCTTCGGCATCATTCGCAGATCCGGAAGCACGCCGCTGGAGATCGCTGCACCGCCATGGCAGGCACCGCATGCCAGGTTGTAGAGCTGCTCACCTCTGAGTAACTCATCAGCGCTTGCCGTCAATGGAGGTGGCTCGGGTATGGAACGATCGAGTTCAGCGGGGCGCGTGAGCTCTGCTTTCCCGTCAAGGCTATAGACGAACAATTTGCCAAAGTTACCGTATTTGAGCGCTGGTAAATCGGCCCCCTTGGTGCCGAAGAAGTTGACGATGTTCGCACCGGCCCCAGCAAGAATGGCAATATACTGTTTGTCGTCGATGGAATAGGTGATCGGCGGTGCGAGCATGGCGACGTAATTGTTATGCGTCCATAGCTTTTCCCCGGTATCGGCGTGATAGGCACTGAAAAAACCTAATGCATCGCCTTGAAATACCAGGTTCCCCGCGGTCGCCAGAACGCCCCCATTCCAATAGAACGGATGTTCGACCGACCAGACCTCCTCTCCCGTCAGTGGATCAAACGCCTTCAGGTTGCCCTTGGACATGGGTTCTTCGTCCGCATGCTCGCCCACCAGGATGGTCTGGTTGGCAAGATCAGAGCCAAGATTGAATAACCCCGGATTACGCTTGTAGATGCCTGTTTTCTTAAATTCCGGATCGACCGTGTACAACCAGGAGATGTCCTGGGTGGGCAGGTACATACGTCCTTTTGCCTCGTCGAACGACATCGCCTGCCAGTCATGCCCACCTAAAGGACCGGGCAATATCCATTTTGGCTTTTCCGTAAAATCCATTTCCAGGTTTTCTACTGGTCGGCCCGTTTCCATGTCCACGTGACTTGCCCAGGTCGTCTGTACGAAGGGGTTTGCCCTGAGAAGTTCTCCATCTGAGCGGTCAATGACGTAGAAGAAACCGTTTTTTGGAGCCTGCATGATCACTTTCCGCGGCTCCCCGTCTACGACCATATCCGCGAGGGTCATGTCTTGAACCGCCGTGTAGTCCCAGTTATCACCTGGCACGGTCTGGTAGTACCACTTCATCTCGCCGGTATCTGCGTCAACGGCTACGATGCAAGTGAGGAAAAGATTGTCTCCGCCCCCAGGGGAGCGTATGAGTCTCGACCAGGGTGAGCCGTTGCCGACGCCTAAGTAAACGTGATTGAAATCGGGGTCATAAACGATCGAGTTCCAAACGGTGCCGCCACCTCCGGCTTTCCACCATTCTCCTCCTTTCCAGGTCTTTGCGGCCAATTCCATTGCCGGATTCTCAAAGCCTTGTGAGGGATCACCTGGCACGGTGTAAAAACGCCAGATCTGTTCACCGGTGGCAGAATCATAAGCGGTGACGTATCCACGCACCCCAAACTCGGCACCGCCATTGCCGATGTAGATCTTGCCTTTTGCTGCACGTGGTGCGCCGGTGATGGAATAATGGCGGTCTTTGTCGACGATGGTGTCGACCTCCCAGACTTTTTCGCCACCCGCCGCAGTGACGGCGACCAGTCGGCCATCCAGGGTGGCGATGTAAACATTTCCTTCGTAGACAGCCACACCTCTGCTGATGGGTCCACAGCATGCGCGTCTCAGGAAGACCCGGGGCACCTCAGGATCATAGGTCCAGATCAACTCACCCGTTGTTGCGTCAACGGCATGAACAATAGACCAGGGCACGGAAAAATAGAGAATGCCGTCTACCATAATGGGCGTTGATTCCATTGCACCATTCGTTTGCAGATCGACCTCAAATTCCAAACCCAGACGCTCGACCGATGTCGTGTCGACCTGGGTCAAAGGTGAAAAGCGCTGCTCCTCGAAGTCTCTCCCGTGGGCTAACCAGTTGCCCGGCTCTGCATCGGCATTGATGATACGTTCGTCTGTGATAAGCCCTTTCGCATCGGTTCCGGTATCGGAAGTTGCAGTGCTATTGGCCTTTGTTCCTTGCTGGCCGCTGTCTGAACAGCCTGCGGCAAACAGAGAAAGCAAGGCCGTCAGGGCCAGTGCAAAGCCCCAGCGAAGGCTTGGTGGTATTGGGTGATTTGTGATCATGTCCGCTCCCAGGTTGGCATGTTATTTCACGGAAGATGAGTTCGTGTACTGCTCTTGTCTTTGTCGCGTCTCCCTAACCAAATAGGATCAGATCTCCCTCCATAATACAACCGCTGCATTACATACATTCATTCGATGCCACTTTCGCAGGCGATTGGTTTACCATGTGCGGCTGCGTCATGGGAGGAACACATTCTGAAACACAAGATCTTTTTACAGACCTTGATACTCATGGGTTGCATCGCTTTCGCCATCACCGTTCTTTGGGTCAAAGGCTGGTTAGGGCACGTTTTTATAAGTGATCAAAGTGGGTTAAGCATGGCCATCGCGGCAATTTTTCTGATCACTTCACTACACTGGTTGCATGTCAGTTGGTTATTGTCCAGCGATCGCTTAGCGTTTGATTCTCACGGCAGTTATGTTTCTCAAACGGATGTTGGTCGCCTCTTGGCTGCCGGTGAGGTGATCACACCCAGACGCTTAGATGCATTGGTCGAGCGCATTCACAATCGACACATGATTGGCCATTTCGTGGCAGATACGCTCATGAAGTTGGGGCTTTTAGGTACGATTGTCGGTTTCATACTGATGCTGCTTCCCGTCGGCGATATCGAAGATTTTGATGTCAGCGTCATTCGCACCCTTATGATCAGCATGAGTGAAGGGATGGGGATCGCGCTCTATACGACGCTGGCCGGGCTGGTCACAAGCACGCTGGTCAAGCTCCAGTATTTGCTTCTAGATAAGGCAGCTGGTGACTTGGTTTCTGATCTCGAAGATCAAACAGAGGTGTTTGAGAAGTAAATGCGCGCCTCTCGTTTCCAGGCTTCTTCGGAAAATAATGCGTTTACAGACCTTTTGTTCAACGCCTTGCTGGGATTCACCTTCTTGTTTTTTTGTGCCTTCGTCCTTATCACAGACCCCGAAGCAAAAGGTAAAGTGAATCCGAATGCCGAGGTCCTCATCAGCGTCAGCTGGCCCGACAACCACCCGGATGATGTTGATGCAGTGGTAGAAGACCCGCGGGGTAATCTTGTTTGGTACCACAACAACGACACAGGGCTTATGCACCTCGACCGCGATGATCGTGGCACTTTTCAGGATACGGTGGTGATCAACGGGAAAACCATCGTCAGCCCCATTAATCAGGAAACTGTATCACTTCGAGCACTCGGTCCGGGTGAATATGTGGTGAATCTCCTGCACTATAAAGCCCATTATGAGGATCCCCTCCAGGTCACCGTGAAGATTGAGAAACTCAATCCCACCGTCACTCTGGAGTATTACGGTCACCACAAGTTGCATGGGGTTGGCGATGAAGTCACGGCCGTGCGCTTTACGGTCAATTCTGATGGATCATTGGGTGATTTTTCGAGTCGGCCGAAAGGGCTGATCGTCAATGCAGTAAAAGGCATTAATGCCCTATGACCTGGATGCTGATCTTTTGTTACCTGCTGTTGGCGTTGTTGCTGCTCAGCCTCAATTTGCGCAGTAATTGGCCCTGGTTGATTAAAGCCGCTGCCATCGTCATTACATCGGCAGGGTATTACCTGACCTACGTCTCCCTGAACGGCTTGCAGGGCTACCCCACTGCCGCGTCTTTACCCGAACGGTTTGAGGTGCAATGGGTGCTGATTGACGAGCCTGACAAAATTTCGGGCGCAGAAGGTCAGATCTATATCTGGCTGCGCGAGCTGGATCATTTGAAACAACCCATGGGTTTACCCAGAGCCCATAGCCTGGGCTTTGATGAAGCGCTGGCTGAACGAACTCAAGAAGCTTTAACCATGATTGAAGGGGGAGAGCGGGTTGTTGGTTTCGTACAGATTGTCGAGGCTGACCCGGAGGAAGATGGGACCGAATCGGGGAAACCGAAAAAGCGCCCGGGCCTGGGGGAAGATGATGCAAACCGGGTCATTGAGTTTAAGGCAGTCGAGCAGGTGGACCTGCCCCCCAAGCCTGCCCTGTAGCCGCTGTCCGGCCGAGCGCAAAAGGTATCGTTGGAATATATAACCTTGTGTAATCGTGGGTTGCCCGGAGTCGTGGTCACCCGATGGTATCTGATCGCCTGCTTTGACATGATTGTTATACGAAAGCGCTGCTAAGCGAGGTGATATGGACCGCAAAAGAGGAGAAGGAATATGAATTTCATTCGACAATGGCCAAGGGTCGTACCGAGACGACTGTTCGCGGTGCTCCTGATTGCTTTTTGCTCTGCTCAGGTACTTGCAGATGACAAGGCCTTGTTGGGGATGGCTGCACATTTAGGTGCTGCAACCCAGGCCAGGTGTGCCGAGGCACTCATGCAGACGGGTTCGAAAAGTTATGAGTTGTCCTATGAACGTTCCGGAACCATGCCGAAGTCGCCCTTTGCCGGCGAATTCGAGCCTAAATTCTTGCCGTCCACACCCATGTCGGGGACTCACCAGCTCTACAACATGGACGTCCTGAATGTCGATGTGAATTCGGCCAATCAAGGCACACAGATGGACGCCTTTGGTCATTTCGCTTACACCGCTGAGCCTTTGAAGGGAGAAGAAGCCTCTGGCTTTGAGGATGCGACCTACTTCGGTGGCCTGCGTCAGGCACAGATCAAACCGCATCCGGACTCACCCCTGCTCGGTCTTGGTGCAGAAACGATACCGCCGCTGGTGACCAGTGGTGTGCTGTTGGACGTTAGACGACATGTCAATGAGGGCAGCAGCTTCAAGGCGGGTGAATTCATCACCGAAGGTATGCTCGCGCGCACAATCAAGGCCCAGGGCCTGGAGGAACGTGGTTTGCTCCCCGGGGATATTGTGCTGATCTACACAGGTTGGAGCGATCATTATCAGGACCCTGATAAAAGCGGCGTTTATTACAGTTCTGCCCCGGGTTTATCTTATGGCGCTGCCGTGTATCTGGGAAATCACGGGATCATTGCGGCAGGCTTGGACACGCCTTTCGTGGACAGCGTGCCATCAGCGGCGTCTTCGACAGAATTTGCACCCCCTCAGGGAACGCCGCCAAACATGACCTTTCCTGTCCATCATCACTTCCTGACCCAGGTAGGCATATACACGCTGGAAAATCTTCGTCTGGCCGAACTGGCGGAAGACCGAGTCAGTCTTTCCTGTACGATGGTCCTCCCGCTCTTATCAAAAGGCAGTGCTGGTTCTCCGATTCGGCCGGTCGCCTATGGTGTGCCGGCCGACTAGAACCCATGCCTGTGTCGGGCAGGCAAAACGTGCTAAACGTTTTTTTATCGAAGGGGGAAATCATGACGTATCAATTCACCAACAACACCGATGAGCATGCTCTTGATAGGCTGGAGAGTGGTGGAAACGTCACCGACGCCGCGAATGTCGGTTTATCTCACATCGCAGTGATTGAACGAGATAGGTTTTATGATGAGTGACGATTTTGCCAGCATCACGTGCAACTGCGGGCGTTGCAGGATTTCTGTTCTCGATCCTCAAGTTCGTTATAGCATGGAATGTCTGTGTCTGGACTGCCGCCAAAGAGCAATGATCAGTGCCCAACTGGGCAACGATCGTGCTTTTCCCGAGTCACTCAGAACCCGCGAGCATGGCATTCACATCCTCTATTTTGCCAATGCACTGCAAGTCAGTGTCGGTGCGCGGGAACTGCTTCAATATCGCAAGCTACGAGAGGGTGCGTTCAACACAACCGCATACACCCGTTGCTGTGGGACGATCATGATGAGCACCCATCCTGCCTACGAGGGGCAGAGCATTTCTGTTCTGCCGGACAACTGCATCGTCGAGCACGTGCAAGTCGAACCCGTCTCCATGCGGTTATTTGCGGGGGATTTTCCGGCGGAAAAATTAGATGCCTTGGAAGGCGCCGGGACGCTGCCGGTGGTGTATTCCCCCTACGAAGAAATGGACAGCCAGGCCATGGCGTCTTTTATTCAGGCTGTGACGGCGCCGGTGGGTAAGGCGAGCAGTTTCCAAGGCTCTGTCACCTATGAATCGCTATATGCTGAAGCTGATATACTCATCGAGGATCTGTTATTCCACGCCAGCAGATTGCCGTGAAAGTCCTTGTTGCTGGCCCACAAGCCCGACATAGTCTGATCACTTAATTTATTGTTCTTTGGGAGGGAACTATGAGCAGAT
>JAYZCO010000043.1:0-11738 GCA_036338285.1 Pseudomonadota bacterium
CCGGCACAAAATCCTCGCCCGGCGCCTTGAAATACCAGTACACGCATATCATCGTCGGCACTGGCGTCCTTCGTCGCATCCAGAATTTCAACACGCATGCTTTGAGTGAGCGCATTGAGATTATCCGGCCGATTGAAAGTAATCGTCGCAACCTTGTCTTTCTTGTCGTACAGAATCTCTTCGAAATCCATCATCTCCCCTTCAAAACCTGCTTGTTCATCGAGCTGTCTTTCATTTCGCCTTACAGGCTACGCCGACAAGTGCGGATTGCAAATGCGAAAATAATTGAGCACTTCATCCGCCACGGGTGTCCTTCAGCTCAACTGAACCTCCTCTAGATCCGACCGTGCTCACTGGACTTTGAGCTTTTATTCCTCAGGTAGCCCAAAATTTTGCTGCAGGTAGTCGATATGGTAAAGCTGGAGCCACGCAAAAAGATCATTGAGGAGTATGAACAACGCTTTAAGTGCATAAGCACTGTCCTCGACCCGTAAAGACATACTCAATGTCCCATTACCTGCGCGATTGCGAAATTTCAAGCCGACCTTGTCCGGGTCCATGCGACGATGTGCTGGTAACTCGGCATCGGTCCGGCTCGCAATGTACCGCCTGATTTCACGATCCAGGTGGCTACGCTGCGGCACTTGTGGCAGTAGATCTACACAAACCAGTTCACCTTTTTTGGGATCGACGCGTAGTTCAAAGTCGGCACCCAACAGCCAGCGAAACGTAAAGGCCACTGTGCCACCACGCAGATTCTGCTCCCTGCAACCTGCAAACGTACCCCTGTCCGTATAGCCACCGATACGCTCGCGTATATAGTCGACATCTGTACTTGGCAAGGCTTAATGCTCAGGCAAGGCGAATGCCACATAAGCATACTCACCATCAAGGCCGTACGCGGTTTTGTCACCGCGTGTGGCTGCGGCGACCACATACTGACGTCCATTCACTGCATAGATTGCCGGGATACCTCCCGGATCCGCAGGTATGTCATGTGACCACAGAATCGCCCCATCATTTTGACGCCATGCGCGGATCTTACGGTCATTTGTGACGGAGAAAAGCAGCCCTGTCCCTGTCGCGGTGAGGCTGTTTGTCGGGTAGAGCGACCCTGTACCCGTGATGCCCTTTTGCGCCAGCTGGATTACATCTCCATAAGGCCTCTCCCAGAGCACCTTTCCGGTATTCAGATCCCAGCCCATCAGCTTGGACCAAGGGGGCGGGCCAACAAGACCGTTATCGCTGAAAAAATGGTGGTAGCCGCTACGGTACGGCTCTTGACTATCAGATCCCCGAGCAACTACATCCGTAATCGCGACCTTCGTGATGGAAAGCTGATCGACATAGTTTAAGAGCAGGGCCACCTGTTCAGCGGGTATGTCCGGATAGGCAGCCATGCGGCCTCGACCTGTTTTAACCACAGAAACAAAATCCTCTGCATTCATGCGCGCCTTGATGCCCTTAAGTGCCGGGAAGAGTGGCGGCTGACCAGAACCGTCAATTCCATGACAGACCGCACAAGTCGTTGCATAAATTTCGCCTGGCTCGGCTGTAGCGAACTGCTCGGCTCGATAGGTACCTCGCTCTTCAAGTTTTGGAATGGTGGGGGATTCGATCACTGCATGAAAAAACAGACCCCGATCAGGGATCACCGCACCGTTGCCGAATTGAGCGCCCCCGCGCGAGCCAGGCGCGCTGATGGTGCCCCGTAACGAAGGTGGCGTGAAAAGACCTTCGCTGCGCGCGGCTTCAATACGCGCAGCCCACGACTCACGCTCTTCCTGATCGGCATAAGGGCTGAGGTCCTGTGCAGTCAGGGTCATCCTGGCAAACGGTTGCAGCTGCAATGGCCAGGGTTGTGTGGGCGAAGCATGTTCCCCCGGCACATCGGATGCCGGAACTCGTCGTTCTTCAATAGGGAATAACGGCGCACCGCTTTCTCGATCAAATACGAACAGAAAACCGTGCTTACCGGCCAGCGCAACCGCATCAATATCCCGCCCTTCCCGATTGACGGTCAGAAGCTTCGGTCCCATGGCCAGATCGTAATCCCAGATATCGTGGTGAATGGCCTGGAAGTGCCACAGTCGCCTACCCGTACGTGCGTCCAGAGCGAGCAATGTATTAGAAAAGAGGTTATCACCATGCCGGTTACCTCCATAGAAATGATAAGAAGGCGCACCGGTCGGAATAAACACGATTCCCCGAGCCTCGTCGATCGCCATATTGCTCCATGCATTTGCTGCACCGATCGTGAGGTATGCGTCCTCAGGCCAGGTGTCATATCCGTATTCCCCTGGATGAGGGATCGTGTGAAACGTCCACACCAGATCGCCTGTGCGCAGGTTGTAGGCACGAATGTCACCGGGGGCGCCGCCATAGGTCTCATCGCCGACCGCCGAACCGATGATGAGCAGGTCTTCAAAGACGCGGCCAGGGGTCATCGTCGAGATCCGATCAATCGTTGCAGGGTCACGATTGAGATTTTCGCGCAGATCTATACGTCCCGAGTCACCAAAAGAGGCAACGATACTGCCATCCTTCGGCGACAGTGCCATCAGATACTGATCCTTAACCGTCAGCAGGCGTTCGTCGCCACCCTCCTCATCCGCCCAGTAAACAAGCCCACGAAGGTACTGAGATGCTGTGTCAGGGGCATGCCAGATCTCCTTGCCCGTCGCCGCCTCGATCGCCGTGACACCACCACGTGCGACGATGTACATGACCTCACCCACAACCAGAGGGGTGCACCGGTGCGGCATATCTCCATTACCATAAGCCCAGGCAACTTCCAACGTCGCTACGTTTTCCTGGGTGATTTGATGCAAAGACGAAAACTGAGCCGAATCAGTTGAACCTGCATAACTCGCCCAGGTACTGTAACGATCTGGCTTGGAATTGCCCGCAACAACAGAATCCGTGTCCGCTGGTTGACAAGCCAGCATTAAGCTCAACAGCACAACCATAAAAGCGATGCGCATAAACACTCCCTCTAATGGTTATAAGACATACAACCAGGTTCGATCTTGCCGAGCATTCCCGGCCCCCACTCACGACCACCCAACCAGAACTCCTTCCTGGCCTGACAGTTAATGACAGTCGGCAACCGATTGTTGACTGCAATCTTCCAGGCACGTTCAAGGGCTGGTTTGAGCTCATCTGCCGTCTGCACATACTCTCCATGACCACCCAGCGCCTCAGAGATCTTGTGGTATTGGATGTTTTCCTGAAACTGGTGGACATGGGCGACGCGGGGATGATTTGCATAGCCACTCCAGGTACCCCAGGCATTGTTGTTGTAGACGACAACAATGGCCGGGATGCGATACTTAGCCAGCGTTTCTATCTCAAACCCGGAATAACCAAACCCAGCATCGCCAGTCACGGCGACAACAGGCGTACCTTGATATTCCTTTTGCGGACCAATACCGAGATCGCACGCCACACCCGCACCAAATGTATAACCCACATCCGGTCCAATGGACCCATACTGAAACGCGCCATTACATATCTGACCCGGACGATGCGCCCGCAGGCGTCGTCGAGTATAGCGGCCGATACCGAAGCCACCGGAAACGACAGTCACCTGATCCTTGGGGATATTTCCGTGGTAGAGGAAGTTGTTAAGCTCAGTGGCGATCACGGCAGGATGGATCACGTCTTTATAACTGAGGCCTTTTTTGTAGTGCGCATCGTTTTCTTTTTCAAACGCGACCCGTGCGGCAGCGACTTCGGCCACCCAGCTGTCGAAACGCAAGCGGGGCATCTTGTCATGTAGCACCTCCAGCGCGCGTCTTTCATTGGCAACAATGCCCAGATCAATCGGCAGGTTGCGACCTATATCACCTGCCTCAGGGTCAATACGCACATATTTACAATCGATGTCGAAGCCATATTCACCAACCGCAGGCATGGCATATTGACCAATGAGAATTGCAAGATCGACACTGCCGATGGCATTGGGTGCAGTACTTGCCGAAAGCGGGTGATCGTCACCAAAATGACCACGCATAGGCCCTGCCTCACAGACCGGAATATGACCCCGCTCTGCCACTTTTCTAAGCACCTCCCAGGCCTTCGAATAGAACACGCCCATGTTTGCCACAATCAAAGGTCGCTTGGATTTCTTAATCAGGTCGATCAACTTATCAACGTCGACCGGATCGGGATAAGGTGTCGAATCCGTACGATATTTTGTTTTATCCCAATAATTGACGAGATCCAACTCGCTCTCTGCCGTGGATGCACGTCCTGCAGACTCTTCAACAAAGTCGAGATGAACCGGCCCGGGTACGCCGGTTTTCAGCGCCCTGAAAGCATAGCCCGCATACTCATAAACCCGGGACTTATCGACAATGCGTTTGCCATACTTCTTGATGCCCTCAGTGGTAGGCTGCTGATATCCACGTTGGATCCCTCGCTCGGTATCATCGCCCCTTAAAGACATATTGCTGGCGAGTACCAACAAGGGGCTACGCGCTGAGTTAGCAGCCGCAATCGCGCAGATCATGTTGGTAAAACCGGGGCCTTCGGTTCCCGATGCAGCGGCCACTTCTCCGGTGACACGAATAAACCCATCGGCTGCTGAACACATAGGCCCTTCCGTACGACCGCCATAAGTCGGTATACCCGCGTTGGCCATCGCCGTGACAATTGAATAGTTACCCGGACAACAAAACAGGGCAGCCAGGCCTTCGTCCTTACATGCCTTAGCAAAAAGGTCCGCACCCTGTGCGGGAAACTCGAATTCCGTGATCGGTGCATCCTGGAAGATCTTATGTGCTTGTGTCCGTTGAATGGGCGGTTCGGCGGCGGTCGGCGTGGCGCTGGCTTGGCTTGCCAAGCCGCCGGTCGCTGCGCTACCGGCAAGCCCCGCCCCCATTGCAGCTCGTTTGAGAAAGGCTCTCCGATCAAGATCGCCACCTAACTGATCGTGTGTCCTGTCCGTCATGGTCTAATACCTCCCAGGTAGCGCAGGTAGGTCACCACCTGCCAAATGTCTTCGTCTTTCAACTTGTTCTTAAATCCGGGCATGTCGCGCTCATCGCGCCCGCTTTTAATGACATCGAACAGCGCCCGATCATGCCCGCCGTATATCCATTTCTCATCTGTCAGGTCTGCGGGTGAAGTTTTGAGAAACTCACGCATCTCGGTGTCTCCACGACCATCAATCCCATGACAGGTTACACAGTGAATCGTATAAAACTGTCGGCCTCTCTTGATTGTTGCAACGCTGAAAGGCAGAGGATTATCCGCAGTTTGCAATTCGACAGAACGGGCGCCGGCTGACCACGAGGATAGGATAACGGCCGCGCAAACCAGCGCGATACAAACAACAAAGCGCACAGCATCCTCCAAAACTCCCGCGATCTATATTAACCAAGGAGACTTGCAATGTCCGAGCCATTTGGTGAGCCTTGCAGATATGAAGCATCTACCCTGTTTGGCCCTCTTACCCATCCTGCTCAGCGCATGCAACGCAGAGCAATCGCCCCAAGCGACAGCGATGAACGAAGAGGCAACGATGGCCTCTTTCGTCGACCAGGCACGCATAGTTGAGGCAAACCAACAGAGCTGGCTGACCTACGGAAGAACCTACGATGAACAACGTTTTTCACCGCTCAAACAGATCACGCGTGAAAATGTCAGCAAATTGGGCCTCGCCTGGTCTTACGACACGGGGCAATACCGGGGACACGAAACAACCCCCCTGATCAAAGACGGTGTGATGTACTTCACCAGCACCTGGAGCATTGTGCACGCCCTTGATGCGAGGACAGGAGATGTCTTGTGGGTAACCGATCCCGGTGTACCACGCGAACACGGGCGCATGGCCTGTTGCGATGTGGTCAATCGAGGCGCTGCGTTGTGGGGAGACAGTATCTACGTCGGCACCGTAGATGGACGTCTGGTTCGCTTAAATGCAAGCAATGGCGAGACACATTGGGATATCGACACCACCGTTAACAACGTGCACTACACCATCACAGGTGCACCGCGAATCATCAAAGGTAAGGTCATTATCGGTAACGGGGGCGCGGAGCTCGGCGCTCGCGGCTATGTATCCGCCTATGACGCTGAGACAGGTGAGCTTGCCTGGCGTTTCTGGACAGTCCCCGGCAACCCCAAAGACCCGGTCGAACATCCCGCATTAGAGGCGGCCCTGCCCACCTGGAACGGTGAATGGTGGAAGGTAGGCGGTGGCGGTACCGTCTGGGATGCTTTGGCTTACGATCCTGAGCTTAATCTCCTCTACGTGGGCACCGGCAACGGCGCACCCTGGTCCCGGGCACTCAGAAGTCCTGGAGGTGGCGACAACTTGTATCTGTCTTCGATCCTGGCGCTCAATCCCGACAACGGCGACCTGGTCTGGTATTACCAGACGACACCCGGAGACAACTGGGATTACACCGCCACCCAACACATTATGCTGGCAGACCTGCAAATCAACGGTCGCATACGTCAGGTACTTATGCAGGCGCCCAAAAATGGCTTCTTCTACGTCATTGATCGCGCAACAGGTGAACTCATATCAGCAGAAAACTATGCATTGACGACCTGGGCATCACACATCGACCGCGTCTCCGGGCGCCCGGTTGAAATCGAGCAAGGCGTCTATGATTCTTCGGCAGGACGCGCTGTCTTCCCGTCGGCGCTTGGGGGACACAACTGGCATCCCATGGCCTTTAACCCAAATCTGCAACATGTGTATATACCCAAGCTTGATATGGCTGGCATCTTCACGGTAGAGCGGAACTACACCCCTCGTACCGGCAATAACAACAATGGCAACTGGCTCCCGCCTGATGAGCATCTCGATGCGATGGGCAGGCGACCCGAACCCAAGGCATATCTCCTAGCCTGGGACCCCGTAAACCAATCACCTGTATGGGAAATCAACCACGTGACATGGCCCAATGGTGGTGTCGTTGCAACAGCAAGTAACTTGGTTTTTCAAGGAACGGGCGATGGGTATTTCAAAGCCTATGACGGCGAAACCGGCAAAATTCTGTTCGAAGTGCACCTTCAGATCGGCATCATGGCACCACCGATCACCTTCGAACTCGATGATCAGCAGTATGTGACCGTGGTCGCTGGGGCCGGTGGTGCCGGCGTGCGACAGGCAGAAATACTTCGACATAAACAGAACACGGGCCGGGTATTTACCTTCAAATTAGGGGTTGATAATCCCATTCCCAAGGTGGCCGATAAGGCCATTCCTGATGTCACGCCACCCGTTAATTTCGGTACGCCTGAACAAGTCGCCGATGGAAAATTCCTCTACCACAAGTACTGTGCGCGTTGCCACGGCCAACAAACGACATCAAACGGCATCATTCGCGATTTGCGCTATGCGACACCCACCATCCACGACAATTGGAACAACATTGTGCTGGGCGGTATGTTCGAAGCACTCGGCATGGCTTCCTTCGATGACCTCATCAACGAAGAACAAGCCCAGGCAATCAGAAGCTATGTTGTGTCCGTGGCAAACGCTGGCGAACAAGCGGTTAAAGGACCGACTCACTGAACTATTGGAGCGCCTTCATAAGACCTACCGCAGCACCTGTGTCCACATATTCACGCAACGCGATGATCTTGCCATCTTCAACAGTGCCGACCACACAAGCGGCCAGATTGAGTTGATTGCCATCCGGCAGCTCACCGCAAACTCGGTGTTCTTCGATAAACCCGGTTTCCGTTTCTGTACGAATTGCGTCTTCGTAACGAAAGCCCTTAACCACTTGATTCACTGCCGCTGAAAACGCCAGCAGCTCATCCAGTTTCATCGGCGGGCCGTAATTTTGTACAGCGGTCAGTTCCTGGTCGACAAGTGCGCGTGCAGCCCCTTCATCACCACTGCTGAACGCATCAAACAACGCCTCAGAAAGCTCAATGTTTCTCATCAGTAGACATCCGGTTCGTTTTGAAACTGACGGTGGATCTCGATTAATCCCGGCGCTAGGGCCAAGATCCAAGCCAAAGCAGCGATCCCCACCCACTGAAGTGGCAGCAAAATTAGAGCCAGGAGCCAGGCACCCGCAAATAGGTAGGCACGCCGAACTGCCTTCGTCGGACTAACAGAAGCCTTGTCACCATCACGCAGCAGAGGAAATGCTCTCGGCCGCAAAAACCAGCCGTGCGCCGTCAAGATAAGTAAAAAGCGGAACCAGCTCAGGTCTTCGGCGCCCATCACAGGCTCTTTATCCACTTCAACATCATCCGCAGAGGCCATCGCTGCCAGCATCTGTTGCCAGGTGTAGCGAGGCTCAGGTCGCCCGCCTGCCCCACTCATATTGCGGTACTTAGGTACGCACCGCCATCGGTATAGCACACGATCCGCCTTATCGATTGCGATCACTGCCGGTTGGTAGTATCCCTTCGGGTGGTTCGCCCAGCTGCGTTCCCGTAAATGCCCATAATCTTCATTGAAAAAAATATCAAGCCATCCGCGGGCCTTGAGATTTTCACGAATCTCGTGGTGAGGATCGCCAATGATCGGAAAGCTGATGTCCCAAGCATCTTCAGCTTCGCAGGCAAGTGAATGCGGCTCACTTGTAATCCCATACACCTCACCACCTGCAGCTCGGATCTCATCAAGCACACCGGATTGTTCGTAACTTCGCAACTCGAAGCGGCAAGGGGGTCACCACAGACCACGATAAAAAAGCAGTAAGACAAATTCATGCTTTTTGAGCGCTTGGTCGAGCCAAGCGCGACGTAGGTGTTGCGGAGGATCCAGCATCGGTGGGATGTCGCTTTGTCCAGCGGCGACTGAGCTGAACTCATAGCCGGACTCGTGGTGTTTGATTCGTACCTGCTCGCGCGTGCAGACCTCGCCGTCACACAGCACCAGCCCCAGTTCATAGGCGTCACTAGGCTCAGCGTTAAGTGCCTGTTCGTAATCAACCAGGCCCGTGAGCTCGAAAGCATGATCATGGGTCTGGTTAAACCAGACTAACGCTGCTTCGGCCTGCGGCCGTAGTTGTTCAGGTATCTCTTCTTGTAACTGCAATGCACTCTCCTCTCAGCCCAACAACTATAAAATGCCCGGGGTGTTAGGACAAATCACCCTTTTATGCGACTCAAAAGCGTACCCACCACTTGCGTGGTATCCGGATCATCGATGACGATGGCTTGTTCCGTCGCGCCGGGTGGTTCTAACGCCTGTAACTGACTGTCGAGCAATTCGGTAGGCATAAAGTGCCCTTTTCGAGCGCTAAGCCTCTGTTCCAGAACGGACCGTGAGATATTCAGCCAGACGAAGGTCACGGACTTGTGAATCGACTCACGAAGCTGTGCTCTGTATACATATTTCAGTGCCGAACAACTGGCAACCACTGCGCCATTCCTCGAGTTGATCTCAGCAGCAATCGCTTTCAGCCATGGCCACCGATCTTCATCAATTAAAGGGATGCCCGAGGTCATTTTTGCCACGTTTGCGGGTGGATGGAAGTCGTCACCTTCGACAAACACACAACCCAGCGCTTCTGCCAGCTTTGTCCCAACCGTGGTTTTTCCACAAGCCATCACGCCCATGACGATGATCGCGCGAGGCTCACTTTTACGGGCGATAACTCTGCTCTTCAGTATGCCCACCGAAGCCCGATCGAAGGGCGGAAAGCACTTGAGCGGCGAACGGATCATCCTGACGCGTGGCAAAACGCTGCATCAAGGCCGTCGTCAGAACTTGTGCTGGTGTTGCCGTATCAAGCGCTGTTTCCACAGTCCACCGACCCGTACCGCTGTCAGGTACCGAGCCTGTATAAGCGGACAGGCTTCCATCTTTCAACAATGCTTCATGCAGAAGGTCCAGAAGCCATGACTGCACCACACTGCCCTTACGCCACGCACCTGCAATGGCAGCTAAGTCTAAATTAAAGTCCGGGTGGGCCTTGTTGGCTCTCTTAAGAAGATCAAAGCCCTCGGCCAGGCTTTGCATCATGCCGTACTCGATGCCGTTCTGGATCATTTTGGTATAGTGCCCAGAACCTGCAGGACCCGTGTGAACGAACGCTTCAAGCTCGCCCTCGTTGGCAATCAACGAGGCGAATACTGGTTCAAGGTAAACCACGTCCGCCTTATTTCCTCCGACCATGAGCGAATAACCTGCACTCTCACCACGCACACCGCCACTGGTACCGGCATCGACAAAGGCAAGTTCCATCTCAGCGAGGTGCAAATCAGCCTCGATCGAGTCTTTGTAGTTTGAATTCCCACCGTCAACGACGATGTCATTTGCCTTTAAAAGATGAGCGACCTCCAACATGACAGAACGGGTTGTTTTTCCCGCAGGCAGCATCAGCCAGACCACACGACGCGCCTCCTTAAGCAACCCAACAAGTGCCTCAAGGGAATCAGCCCAAACGGCACCGTGCGGTTCGACCCTGCCACGCTGATCAATATCCCGGTCAAAGGCGATGACTTCGTGACCACCAGCACACAGGCGTCGCGTAATCCCACCCCCCATACGCCCAATACCGATGAGACCTATCTGCATGTGCGCACCTAGTTTCTTTTCAGTCGAATGACCGGAATGATGCGCTCGGTTTTTTCCCGATAGTCAGTAAACGTCGACATCTGGCCTTCCATCTGGGTGTATAAGCGAGTGCGGTCCGGCTCATTCAGGATCTGAGCCTCGGCAATATACGAATCCGTGCCCACCTCGACTGTCACCTCGGAGTTGGCCTTAAGGTTGTAAAACCAGGGTGGATGTTGATCAGCGCCGGCAAACGAAGCGATAATGACCAGGTCTTCACCATCCATCGTGTAGGCCAGTGGGTTCGTTCTCGCTTTCCCCGACTTCGCACCCGTGGTGCCTAAGAGCATGAGCGCCGCTCCCTCGAAAGGCCCACCGACCACACCCGCATTACCACGAAATTCATCGATGATCTGCTCGTTAAAACTCTTTAATTCATCAGACATATTGATCTCCAGACACTTAAACCCCGATGGTACTCCAGGAAAGGCAGGTGCTGACAGCAGATAATATTTACCCTCGCCATGTACGCCTTGCACTGAAGCAGAAGCGTCGTGACCGTGGGTGCGCCATTGACCTCAGTTTCTTGAACCTCCGGCGTTTTGTCTAGGAAGCCTGTGCCTGTACACTGCCTTGGACTTGGGCCGGTTTCGTACCGACCCAATTTCATCTGGACCAGGGGAACAACCGTGAGCGAAGACAGTTCGAGTAGTGACGATACGGAATACATGCTGCCCGGCAGTATGAGCTTTTTAGTTTTCTTGACGCTGCTCAACGTCATGAACTTCATCGACCGAGGCCTGCTTGGCAGCTTTGCCAACTTTATCGTTCCGGACCTGAACCTAACCAACACCGAATTCGGTCTCTTAACCGGTCTGGTTTTCCTCTTTTTCTATTCGACCATGGGGCTTTTCATGGGCGCACTGGCCGATCAGGTAAATCGTACGCGTCTAATTGCGATCGGACTTGCACTCTGGTCCGCCCTTACGGCGGTATCGGGCGCTGCACGCGGCTTTGTCAGCCTTGCTATCCCGCGCATGTTCATAGGGGTAGGTGAATCCATCATGACGCCCACCTCGATGTCACTGTTATCAGACCGCTTTCCTTCGTCCCGGTTAGGCTTTGCATCTGGCTTTTACTACATGGGCGTACCGGTTGGCACCGGCCTCAGCTTACTGGTTGTCGGCTATCTTGGCCCTGCGATTGGCTGGCGTAATTGCTTTTACCTTCTGGGTGCCATCGGCGTCGTTCTCGC
>JAYZCO010000044.1:0-58994 GCA_036338285.1 Pseudomonadota bacterium
GTCCGTGGTCGTGCCACTTTCAACTAAATCTGTTGCATGGGTCTGTGCAGCACCGGCGGCCAGTACAGAGGCCATCGCCACCCGGCTCGATGCCTGAGATCGCACACCTGGTCGCACCGGTTGCCGGGCAGGACTTGTCTGACACATCTTTTTAAAGCGTCGAGATATATTTGTGATGACCGTGAACCAGAAACGTCGCGTAAAGATAAACCCAGACACAACTACCCCCCAGGTACCCTTTGGTATGCTGCAAAGCCCTGAAGAAATCTTGTCTAGAAAGGCAGAATTTTAGGTTGTCTTAGACTATTTGATGCCTTAAACAACGGTTACACAGAGAGATCCACTCTCACTAACCTGTTATAACAATTCTTGAACACATTCACAGAGGACTTATGTAAATCATTTGTAAAGCGTACTGACCATGCCTTTGTTATACCTGGTGCACACCAAATCGCCTATGGAGAAATATCTGGCCGGCGCTTGAGTTTATGGTTCGCAAGATTGTGGTAATGCCTGCTGTCGATGGGCTACAGGGCGTCGGTGTGCTGGGTTATACACGTAGGGGCCATCCAATCCCTGGCCTATCATCCCAACGGCGAACGCGCTTTCCCACGTGTAATCGCTGTCATTATTCCGATTTTATTTTTGACAACCCACTTAATAAGGCACTCTGACGGGACGCCATTTTTTGATAGCCGAGCATAATCTGATCGTGCAAAAGGCGTTTTGAAATGAGAATAAAACGTTAAATATTAAATAATTAAAAGATATTTATATTAATTTGTCGAGATTGGTGGGGTGCCATTAAAGCCAGCTTTAATGGGTATATGGCTGGCTCGACACCGGGTTTGAGTCAGCGCTTTCACAAAGGCCCATCGAAACCTCCCGGTCTCCACGGAAGCACCCTATGCGAAATTCAGTGCCTGCGAAATTCAGTGCCGTTGATCGTCATTCGAACATCAAACCATATGATTTGGCTGTTTCGTGCTTCCCGTGGATCGATTGCAACGTGGCTAAATCAAGGTCAGTAAAAAACTCAACAGGTGTTTTCGGAGCTTTGTAAGCCATGACTGAAATAGAGGCGTCCGGAGCTGATTTCGACCAGGGCTTGTTAGAGAAAAGGCAATCGCCGTCACTGTCATCAAAAGGATGTTCCAGGCCCAGTGCATGGCCCAGCTCGTGCAGAAATAACAACTCGGGAGCGCCCTCGGTCTCTAAAACGCCATTACATCCATTAAGCACAACATAATACTGATCGTCAAAGAAGTTCGTGGTGAGGATGCCTTCTGTACCAGTGTCCGCAATACAGACACCAAGAAATACGAGGTCTGCTAAACGTCGGCTCGAGACCTCATGAAGCTCAAGATCTATAAGCCCATTCAGTCTGTTAATAATTGATTTTCCTACCTCAATTTCTTCAGCATAAAAAGGGTCCGTTCTTACCGTTTCAAATAATTCTAAGTTGAATACGCTATGCAATGGATAGAGACGAATTGCAGTTTCGAAATAATAGGTCACATCTTTCCGACCATTCAAAAATTCAAGGTCCTCATCAACCCAAGAGGAACGGAGGGTCGTTGTATCTGGTGATTTTTCACAAATTGCAGCGTAAGCCATTTGCGGATGAAGACAGATGGAAGCGATAAACAAGGGAAGAAATTGTTTCATTTTTGTTCTCTGCAAGCACAGTTATAAATATTTCTACTCCATTGTGAAGGATTAAACTGGAAGAGATCAGGGTTAATAATTATTCGGCGAATGGCCTCTTCCCCATCGAAAAATCATACAAATATAAACGGACGTAGACTTCTTTGTCATTAAAGCTACCGGCGGTCATGGCTGCACTGAAGTCTGCCGGATCTTCCATACACCGATGGTGACCGCAGGAATGGCGTACACCACCATGAAGCCCCAGGCCAGCGTACCGTACCCTGAACCGATGAGGGTGACCACGCCGATGGTCGATGCGTAACTCGCAACCATTAGCACCAACGCCCCCAGGATTGCCCGAGCGAGGCTCGAAAGCAAGGCCCTACCCCGATCAGTACGCAAGCCATCGATGCGCTGAACTACACCTTCGAGCGCACCAATAGCCGTTTGCACGATGGTGCCGATGAGGAGGAAAGCGTAGACATAAGCAATCCAGGGTTGGTTCAGACTCTCGATCAACCGCATCATTGGCAAGGCTTCGCTCAGGATATCCGGGAGATGTTCGGACAGCACGATGTGCATGAGCAATGCCGGGAGTGCACCTGCTATACCGGTGATCAGCGCGGCCAGCAGAGCCTCTTTACGCGATTCGAGAGATTTAAGTGTGTAGAGAAGCACCGGTATTGCGGCCATGTTGTACGAAGCATATTGGAATCCCTTTGCGCTCGACCACATTGACCAGTCACTGTCGCCTGGTCCGCTTCCCTGGTGATTCAAGGTAATTATCACGATGACGATCAAAAAAACACTGAACAGTCCTGCCCATACGGTGAGTAGCCCTTCTACGGCCGCCTGTCCGATGGAGAGCACGACCGCAGTGACGATAATGATCCCAATGCTCGTGTAGAGAACGGGGATACCAAACCAGTCAAGTGCCATAGTTGACGATGCTGAGATTACAACCGCCAGGACAAGCACAAACAGAAGGACGGCCAGGACCTCGTACAACCACCATGCGGAACCCAGCAACTGCTGAAAAAAGTGTCGATAGTCGTAGGTTTGAAAGGTTCTTGCGAACTCAAAACTCGCCATCAAGACCAAAGTGAGGGCGAGAAAAAAGAAGCCGACAGCGACGATGCCACCAACAGGCCCGGCCTGAGTGACGAACTCAGCGGCTTCCCTCCCGGTCCCGTACCCTCCGCCGATCAGGACTGCCTGAAATACAGCTGCGGGAACAACATATACGCGTATCCAATGAGGCATAGTTTTTTATCCTTATTCTGCCCTGGAGATAAGGTGCACTCCGTCGAAGGCAGGGTTAATGCTGGTGATGCGTGAATCGCTTAAACAGGCTGATTCAAAATGCGTCCTGGTAGGGCATCGTCGCATCATCGAACCGGTTGAAACCCGTGCCACCCTTCGTGCCACTGCCCGCGAATGGCGCCGATTGTCGGTTCCAAGACGGTCATGGTGTCTAGGGAAGGGCGATGGTTGCGATGCCGAGCGCGGTTGCAAGTCCCGACTGATTGCGTACTTCTACGAGCACTTCGACCAGTTTCTCGTCTCCGTCGATGAATTTCTTTCCTACGGTGCCGTGCACTGTGTTCGTATCACCAACCACGTTGGGGTGGCGCACGGTTGCACTCAGCTTCTTAAGCGTGCCGTCGTCGCCCATCCAGTCGGTGGCGATCTGTGCCAGCCAGCAGACTCGTTGCGGACCGAAGTCGAACTGGCCGGGCATGTTGCGGCGATTTTGTGCATGTTCCGTGTCAAAGCGTCCTCCGCCGCCGAGATCCGCAGAAGCCTCGGCGTCGAGGTAGGCCCGTTTCATGCGCCCGGTACCAAGAACGCCGTGGGTGAATAGAAAGAGTTCGGTAACCGAGTACGTGCCTTTCTCCAGTGTGGGGATGGACGAGCCTTCCTCGACATCGTCCCACAAGCGGGTTTCAGCTCCTCGCCGTTGCCTCTCCCAAACCAACGGATCAGCAGGCGTGACGGGTGCGGCCGCTTTGTCTTTGACAGAACGATCATACTCCAGCGTCTTGCCCTGGTTTTCAAATCGAGCCATGGTGGTCTTGATGGTAGCGACGACCTCATTGCGCTGGTTGCGGTAAGTGACATAAGCAGTGTTGAAGTTGATGGACCCCATGCGCTGACTCGTTTTGCGGACCGTTTCGCCCACGGTTTCTTCGCAGAAAAGGGTGTCGCCGATCCAGATTGGCCGATAAAACTCGATATCAGCGCCCGCATAGTTCACGGGCAGATAGGCCGTCGAGACCCGGGATCGGTCGATCGAGCCCGTTTCTCCTGCGATTACCCCAAGGCTAACGGCATAAAGGAAAGTCGGCGGGGCGGTGAGCATCCCAAATCGGCTGTTTGCGGCATAGTCCGGGTCCCGATACAGGGGATTGTAGTCGCCAGCCCCGTCACCGTAGCGGCGTATGTTGTCCAGATTGGCTTCTTTGCTGGCGACAAACGGAAGCGTCTCACCGACCCCTTTCTTGTATTCGGACTCAAATTCATCAAGCGTCGTGATGAGATCACTCATAGATATTCCTCCAGGATGACAGCCACTTCATGAGGACGCATTTTCGTCGATCTAGCTGCGATGGGTTGTGCACCGCACAAGAATATACCATCAAAAAAAACAGTTTAGGCATGACGCTTCAGGATCTGCACCGTCAGCTCGTCGGCTTAGACACGACTCTTTTTCTACTTCAAACCAAACAATCTCGGATCTCGATATCGCACCGAACGCTATGCGCGTTCTCACCGCCTTGCTACCATGTTCGAATACTTTCTAACTTGGGATAAGCACCATGCCGAATTCAATCATTACCGAAGATCCGCGCATCGACCCGCGCATTAAGGCGATATTTGGTGAGATGGAGCTTCCACCAGGCGGAAACGCGGAGAGTCGCGAACAAATCCTCGCTGCAGCAAATTCAGAGGAAGCGCAAGCCGCACGTGCGGGACTAAATGCTTTTTTGGACATGTGTGATAACGAAGCCGTTGCACCATCTGCCGGTCTTTCAATGACGACTCACGAATTCATATCTGCTCCCGATGGCAACACGATCAAGATTCAGTACATCCGTCCGGATAATGATCAAATGCTACCGTGTGTGTATTACATTCACGGCGGTGGCATGGCCAGCATGTCTTGCTTTGACGGCAACTACCGAGCCTGGGGAAAGATCATCGCGGCACAGGATGTGGCAGTTGCAATGGTGGATTTTCGAAACTGCGTGACCGCGTCAAGCGCCCCGGAAGTTGAACCTTTCCCTGCCGGTCTGAACGATTGTGTATCTGGGGTGAAATGGGTGGCTGACCATGCAAGTGAGCTAAATATAGATGCCTCACGAATTGTTGTAGCGGGTGAGAGTGGCGGTGGAAATCTAACGCTTGCCACAGGATTAAAACTGAAACAGGACGGCGACCTAGGACTGATTCGAGGGCTCTATGCACTATGTCCTTATATTGCTGGTTCCTGGCCGCTTCCGGAAAACCCTTCGTCCATAGAAAACAACGGTATTCTGTTGGATCTACACAACAATTCAGGTGCGATGGGCTATGGGATAGAGGCATTTGATGCCAAGGATCCGCTGGCGTGGCCGGGGTTTGCTACTGAGGAAGATGTGGCGGGCCTGGTTCGAACCGTCATCAGCGTCAATGAATGCGATCCCCTGCGCGACGAAGGGATTAATTTTTATCGTTTGTTGCTTCGGGCAGGGGTTGATGCGCGCTGTCGACAAGTCATGGGCACAATTCATGGAACGGAAATCTTTCCGATGGCGTGTCCCGACATATCTCGCGATACCGCGGCAAACCTCGCCGATTTTTGTCGAGATGGTACCGACTAATATGGGTCGAGCGTCGTTGTTTGTAGACAATTCTCCCAGAGCCATCAATTTTGGTGACTGAAAGATAGCCATTGCGATGGCGTGCTGCTTTTTAGTAGAAGACCAACCAAGCGCGTTGTAGAGAAGTGCTAAGGGCCGATATGTTATTGCGCTGCATAAAGATGAAAGGCAGTCGCGTGGTGCGCTCGATGTGGCCGGTCGCTATGATCCCTGAATCTTTAGTTTGACAAACACTCATAGACGGCGGCCTGTAAATTAAATCCGCGTGGGTCTCCCAGTGTGCCCTCACCCATTTTATTCATCACGTAAGACAGGCACATATGCGCATCGGCATCCACGACAACGGTGGAGCCGCCCCAGCCTCCCCACCAAGCGACGTTTTCATTCGGCCCCATGGGTAAGTCTGGACTGTTTAGCCCATAGCCCATGCCAAATCGAAGAGGCACACCCAGCACGAGGTCTTCACCATGACTTTGTTCGTCAAATATACGCGCGACGCCCGCTGCCGATAGAAGGTCTACGCCGAACGCTGACCCACCATTTGCCAGAGGTGTTTGTGCGCGCACAATCGAACGTGCATTGCCATGCCCGTTTGCCGCGGGGATTTCCGCCAATCGCCAACCTGCTGTCCAAGAATCCTCTGCTTGTGGCTTTGGACTGTTGAATGTTCGCGCGGCGATTGAATTGGGGTTGGCGTCCGTCGCCTGATCGGCAGGATTTGCAACAGGCGGGATCAGGTTTCCAATCCTGGGCCAGTGTGTTTGTTCTGTGCCGATATGAAAGTCGGCGCCAAGCGGACCGGCAATTTCATCTGCAAAAAAAGTACCGATCGATTTGCCGGAGATACGTCGCACGACTTCACCAATCAGATGGCCCTGAGTAAGGGCGTGGTATCCACTTGCCGTACCAGGCTCCCACCAAGGCGCTTGCTCAGCCAATGCCGTACACACTGCATCCCAGTCATACAGGGCAACGCCACTGAAATCCTTATCCATGCCCGACAAACCGGCGCTGTGGGACATTAAGTGGCGTACTTCAACATGCTCTTTTCCGTTTTGCCCGAACTCTGGCCAATACGTGGTCACAGGTTCGTAGAAATCGAGCATGCCGCGATCAGCGAGGAGGAGTGCACACAAAAAACTCATTGTTTTGGTGCTTGAAAACACATTAACGATCGTGTCTTCTTGCCAAGGTCGTGTCCTTTCTTTATCCAGATGACCACCCCAAATGTCGCAAACAATCTCTCCCTCTAAAGACACCGCGAATGAAGCACCTACATCTGCGTAGTCCGTGAAGTTCTGAGCAAATACTTCTTTAATTGGGGCGAACTGCTCGTCAATCTTGCCGTGTATGTCCATATGTTTCTCCTCTGAACCGATTTGCATCCCAATAGCCTGGGGGGCTCAAGTTGATCATGTTAACAGCATTTTAAATGCCATCAGCGCTGAGTCGAGTGTAAGTCTGCAAAACCGGACCCAGTGAAGCCCAAGTGGTCTATGGCGCTCAGAAAAACCGTCTCACCCCTACAATGCAGGTCCTGGTTGGATCAAAGTTGTCTGGCTGAGAATATTGTTTTGCTTATCCCCAGGCGACGCTTTTGTGAGTGCAGAGGTATTACTGGTGCAGGCCCGCTAACAGCAGATTAATGGCTTCAATCAGGTTGTCGCGGCCCGCCGCTGCACCTGTGTACTTACCCAGGCGTACGACCACGAGCTGATAAGCAGGAATAATGACCACGTACTGCCCCCCGGCCCCGGCGAAGGCGCCATAGTCAACAGCCAGGTCGAATCCGAGATCCCTCCACAAAAACGCGCCGCCATAAACCGGGCGTCCATCAGCCTGCCAGGCGGGTGCTGCTTCGAAGGCATAGTCGACAAACCCCTCGGGCAGCAAACGCTCGCCATGGGCGACACCGTCGTTCAGATAAAGCGCTCCGAGTCGCGCCCAGTCCCGGGCACTGCCAAACTCGTATCCCTGGGTAAGGAAATTACCATAGGGGTCGGTTTCCATAATTAAGTGTGAGATCCCAAGTTTGTCGAACAAGTTGCGCTGGGGAAACGCGTGATAGTCCTCGCCGCGTTGCTCTACCGCCATGCGAATCAGATAGTTGGTCAACACCGGATCCGAATTACGGTAGCGGCCTACTTGATTCGGTGGCCACTGCTGGGGCCGCGTTGCCGCCCATTGGAACGCATTTGGACCGGTATAGAAATACAGGTGGTCTGGATAGCCCATCTCGATGCTGTAGTCCGGATCTTGCGGCGCTTTGATGCGAATGCCGCTGGACATCCGCATGATGTCGCTGATGCGGATCTCTCGGCGCGCATCGTCCTGCCATTCCGGGATGGGCGCGTGTTGATGCAGCGCATACGCACCCTGCTCGATCAGCACACCCATCAGAATGCCGGTGAGGGATTTGCCCATGGACCAGCTTTCGAACGGCGTATGCATACCGACACCGGTGCCATAGGCTTCAGTGACGATCTGTCCCTTGTGTGTGACGAGGAAGCCGAGGGTTTTACCGGGTTCTCGCATGGCTATCCGAGTCGCTTGATGCACAACCTCGGGGCTGATGATGGATTCGGCGTCGGCCAGTACATCACCAAGTGGCCAGGCCGTCGTTGCTGGATCGGGCACTCGCGGTTCGATCACGGACGGTGCGAAATGGATGCCGTCGTGATCCAGAGGATGCGTAATACAGCCCTGACTGCCATACCGTGCTGCGGTGCGCACGACGCCGTTGTCGAGGGTCAACGAAACCCGCTGTGCGGCTCTATCGACGTCGCGGGCCACGACTTTCTCACGGGCATCAAAGGGGGCGGTAAAGCCGCCTACGTTGGACACCGCATCGTCTTCTTCCAGGCCCGTGATGAACAAAGCCGAGCACAACACCTTGGCGAACCCGCCGGTGTGATGAGTCAGTGCTTCACCAGGCGGCGGTACCCAGCGCGTGTCTAATTCAAGGGAATGCCCACGTGCTAAGAGTGCCTGGATGGGATCGACAGCATCAGCCACCGCCACATGTTCAGAAGCCGGTGTGCACCCACCTACCAGCAGTGCGAATCCTGTCGCGATACAATACGAAGCCTTCATGGTGCCCATCCCGATACCCCTGGAAGCGTATGTTAAACCGTTTCAGTGGCTAATACGCCGCGAGCGTAGATCAGCGCTGACGTGCCGGTCCGTCGGCTCCGAGTCTTTTGCTCGCAAGCGATCAGGAGCCGCTCCCTAGCGTGGGTCCTGGTACTGATAGTAACCCTCTACCGGAATCATCAGGTGTGCACCGGGAGTTCCCCGAAACATCGCGTAAGGCTCGCCGGTGTTGAAGTTTTCTGTGAACTCATCCAGCGAGCTGGGGTCTTTTGGCAACAACATGAGATGCGGTCCGGATTCGATCCATTGTGTGGCATCCTTTGCATCGGACTTGTTGAGTACACCGGCAGTGGTATTGTCTTCACCGACGTCGCCATGAAGCATCCACATGAAGGTATCGCGCTTAATTATCGGTGCCTTTCCTTGCGTAAAGTCGTTCATCCATTTCATACCCTCGTCATCTCCGCAAACGGGCATGGCCTGATGAGCACTCTCCCAGCCCCCTTTAGGGGCGGGGCGGGGGTTTCCTACCATGCAGGTCCAACCATTTGTGCCTTGTCGGAGTATTGATCCGTCGATTCCAATGATCGTCGCGTTCGTGCCTAAGGGTGGTGGAGCCGCCGTTGAATAGGCCCAGATCTGCCATTCGGCACCGTCATGCGGCGCATCGGGCTCAGAAGCCATAGCTGATAAGTGTGTCGTTGCGGCAATAGCCGCCCACAAAAAAATGGAATTTTTCATCTGTCGCCTCGTAAGGGGTGGGTCTGTATCGAGCTGACACTAGCCTAGGTGAAAAGCAAGGCGCGAACAAGCAAATCTGAGCAGATCCGAAGACGTCCGGATTTTAAAAAAATATATAACTATCAAATAGTTATGCACAGAAATATTTGTTCTATATCTTAATACGCATACGGGTTCTTGCCATTTTCTAAGGAGGCTGATTTTTCTTTATGCAGTTGCAAGTAGCGAAAAATGCCAAAAAACAGCACGCACCACGTTAGGCTGATGAGCAATATACCTGGTGTGCTTAGTACGTTAACGGCGCCTAAGGCCATCCCGCTCAGATAGGTCAACGGTGCCGCAACAGCAGCCGCGAGGCCGCCGATTAAAGGCTTGGAAATGAACGGCGACATGGAATGGTTCAGGGTGAATGCTAACCCGACCCACAGCATCACGATCCATACCGGCGCATAGGCCGTGCCATAATCCAATACGCCAAAATAAATCCATAACGAATCTACAATCCAACCGCAAACGGCCAGGCTCAGCGCCAGTCGAATGTCTGTACGCCAGCTACCGACGTAGGCTGAGTATGTCAGCAACGCAATCAATCCCATTGAGCCCCAGGCGGCACCGCCAATAACGCAGGCAAACCAATTGAGATTGAACAGCAGGAGGTTGACGATTTTCATGTTGCTTTCGAATTTGGTTTTTTGTTCTTTCTATTTCCAGGCTCTGGCACGAAGGGCCACGTTCTCTCTGACATTGTTGTGAAATAAGCTGTAGTCGTACACGTGCATGCTGCTGCCCCCCATTCGTTGCGGGAAAGACTCTGAGCGCAGGTTTGGAACGGCAAGTTGACCATCGTCCATACATTTAGCGTCGGCAATACCGGCTTCTACCGTCATGGCAGAAACATCCTCGCCCTCCAATGCAGCGCCGTAGGTCGCGAATCCGATCGCGCCGGTATTTAAGTGATGCCCCGCATAGTCACCGCTGTCTCGCCAGGTAAGCGGATTGGTACAGAGCAGTTTTTCAGGACCTCCAAACGCGCCACCGCTTTCACCGTCCATCGCGTTCCAGCCTACAGCACATCCGGTTTGGCTTGGGCTGTCGCAAGCCGGTAGTGTGCCGAGCTGTCCGTAAGTTACAGAAAATCCAACCAGATAGGCTGCGACCAGACGCGCTTCGAGCTCCGTTCCCGTGATCTTTTCTCTGACGAGTTGCGTTGCGTGGCGCGTGCCTTGTGAATGGCCGGCGACAATGAAGGGCTGGTCTTGTTCAAGTCGGTTTAGAAATTCCTCAAACGCCAGGACGATGTCTGCGTAGGCCAGTGCAAGCGCCTGTGTTCCGTTTCCTGACTGGTCCATGAAGGAAAAGAATGTCGCCTGTCGGTAGCGCGGTGCAAAGATGTCACAGCACCCGTTGAAGACACTGGCCTGGTGTCGAAGAACGCGTTGGTCGACGACCCAGTTTGCATCCGCGTGGTCCAGTGGCTGATTCCATGTTTTTCCGAAATAGGACGTGGGATGGACAAAGAAAACTGCAACATCGGTGGCTGTGCGCGCGACACCTTCCGGCATCTGGTCAGACGGGTCGTCCTTGGAGGGCAAAGCCGCCCAATTTTCGTCTAGGCTGTAGTTTGGAGGGGTAGGCGCGGGTGTCTGGTCGAAGTCCTGCTCGGGTGCGATTTGACTGCCCATCAGGTAGATGAACAACGACTGCCGGTTGACGTAGCCGAGAATGATCGCGAGCGCCAGGACTACGCCAATACCGATGAGCACTTTTTTCATTCGTCAATCCAATTTTCTGAACGGCTTGGATCTTATCACGACCGATGGTTGAGTTATGGTTCAGCGGCTGACAGGGAACATAGGCCATCGATACGGGTTAGATATATATTTCCTGTTTGTTTGCCCCTGCTCGGTGCTTGCGTGGGTAAAGAAGTGGCGTGGCAAGAAAGAATCCGACACTTTTTAAGGAGCGGGTGGTTCTCGGGTGATAATCTCTGGATAACCCGTCCATGGCGAGACGACGGCGTCGCCTGACCTTAAGGAGCCCCCATGAGTCACCCGTATGAGCTCTATTACTGGCCCAACATTCCCGGTCGCGGTGAGTTTGTCCGGCTGGTCTTGGAGGCGGCCGCAGTGCCTTATCGCGATGTCGGCCGGCTGCCAGCGGAACAAGGGGGAGGGGTTGAGGCTGTGGCGGCATACTGGGAGGGGAAGCGCGAAGGCCATCCCATCTTTGCGCCCCCGGTGCTGAAGCAGGGCGAACTCGTGCTCTCTCAGACAGCCGCGATCTGCCATTTTCTTGGCATCCGCCACGAATTGGCCCCCCAGGACGAGGTGGAACAAGCGCAGGCGTTGGCGCTCCAACTTACGATCTCCGACTTTGTCTTGGAGGCCCACGACACCCACCATCCCATTAGTGCGTGGCTTTACTACGAAGAACAGCTTGAGGCGGCTCGGCAACGTGCTCCGCACTTTGTGAACGAGCGACTACCGCGCTTCCTGGCGTACTTCGAGCGCACACTCGTCCACAATGGTGGTGAGTTCCTGGTGGGTGAGCGCCTCTCGCATGCCGACCTGTCGCTCTTTCAGGCACTCGAAGGCGCGGCCTACGCGTTCCCGCGAGGTTTCGCGCGCGCGAGTGGCCCGTCGCCCGGCGTGCTGGCGCTGTGCGAGCGGGTGCGAAGACGGCCGCAGATCGAGGCATACTTGCTATCAAATCGGCGCCTGTCGTTTAACCAGGAGGGTATTTTTCGTCGCTATCCGGAACTCGACGTCAGCGTAGATGGGTAGCAGGCTGCAATGATCGAGACCCCTATAATCAAGCAGCATACGGCAAGCAAACGTTGCTGAAAAAACCAGTGCTCAGTCAATTAAGGTTCAACAGAAATGACGTTAGAAGATTACCAAATCGTAAATATACAACACTGGCAGAAACGGGCTGAGGAATATAAAGAACCTGCGGAAAAAGCCTGGAAATCGAACGATCCGCATTGGGGCATTTGGCAGATACCCGAATCTGAACTTGAGCTTTTTCCGAATGATCTGAAAGGGAAGAAATGCATTGAAATAGGCTGTGGCGGTGGATACGTGTCCTCGTGGATGGCGCGAAGAGGTGGCGAAGTCGTTGGCATAGATCCAACGCCAAACCAGCTTGAAACAGCAAGACGGCTAGAAAAACAATATCAATTAGGCATCGAATTTGTTGAAGGTTTCGGTGAGAAGCTACCCTTTCCTGACGCTTACTTTGATTTCGCTATATCTGAATACGGGGCCTGTTTATGGGCTAATCCTTACGAATGGATTCCGGAAGCAGCAAGGGTCTTAAAGCCAGGATCTCAATTGGTATTCATGACAAATCATGCTTTTGCTATCTGTTGTGTACCGGATGAGACCGATGAAAACGCACCCCTGTCAGAACGGTTACAACGGCCTTATCTGGGACTTTTCAAAACTCAGTGGAAGTCTCCTCCCCACGAAATTGAGTTTCATCTTCCCCACGGAGAATGGGTTAAACTCCTCCGCGACAATGGTTTTGAGATTGAACGTCTTTTAGAACTGGGTGCGTCTTTCGAATCCACAACTCGATATGGCTGGGCAGACGCTGAATGGGCGAGTAAATGGCCGACCGAAGAAGTTTGGTGTGTTCGCCTTTCTAACTGATCAAACTATTCTGTATTGAGATCTCCTACAGGGGGCCGAGGGCCTGGTGGATGCTCGCTGCTATATTCAAAAAGTCTGTCTGATGTCGTAGAAACGGCGAATGCGATCATGCCGAATGTGGCCGCGCCACCTAAAGACCAGAAGACGAGGGTCCAGACAGGCGGCGCTGCTTATTCCAGGCCCAGTTAACCGCGGGGATGTGTGGGCTTAGTGTTAACGCTCTGCCTGCAAGGCCGCTGCGTCTGGATGATCCAGGTACCGCTCTGGAATGTCAAAACCGAAAATTCTCGCCGCATTGAGTCCCAGGATCTTCGCTCTTTCGCCGTCATCCAATCGACCCATCTGGCGCTCGATCGCCTGGGCTGAATAGGGCCATGATCCCTCGTGGTGGGGGAAATCGTTTGCCCATAAGAAGTTGTCGACCAATGCAAACTCACTCGCAACAGCCAGACCGGCTGCATCTTCCTGAAAGCTCGCGAAGCCCTGCCGTTTGAAGTATTCGCTGGGCAGGAGGTCGAGCTTAGGCCTTACCCACATATGATGCTTGTTGTAAGCCTCGTCCATGGCTTGCAGCATCCAGGCAACCCATCCAATGCCAGCTTCAATGGAGCCGAACCGGAGCTTAGGGTGGCGTTCCGCTACGCCGGAAGCACAAATGTTTACGATGGGTTCCATGGTGGGTGCAAGGGAATGCACTGCATAGTTAATGACCGCGCCCCCTTGGCTTCTCGCCGTCCGAGGATCGCGCCCGGTAGAAACGTGGAACGTAACGGGTAGCCCGACATCCTCAATGCAATCCCAAAGCGGCTCGAATTCGCGCAGGTTGTAATTCAGATCGTCAACATCAGGTGCGCCGAATACAGGCTTGCACGGCAGACAAATGCCTTTGAACCCCAAAGCTGCGCATCTTTGGATTTCTGCGTTTGCCGCATCGATATCTGCGGGTGCAACGCAAGCCATCGGTGCAAGGCGATCGTTGTGCGGGCCATAGCTCTCCCAGGCCCATTCGTTCCAGGCGCGACACATCGTCTGCGAGAATTCGGCATCGCGTGTTGCCCACATGGCAAGCCCAACATTGGGAAAGAGAATCTCAGCATCGACACCGTCCAGCTCGAGTTCCGTTGCTCGTTTATCAGGATTGCGACCTGACTCATAGCGGAGCTTTTCGTGGCCTTGCAAGGGATTGACCCAGTTTAGTTTGGCGCGACGGAATCCCTCCGTTTTTTGATACTGAGTTTTTTTGTCCTTGCCGACGACAACGGTGGGTAATCGTTCATGAAGCTCTTCAGGGAGTCGGTCTTTGAATATCTTTCGAGGTTCCTGAACATGGCCATCTGCTGAGACCATAAAATACTTGTTAGGCGCTTCAGGATGAGGGGATCTGGGCCAATCTGCGGAGCCGGGTGACTGGGTACGCCAGGCGTTGTTTTCATCTGGTGTCGGTATGGAAATTGTCATGATGCTCTCCCCGCAGTCTGCTGGTTAGGCTAAAAAGTTAATGAGTAATCTTGCACTCTCTTAGGGCTGGGATTCAAGCAAGAAGTGATCCCCTGACATAGGAGGTGCGGTCAGATTCGGAAAGTAGCGATAGAATGCGTCGAAGTCCGGGTCTCAATTGGTATTTTTGACAAATCATGCTTTTGCTATCTGTTGTGTGCCGGATGAAGACGATGAAAACGCGCCGCTGGCAGAACAGTTACCACGCCCTTACCTGGGACTTTTTCAAACGCAATGGAAGTCTCCTCCCCACGAAATTGAGTTCCATCTTGCCCACGGAGACTGGATTAAGCCTCTCCGCGACCATGGCTTTGTTATTGAACGTCTTTTAGAACTGGGTGCGTCTTTCGAATCCTCATTTGGATAGGGTTGGGCTGATGCTGAATGGGCGAGTAAATGGCCGACCGAAGAAGATTGGAGTGTTCGCCTTTCTAACGGAACAATTGATTGTGTGTTGAGATTTCCTTGCGTGGACGGGTCGGCAGGTCCCGGTCGATGGAAGCATTTCAGACTTGCAGCCTATCGAATATCCCGCGATGAGCGTCGCGTTCGGTCAGAGAATGGGTGCGGGGGCTGGCTCGCCCAGTTTTCGATTACTCAACTCATGTCTGACGCAACTGAAAGGGGATACAGGCACCGCCCAACGAAATGATACTTTGCTGAACGCGAGAAAACGGTGTTCATTCTTAATAACCGCGCATCATTCTTCCTCGTGCTTTGTCGCGCAGTATGCAATCTGGCTGCTTTGCAGTCGATTGATTTTAGGTTACTGTACCGTCTGGACGGTTTAGTTAAGCTAACAACGATGAGAACCAACAATAAGCGAAATGAAATTTTGCAGGCGGCGTTTACCGTGGTTGCGGAACAGGGCGCCAACCGGTTGACCATCGATGCCGTGGCAGCAGAGTCAGGCGTCTCCAAAGGTGGTGTTCTCTACCACTTCAACTCGAAAAATGTGTTGCTGTCAGGGATGCTGGCGCATCTCGTCGAGGCTATAGTCGGCAGAATCGAAGATCACAGCAACACCGATCCCCTTGCTGCGATCATTGAAACCAGGCAGGGAGCAGATACGGAGGAACGTCGGAGCTCCTTGGCCCTGCTAACAGCTTTCGCCGAGGACACACGTTTGCTGGAACCGGCGCGAGAGCAGATGACCCAACTCTATCGGCAGTCCGTCGAGAGCAAAGCGTCAACGGAGGAAGCAGCGACCCTTTTTTTTGCCAACGAAGGACTCCGGTTTCTGGAGCTCTTCGATCTTTGTCCGGTAGGTCCTCGTAAGATCAGGAGCCTGACGCAATATCTTGTCAACCGGGCGGAGCGGCTCCAATGAAGTTATTACTACTATGGATCATTTTAAGCGGTCTTGCTGGGTGCGACCCAGGCAACCCGAATATCAGAGCGAATACAGAAGTCCTTAGACCGGCGAAAATCATGACCGTTACAAATGCAGGGGAAGAGGTGTTCCACGAATTCCCTGCAAGGATTGAAGCACTACAGACGGTGGACATTTCCTTCGAGGTCGGCGGGCCTCTCGCCGAATTACCCATCAGAGAAGGCGAAACGGTGAGCCGGGGCGCGCTGGTCGCCGCTCTTGATGCCACGGACTTTCAGTTGGCCGTTCGAGAAGCCGAAGTCCAGTTGAAACTGGCAGCCCAGGACTTAAATCGCAAGCGTAAAGTGCTGCGGGAGAACGGCATCGCCAAGTCACAGGTTGAAGACGCAAGATCACTCTATGAGTTGCAGAAGGTCCGTTTGTCCAAAGCCCGGGAGCGCCTGCAGGATAGCAGGATTGAGTCGCCTTTTGACGCATTCGTTGCGCGCCGCTTCCTCGATCGCCATGTCAACATCGGACCCGGCGAGCCTGTTGCTCGACTGTTGGACACAAGCCAGCTCCAGGTGGTATTCAACGCGCCTGAGCAACTGCTCGCCAGGACCAGACCAGAAAGCCTGATTAGGGCCTGGGCGGAATTCTCGTTCGCCCCTGGCGAAGAATTTGAGTTGACCTACTACGAAAACCGCGGTGAAGCTGACCCGTTGGCACAGACCTATGAAATTTCGTTGATAATGCATAACCCGGCAAGTTGGAACATTCTGCCGGGTATGACCGCGACTGCCAGGTTGAAACTACACGGTTCGGGGATAGGCACTATTCTGATCCCCGCATCCGCGATCGTGCCTGCCCCTGACGGCACCCTTTCAGTCTGGGTTTACGCGCCAGATACCCAGCGGGTCTTCCAACGTCGAATCGAACCGGGCTTGCCCCAAGGTGATGGTATCCCGGTAAGTGCAGGATTGGAGCCAGGTGATCAGATTATTGTCACGGGGGCGAATCACCTGCAAGCGGGCATGCAGGTCCAACCCCTCTAGGTCATTATCATCATGCCCAATCTCGCGCGCCTGATCATTCGACGTCCCATCTATGGCTGGATTCTCCTTCTGCTTTGCCTGTTTGGCGGCATTCATGGTGTTCAGAACGTTTCCCGCCTGGAAGACCCAAATTTCCCCATGACCTGGGCTTACGTAATCACTACCTATCCCGGGGCTTCAGCAGAAGAAGTCGAGTTCGAGGTAACAGATCGAATTGAGGACTCACTGCAGGAGCTGCCGTACGTGGACCGGCTCGTATCGAAATCCGTCCCGGGCAGGTCGGAAATCCTAGTCGAAATGCGCGAGGAAATCGACGCCGACGAATCTCCCCAGGTCTACGATGAACTCCGACGGCGGGTCTCCGAAGCGCACATGTTGCTGCCTCCCGGTGCTGGTCCGCCTCTGGTTGAAGATGATTTCAACGACATCTACGGCATCCTCTACGCCATCACGGCGGACGGCTATACCGAAGCGGAAATCCACGATATGGCGAAAGCCATCTCAACAAAAATCAAGACGATACCTGATGTCGCCAAAATCGATACTCGCGGGGTTCCTTATGAGGCTGTCTATATTGAACTGGATCATGCCCGCCTGACTAATTTCGGCTTATCAATAGAAGATCTCGGGCGGCGTATCGGGACTGAAAACCAGGTCGTCCCTGCCGGTTCGACCCTTTTTGAAGGCAGGCGCCTGAGAATTGCCCAACCTACTCCACTGGCGAGCGTTGCTGAACTCAGAGACCTTAAGATAGGCGCACCCGGTTCTACCGACACCGTCCGCCTGGGCGATATCGCCACTGTCCGTCGCCAGGCCGTTGAGGTCCCACCGGAACTGGTGAGAATTAACGGCGAGCTAGCCTTCGTGATCGCCGTGTCTGTGACTCCAGGAGAAAACGTGGTCACGGTTGGTCACGAGGTCGACGCCCTGATGGATGACATAGCCAGAACCTTACCGCTGGGTGTCTCGGTCACGCCCATCTACAAACAGCACACCATCGTCGAATCTGCCATTGACACCTTCCTGCGCAACCTGGCGATCTCCGTCGCGACAGTCGTTCTGGCGCTGTTTCTATTCATGGGTTGGCGAGCAGGTATTGTGGTTGGCCTGGTCCTGCTGTTAACCGTGCTCGGTACTATCGAGATCATGAACATCTTCGGTATCGAACTGCAGCGAATCACGCTGGGCGCGCTGATGATCGCCATGGGCATGCTCGTGGATAATGGTATCGTGATTGCCGAAGGTATGTTGGTTGGCGTCCGTCGTGGTCAGGCCCCTGAGGATGCTGCTACAAACTCTGTCGCTCGTACCCAATGGGCCCTACTCGGTGCGACGGTCATCGGTATCCTGGCTTTTGCGCCGATCAGCCTGTCCGACGATAACAGTGGCCATTTTCTTTTAACCCTTTTCCAGGTTATTTCAATCTCATTACTGCTGAGTTGGATTCTGGCGATCACCATCGTGCCACTTATGGGCAGCTATCTTTTGAAGCCCTCTCCCGCAGTGGCTGAAAAGGAACTTTACAGCGCCTGGTACTTCAGACCCTACGAACGGATGATCGGCTTCGGCTTACGACGCGCCTGGATCACAACATTGTTGATTGTTGCCATCACGGGTGTAGCGCTTTACTCGATACAGTTTGTAAAAACGGCCTTTTTTCCGAATAACAACACACCACTGTTCTTTATTGACTATCGGCTTGCGGAAGGTAGCGACATCCTGACGGTTTCGGCAGACATCGTTGAGTTGGAAGAACACTTCATCGCCACCCCGGGCGTGACCTCAGTGACCAGTTTCATTGGCCGTGGTGCTCCTCGTTTCGCTGCGACGGTAGATTCGGAGCAGCCCAACCCGGCTTTCGCCAGTATCATGATCCAGGTCGATGACCTAACGAAGATGGCGCAGTACATGATCGATGCTGATCGATATGTTGCGGCCCTGAAGCCTGGTGCTGAATTCAAGGTCAAACGCGTCGAATTCAGCCCGACGACCGATGACAAGATTGCCATGCGGTTCTCCGGACCCGATCCAACTGTACTTCGTCAACTTGCTGCGCAGACCATGCAGATCTTCAATCAGCACGACTTGTTATCCATGCGGACAAATTGGAGACCGCAGGCGTTGCAGTTAGCGCCGCAATATAACGAAGACAACGCCCGACTGGCCGGGATTTCCCGTAACGACCTGTCGCGTGCCCTCGCTTACAACACCCTTGGTACAACGATCGGCTTGATGAGGGACAAGGACAAACAGATTCCGATTGTGGCCCGGGCGCCTGCTGCAGAAAGGGCCGATCTGGAAGGACTTAAGAACCGCCAGATCTGGAGCCCCACGCAACGCCGATACATTCCCATGGCACAGATCGTCAGCGAGTTTCGGCTGGAGGCCGGTAACTCCGTCATCTACCGACGGGATCGCGTCAGGACGATCACTGTCAGCAGCGCACCGTTGCCACACGAAAATGTCAATCAGCGTTTCGAAATGCTCCGCGGAGAGGTCGAGGCGATTCCTCTGCCACTGGGATATTCCCGCGAGTGGGGTGGAGAACACGAAGCCAACGACGAGGCCAATCAAGCCCTGACCTATCGCATCCCACCTGCGTTTGCGCTCATGTTCTTTATCACTATTCTGATGTTTGGCGCATTGCGACAGGCAATAGTGATCTGGTTGACCGTCCCGATGATCCTTTGTGGCGTCGCCATGGGGCTGCTTGTATCCAATCTACCCCTGACCTTCCCGTCGATGCTGGGAGTACTCAGTCTCGCGGGAATGCTGATCAAGAATTGTATCGTTCTGGTTGATGAAATTGATCGACGCCTGGCAGAAGGTGACCAGGACATTAAAACCATGCAGATTGCCAGCCTTAGTCGTCTGCGCCCGGTGATTCTGGCCGCGCTGACTACCATTTTCGGCATGTCACCCTTGCTGACCGATGACTTCTTCCGGGAAATGGCTGTCTGCATCATGGGCGGGCTCTCTTTCGCGACGCTGATTACCCTGGTTGCAGTCCCGGTCTTCTATCGAATAGCGCTGGGCAAGCGAATCAGTGCCTGAGACCACCTTCGTACTGCCCGCCTAATCAATTTGCCAACCCCTGGGATTGGCTGCTTCTTTCGAATCCTCATCTGGATATGGTTGGGCTGATGCTGAATGGGCGAGTAAATGGCCGATCGAAGAAGTTTGGAGTGTTCGCCTTTCTAACTGAACAAATGATTGTGTGTTGAGATTTCCTTGCGTGGACGGTTCGGCAGGTCCCGGTCGATGCTCGGTACTTTACTCAAAAAGTCTGTCTGATGACGCAAAAATGGCGAACGTGATCATGCCAAATGTGGCCACGCCGCCTAAAGACCAGAAGACAAGGGTCCAGGATCCGGTTGCATCGAGGATCAGTCCGGTGGCCGCGACTCCGATAATGCCAGGAATCGATGCAATGGAATTTACGATGCCCATCAGGGTGCCTGCGTGTCGCGGTGCGATGTCCAAGGGATTGGCACCCATGCCACTCATCGCAGCCGAGCCGAAAAAAGATGACAAGCACATCAACGTTATGATCAGCGGAACGGATGAAATGAACCCGATCGTGAAGAGCATTGCAGCACTCGCGCCAACGCCGGCTGAGTTCATGATCTTACGGACGGCGATGATCGAAATGTCTCGCCGTAGCAGGCTATCCGCAACCCAGCCCCAACAATTCATCCCGATCGCGCCAATTAAAGCCGGGCCGACGGCGACGAAACCGACGGATGCCAGATCGACACCAAGTTCCTCGTACACATAGGTGGGGAACCATGCGAGGAACACGAACGACACCCAGTTCGCGCAGAAGTAAGCAACGATGATTGCCCACACCGCAGAATGTGAGAACATTGCACGCAGAGGAAGTTTTACCCGGTCGGGCAGGGAATTTGAGTCGGCTCGAATCAGGGCTGTCTCGGCGGGCGAGATGCGGGTGTGTTTTTCCGGGGTAGATGACACGAGAAAATGCCAGGCAATCCACCAGCAGATGCCGAGCATGCCGAACAGGTAAAAGGCGTACTCCCATCCCAGCCTGACGATGATGGGCGGGGTGAGCAGGAGTGCTGCAATAGTGCCTACTTCTATGCCGCTCATGGTGAACGAAATTGCCCGAGCTCTTTCGGTGACGGGTGTCCAATTGGAAAGGATACTGTACACGGCGGGGAAGGTGACGCCTTCGCCAAGCCCCATTGTGACCCGAGCGACGACAATTCCGATCGCGCCGAAAAAGATTGCCGCAGGTGCAGTGAGCATAGTGAAGATGGACCAGAGGACGACACCGACGCCGAGCACGAGCTTGCCGCCAAAGTTGTCGGCAAGCCAACCTCCAAGAATTTGCGTGGTGACGTACCCAAAGAAAAACGATGACAATATGACGCCTGTCGTGGCCTTGTCCCATTGGAATTGTTCCGCCATTGGAATAATCGCGATCGAAAGGTTGGTGCGATCCATGTAGCAGATGATCACAGCGAGGAAACTCAAACCGATGACACGATGGCGAACCGCGCTGTCTGCTGGCCGATTACCTGCCGCGTTTGCTTTGTCATCCGGGCTACTTTCGATGGACACGGCTATGTTTCCTGGCCGGGCACGCTCTTCATAATGCTGGGGTCGGTGGTTCAAGTCCACCCGCAGCTACCAAATCGCGCTCTTCGCGAGGCGAAGAACGTCGAGGCCGAGGCGTTTTCACCGAAGGTAAAAATCGCGGTCGATGAGCCCAGGATCGGTGATATCCGAGATCACCCACTGTGTGGGGCCGCACAAGGGACAGATGGTTAGCTAAATCTCTGAATGTCTTGAATTTTTCCCCTGCCGAGGCATTGACTCAATGGGTCAATAAGGTTAAAAAGCGGCGCTGCTGGCTTTAGCAAAAACATCAGAGGGAAAAATGAAAATTCTACTTCATGCACTTTGTGCAACCATGGCCGTGCCTGCGATCACTGGTCCGGCGATCGCTCTGGCAGAGGAATCCACCAGAGTCATCGAGGAAATCGTTGTGACATCGCGTCGCCGGGATGAATCCGTTCAGGACGTACCGCTGTCGGTTACAGCCTTTGATGAGCAGCGTATTGAACAACTCAAACCAACCACCTTACGGGACTTTGACGGGCTGGCACCTAATGTCTACATTGGCATGAACACGGCAGGTCCTGGCGCGTCTGCACTCTATATCCGTGGTGTCGGTTATGCAGATATTGAGAAATCCCAAAGCCCGCAAGTTGGCGTCATCGTTGATGGCATTCAGATGGGTTCTTCCACCGGCCAGTTGATTGATGTCTTCGACGTCGAAAGCATCGAAATCAACCGTGGTCCTCAGGGCGTGTTGTTTGGTAAGAACACCATCGGCGGCAATATCGTGGTTAACCGGGTTCAGCCAAAATTCAATGATTTTGGTATGACTGCCAGTGTCGAAGTGGGCAATTATGATTCGCGGAACTTAAAGGCGCGGATCAATCTACCAATTTCTGACGACACCCTGGCGCTGAAGATCGGTGCCATTGTGAGGGAACGTGATGGGTACTACGACAACCTGACTCTGGGTCAGACAGCAGGTGACGTCGACTTCAAATCCTTTACGGCCGCACTGCGCTGGGCGCCGAGTGATAATTTCGAGGTCACGTTTACCTACGATAATATTGACGACTCCAGCCAGATACCGCCCCAGGATCCGCGGTTTGATGGCGATGACCCCTTCATTAACCTTGCAGACAAGGAAGAACCCACTACCTATGAGGTAGATCAGTTCTCGATACGGGCAAATTGGGACATTAATGAAAATCTAACCTTGCACTCCATCACCGGCTGGCATGATGGTTTTGATGAGGTGAACCAGGATTTCGATGGCGCGGCTATAGATGGCGGGGCTTCACCCTTCGCTCAATTGCACACGCTGCGGAGCCAAGACTTTGAAATGTTTACCCAGGAACTACGCCTGACAGGTTCGTTCACCGATGAGCTGGATTTTATGGTGGGTTATTACTATTACGATTCCGAACTGGACTTCCAGCAACTGACGAACAATGTTCTGCAGATACCCTTTGGCTTGCCGCCAGGCGTGCCCTGCGCAGCAGTTATTCCCACCTTGCGGGAGAACCCAAACCCGGCGATCGGCAACGCACTCTGCCAGTTTCCCAATGCGCGTAGCACCCAGATCGCGGGCGAAGAGGTGGAATCCAGCGCGTTCTTCGGATCCCTGACTTGGCGTCCGACTGAAAGTCTTGAACTGATGGTTGGTGTTCGAAATATTCAGGAAGACAAAGAAGCGTTTAACTCCTACTTTAATCACGGAACAGGTGCATTCGATACTACCGGCACAGATCAAGAGCATAACTTCGCTCCGTATCCAACGGTTCCAGGACTCGCTGTCGCAGGCGATGACGACTGGGACGACACCATCTGGACGGCCTCGGTAACCTATCAGCTCACAGACGCTAACCGGCTCTACCTCAACTATTCAGAAGGGTTCAGGTCAGGCGGTTTTAGTATCCGGGGAGCAAGAGGTGGATCGGACTACTCTTTCGATCCTGAGGAAGCAAACCAGATTGAAGTCGGCTCGAAGAATGAGTTTTTTGACGGCGCCCTTAGGCTCAATCTGGCGTACTACCAGCTGGAGCGAGAAGGCAGTCAGTTCAGTTCGATCATCACGCTGCCACCCGGCTCAATACCGGGCACTACCACCATCATTAATAATGGCGCAGGGTCTGACTATGATGGCTGGGAGCTTGAAGGTTTGTGGATTATCGATGACAACTGGACACTGATATTGAACGGCGGAACGCTGGATGTTGATAACAAGCAATTTACGATCGCCTGCGAAAATCTTGACGGCTGCGCAGGTGGCGACCCAACTGGAACGCTGCGAGTCCTTGGGGGTAACTCAGACTCTCGCCAGCCTGAATGGAGCGCCTCTCTCAGCGTTGCCTATGTCAGGGACATTGGTCCCGGAACCTTCTATGCCAATGTTGGCTACAAGAAGGTCGGCGATTTTCTGCTGGTTAACACCGGTGGTGGTGCTGACCAGCGTCTCTACGAAGGAGGTTACGGGCAGTGGGATGCGCGATTGGCCTACGAGATGGAACTTGCGAACGGCGCTCAGCTTAGTCTGAGCGCCTATGGCCGCAACCTGTCGGATGAGGAGTGGCGCGAACAAGCCCTTTTCCTTGGTGGTTTCAATACAGGTTTCCAGGGCTGGGGAGCACCGCGGGTTGGATTCTTTGAAATCAAGTATTCAATGTAGCTGAACACCCGCAGTTAAATGAAAGGGGTTGCAATGCAACCCCTTTTTTTCACCGGAGAAAAAAAGGTAATACTGACATTGTCATGGCCTTTATTGATGCCTGGAATAACATGGACTGGGATGGCACCGTAGACCTTCTGACTGATGAGTTCGAGACACGGGTACGGTACAACCTGATGCACTGAGTTACTGTCCGGCAACAATCCCCTGTTCCAGCATCAGTTTGATCTGTGCTTCTGAAAAGCCGCACTCAGCCAGTACCTCTGAGGTCTGCTGACCGAGCGTGGGTACGCCCCTCAATTCGTTGTGAGCCAGGGGCTCATTGTTCAACAGATAGCCTGCGTTGGTAATTCTGAAATCAGCAGCCGGGCTCGTCGCCGTCGAAAAAAGGTTCCTTGCTTCAGGCTGGCCCGTTTCCAGCACTTCGTTCAGGTTCTTTACGCCGCCAGCAACAACACCCGCTTCCTGGAAGATAGCATCCCATTGTGCCGTTGTTTTTTCCTGCAATCGGGCTTCAATCTTTGCTTCAAGTTCCGGATTACGCGGGTGCATTGAAGCCAGTTGTTCATTTGCGATTTCTTCCAGTCCGATCGCCTGACAGATTGTTCGGCAGTGATGCCGTAAATATCCAGCAAGCATTACATAGCCATCCTTTGTGGGGTACCTGCCAAGCATGGTCCCGGTTCGATTGTCTTCCAAGCCGGGAATGGTTCCTGTTGTTGCCGCCGCACTGGTGTCAAGATTGATCAACAGCATGGCAACATCCTGCATGGCGACATCAACTCGTTGTGCTTCACCGGTTCTGTCTCGCAACATCAATGCCGCCATGGTTGCCGACGTCGCGTGCAGCCCGGTCGAATAATCCAGTACAGGCCCACCGGTGCGAAGGGGCCCCTCTCCCCAGTCGTTTGTTGACATGTAGCCTGAGGTTGCCTGTACAACATCATCAAACCCGGGTCGATGACCTAATGGCCCGGTTTGTCCAAATGCAGAGATCGAGACATAGACCAGCTTCTCGTTCTCCTGCTTCAGACTTTCATAATCAAGGCCGTATTTTGCGACAGTTCCCGGGCGAAAGTTCTCAACAAAGACGTCCGCATCTCTAACCATGCGCTTAACCACCTGGGAGCCTTCTTCCGTTTTGATATCCACAACAATGCTGCGCTTACCGGCGTTCTGTACCGCAAATTTGTCCGTAATGCGCTGCTCAAGCTGCGCGGGATCTGTCCCCCACATCCTGATCATGTCACCACGCGGCGATTCCACTTTCACCACATCTGCGCCCAGCAGGCCAAGCTGGTAACCACAGTAGGGCCCAGCCAGCACATGTGTCATATCAACAACTTTGATGCCTTCGAGAGGTTTCATTTTGCTGGGGTCGGGTCGGTGGCATCAGTCTCCGTTACAGATTCAGACTTCAGACCACCTCCGCGACCCAATAAATTTACTTGTGTCATTGCTCGTCGATTATCTATCGTCTTTGTGAAATTCGAAACAGCCAGGTATCTGGTGGCGGGTCGTCTAAATCGCGCCCGGCAAATTGGGGGTATTTGATGGCGGCTGATGCCATCAGATCTGCCAATGGCAGATCCAGCACACGGTCCGCTCTGGCCAGATACACGGTGTCGCCTATTTTAAGACGCACCCGCGGTTCATCGAGGACATAGTGAGTCCAGGCTTTCGTGGAACCGGATTGAGCGGGAATATATAGCGCACCCTGATGGACGATTGCCAGAGTTGTGACTGAATGAGGGTCTTGCGGGCGACTTTCGATGGCAATGGTCATGTAGTCATTCGAAAATGACCAGTCCGACGGGTATGGGCGTTCGTTACCTGACAGACGTTTACCCGCGACGATGGCGATCGGGTCTGTACGGGTGATATAGACAATCGCGGCCACCAATAGCGTGGCTGCTATAATTGTTAGAAGAATCTTAAGTAGCTTCATCCCGGGTCTCCAGGCACCGTACAGGCGTAGTCATCATGATTCATTCTTGCTTCCTGTTGCAACCGGGTATCCGGACTTGCCGGTGCACGCAACTCTTGGATACCCTGAACCTCATGATGAAAAGATGCCCCTGCGCGGACAAACCACAAAATCCTCTATGCCCTTCATTCACATGAGCCGGAAGATGGACCTGAAAAAGCTGAGACAACTCACACTTCGCCAGACGTTGGGTCTGGGATTGCTGGTTGTCTCGACGGTTGCCTGGGTATTCGTGTTCGTGGTGCCATTTATGACGCTTGATACGGCGAGAAAAGCCGCCATCGTGGCCGGTTTGATCGTCTTCGGAGAGGTGACCGGTTGGCTGGGCCTTGCTCTTCTTGGCAAGGAGATGGTCGATGCGTTACGAAACAGTTGGCGGATGTTGATGCGACGCTTGCTTAGGAAGACTTCCGAACCACGGGAGAATTAAGGCAGGGCAGAAGTGCGTTGCATGATCTTCGCCTCAATTGCGTTGATTGCCACGGAGTATCTTTATGTGCGACTGCGCGATGGTCTGTTGTCACCTCCAACTCTCTGCCGGATGTCTGGGCTTAAGGTCATGGCGGCTCATCATCCGCCTGTTTAACGGATGAATAATTCGAAACGAACAGAGGGTGAAGTCTGTCGGCGAGCAGAAACTCAGTTGGATATAAGAATTTTCGTACCCAAATCAGGCGATTTAGACAGTTTAATTGATGCCTGACCGCCTAGATTTTACATACATCAAATAGGGTTCTTTTCACAAATCTTCCGCGTCCCTGATTTAATCTTTGCCGCCCGATCTGACGATTTTGTGTTTGATGGCTAACGAAGTTCCGAGGCCTACCCTTACCTATAAAGACAGGTTGGAGTGGGGTTGGCGCCGAGCAGGTGCCTGGTATTTTTTTCAAGGTGTGAAACATCTCCTTAGAATCAAGGTCTATCGGGTCTGGGTGGCAAATGGACCGGATCACGCTTTTAGGGCCGGTCTTCCGAAGCTGCTACCCAAGGAATATCAAACGCGTCTGATGGAACCGATAGAATTGGTGCAGTATGCCAAACCTGAGAACGACCTCTCGATCGAGTTTTTAGAGGAGTCGCAAGCCCGTGGTGACGAGTGTACCGTCAGCTTCTATGAAGGCGAAGTGGTGGGTTATTTGTTCACCGCTTTAAAAAGAACTCGGGTCACTGACGAATTAGACATCCTGATTCCTTCTGGACATGCCTACGGTTACAAATCCTGGACGCATAGAGATCATCGCAGAAAGGGGCTTACAGGTGTCCGTCTGCGCGTTAAGCAGGACTGGCGTGACAAAACGGGCAATAAACGACCGAAAACCGTCTGGTATATGGAATATCACAATTACCCTTCCATGTTGAACAACAACTATAGACCGCCCCATGAACGGCCACTTTATTTGGGAGTGGTTTGTTGGGCCAGGTGGTTCGGGCGGGTATTTGTATATAACGGCAGACGAGCAAAATGGATGGGAGTCGTTTTAATTCGCAAAGGCGAACCGCCTATCAAGACGTATCCTTATACCTGACAGATAACCGATAGATGCAGCGCATTGAGGTTCAGTCTGCAAGCAGTGTCGGTGGCGCGTGGTTCAGCGTATCGATTGCGAAGCCTGCGGCACTTTTATAACTTGCCATGTATTCTGCCAGTTCCTGATGACCGATTACCTCACTGATATTTTCGAAATCTCCGCCGCTGCGTTGTTCGACCACGCCCAATATGCCGATGGGACCCGCTCCTCTATTGCGCAACACCAGAGCATTCAGATCCTCAATCATGCGCGCTTCATAGGCCTTAAGCGCCCCTGCCGTCGCGCCCGCCGTTTTGAGGCAGGCGCCCAGGACACGGGTGTCCACAATCGCCTGGCTCGCCCCATTGGAACCGACCGGATACATCGCATGGGCAGCATCACCGATGATCAGCACTCGGCCGTCTGTCCAGGTGGGGACAGGGTTTCGGTCAACCATGGGGTACTCAAAGACTTCTTCGGCACCTTTGATGATCTGAGGTACGTCAATCCAGTCGAAACGCCAGGAAAGGAACTCGGGGAGAAACCGGTCCTTATCGACTTGTCGATTCCAATCGGTGGGTGCCGGTTGCTGGGTCCGGGTTGGCGTGAGCTCTGCGATCCAATTAAGGGTAGTCAAGCCGTCAGCGTCCGGCTTGCTGATGGGATAACACACGAAACGCTGATCGAGTGTGCCCATTAGAATGAAGGAATTGCTCGTCCGTGGGGGTCTTGCATGCGATGTACCTCGCCACATGATCGCGCCCCCCCATTGGGGTGCGCCTTCTTCAGGGTACATCTGCCTGCGCACGGCGGAGTTAATGCCATCTGCGCCAATCAAAAGTTCGCCCTCGGCTTTGAAGGTCTGGCCATTGGCGCGGGCGAACTCAGCCGTGATGCCCGACGGAGTGTTGGTATAGGCGGTGAGTTGTGCATCACAGATGACAACGTCCTCACCCAGGCGCCCAATAACGGCATTCAGCAGCATCATCTGCAGTGCACCTCGGTGGACGGAAAACTGGGGCCAGTTGTATCCGGCAAGTCTGCCGCGAGGTTCCGACCAGACGAGTTTGCCGCCGGTAGCAAACAGTGCCCATTCTTCTGCCTCGATGCCAATAGCCGCCAGATCGTCAGCGAGGCCGAGATCGTAGAGTTCACGGACTGCATTGGGTTGGAGATTGATGCCAACCCCTAGGGCTTTGATTTTGGTGGCTGCTTCGAATACACGACAATCAAGGCCCAGCTGCTGACACGTAAGTGCCATGCTGAGACCTGCAATACCCCCGCCAACAATGATGATCATGGTTCAGCGCAACGCCCGCACCTGGGCGGGCGAAATGGGGGACGCGTTATTGCCCCAGGCGGTGCGAATATAGCTGAGGGCTTTGGCGATTTCGTCGTCCGAAAGCGCATCACGCCAGGGTGCCATGGTCCCGGTATAGGTTGCGCCATTGACTTCAATTTCTCCCTCAAGGCCGTTCAGTACAACTTCGACCAGCCGCCTGCTGTCTCCGGTTACCCAGTCAGTATTTACCAACGGGGGGAAGGTGCCCGGCACGCCTTGCCCCTGATTTTGATGGCAGGCTGCACATTTGGATGTGTAGATCTGTTCGCCCGGTGACAGTGCAGTCTGTGTTGCCGTATAAGCCCGTGCCTGCGCGCCTCGCAGCCAACGATAGCGCGATACTTTGGCGTTGGGGCCTGGGTCCCAGAAGCCATCGAATTCTGCAACGTAGAGGGCACCGTCAGGACCCAGTTCCATGGAGATGGGCGTGGTATTTGTCAAGACATCGAAGTCTTTGATGTTGGCAATGCGTTTTGTTGGCAGCGCTGTGTTGACGGGTTTGTTTTTGACAGAGTTCTGTTGATCGTTTGTGAAAGTGCCATCCACGACATCGGCCCATTTGATCCATTTGCGTGCCCAGTCGTAGACGAAGATCTTGTCCTTAAAAACCGATGGAAAACCATTGGGGCCCGTGTGGTTGTAGATCGGCCCCATACTTGCAGACCGACCGCCAGTTTCATAGGTGTACTCCCAGAAGGGCGGTGCGTAGTTGGGAATGTCTTGAGGTGTCCAATCGTTGTAAAACAGGCGCCCGATAGAACGGGGCCAGCCGAAATTTTCACCGCCTTGAGCGATGTTGTACTCATCGTAGTCGAAGCGCGCATCTGGTCCGACAACGCCGATCCAGATCGCTCCGGTAGTGGGATGTCTTTTGATTCGATATGGATTTCTCAGTCCGTAAGCAAAAACTTCCCAACGGACACCGCTCTGGCCGTAAAAGGGATTATCCGGCGGGATCGTACCATCCTTGTTAATACGCAGGATTTTGCCGCGCAAATCCTGCAGGTTTTGTGCGGACCGTTCCGAATCGGCCAATCTTGACCAGTGATGGTCAGTCAGGCCGTGGACGGATTTGTATTTCTCTATTCGCTTATCGGTAAGCTCCCACTCAGGGCGCGTTTCCGACATGCCTGTATCTCCCGTAGAGAGATAGAGCCTGCCACCCAGCCCCCATTCGAGATCCCCCGCCTGATGGCAGCATAATGGTTCTGTTGGGACCCGTAACAGCACATGCTCGGAGGTCAGATCCGGACGCCCATCAACCACTTTGAAACGTGAAAGGGTGTTGATAAAGGTCTCGTGTTGAGTGTAGTAGAGGTAAATGTAGGGGCTGCCGGAATGAAAGTCGGGGTCGACCTCAATACCCATCAGACCGTGCTCAATCTTGGTCGGGTCCGTGGTTTTGATGCTGGCGACATGGGTGGCTTGGCGGGTTTTCGCATCGTAGTAGTGCACTTTGCCGCGGAGTTCGGCTACCCAGACGTTACCTTCCTCATCTATGGCGAGATCGTCCGGCCATACGTTGTCGATGATGGTTTCTTTGACTCTTCTGATCGCGAAGTTGCCGGGTATTCGCCCGGCCGCAATGCGTAACCCCTGCAACAGGTGTTCCACGAAAAGTGGATTGGTCCAGACATCGGGGAAGTGTCCGAGTTTGGTCATGAAAACTCGCCCGCCGTTGTATTCTGTCAACCAGGAGATTGGGAAGTCGCTTCTCTGTGTGTCTGCGGGGCCGGGGTCGGATGTGACGCTGGACATATCCAGTGATGCAAGTACGTGGCTGGTCCAGCGTGGATTTTTGTCTAACACATAGATTTCATCGCGCAGTGTTAAGGCTTGTCCGAGGTGTTGCGTGGCAGGGTTTTTGCTGTCTTCGATGGTGATTCGAACTTCTTGTGTCCATGGGTGTTTCTCGAAAAGGCCGCCCCCAACGAGCGCGCGATAAGCTGACCAGCCGTACAGTGCATCCAATGCCGAGTGCGCACCGGCGATACCTTTTCCAGCTGCGAGAAATTGTAAAATGGCCTCTCGGTGCTCTGCCGTTAAAGGATCTTCGATATCCCACTGGCGTTGGCTGGCTGTAGCAACTTCTGTGGCCAGAAACGGGAATTCCTGACCGGCGGCTCGTAGAATACCCGCTGTTTTCCCATCCGATTTCTCCGGCATGCGCACTTCAACACGCCCGACGCCTGCACCTTCACCCCAGATGAGATTGAACATGCCGCCCCGTAAAGAAGCTTCGGTGATTTTTTGCACGCCACTGGTAAATTCGGCAAGGCCAGTCATGGCATCGGGTGATCCGGATAAAGCAATCCGCCCCTTTATTTCTCTGTCACCCAGGGAGAGAACCGCGTCGAAATTTTTCCAGTCGCCGGCACGAAAGGTGAGCACCGATTCGTCAAGGACGTCCGGTTCATCTACCCTGAGGGTTGCATTAGCCAGGAACAGGACATCATAGGTTGCCAGATTGTCGGCATGCAGGTCCTTAAGGTCTTCGGTTACGGTAAATTCGAATTCTGTGGTGTTGTTCAATTCCGCCAGCAGGGCCTTGGTGGTCGCTATCGCCCCTTCGTGTCTGAATCCGTGGGTTTTGGTGACTGTGAGGACACGGATCGGTGGCGCGGTGTTGGCAAACTTTGTCGCTAAAGTTGTCAGCAGGTCTGCTTTCTTCGGTAGAGGCCGAATACGCACAAGACGAAACCATGTGGTTGAATTCGGATCATGGTTTTGCAATCCGACGAATCCTCGTAACGAGCGCTCGCCAACGTATTCGGTGAGCTTCTTGCCGTTCAATGAGATCTGATATTGCTGGCCCTGGACGCGAATGAGGAATCGATTCCATTTGCCTGGTGGATTCGAAGCGAAGGTGCGAGGCGCGGCAAAGCTGTAGATACCACCGGTTGCATGTTTACCGGAGGATTTGTCGTCGATCTGGACCTCATAACCCCCTTCGACCGCATCCCAGGGGTCTTCCGGGACCGGGAACCTAACAAAGACGCCTGAATTTGCGGCTTTGACGCTCACTTTCCATTCGACCTCAAGTTCGAAGTCCTCGTAGTCCTGTTCTGCGTAATAAAAAAGACCCATACCGCCCTGGCTCTTCAGACTACCGTCTCGATCGACGATGAAATTACCCGGTCCCAGCATCTTCCAGCCGTCCAGAGAACCACCGCCGTCCCTGCCATCGTAGAGTACGTGCCATTCGGACGCAGTGGCGGGAGGGGCCAAATGGAGCCAGCATGTAAGCCAGACGAACAAGATGGCGGTTTTCATAACAGACCTGCCTGCTGCGCCATACTTACAGCCGTAAGATAACCCCCTTCATTTTCAACGGAGCCAACCTGACCATCGTTGTTCGTATCCTGCCCTTCAAGGCATTTCGTGATGAGAGAGGCAAGATCGTCAAGGTGCCCTTGCGCATCTTTTACAGATTTGTAGCGACTTTTAAGAATGTTGAGGCTTTGGGCCTGGACTTCGAATATCCAGCCCGTGTCAGCAGAACTTCGCCAGAAGTCCTGGTCGGCGTCCCAGCGATATGTGAGATCGATGCGTGGTTGACGTTCGGCTTTCGTCACGCCGTCATCCAGGCGGGTCCAGCCAATGAGATTATTGAGCGAGATAATAAACTTAGACTTTGCACTGCCGGTGCGGGGTGTGCCTTCTGCTGCGAGTAGGCGACGGATGTAACGGCCTGTGCCGACGATGCCGAGTTTGGCCGGGTTGGTGATGTGGGGTGGTGTATTGCCATAGCGGGCGGCGTAAGCGGGGTCAAAATCGGTATAGGTGGCTTGCCATCGGGTCTTCCAGCCGTGCTGATGGGCGCCGCCCGCACCGCCAACCAGTCCAGAAGGTGCGCCCCAGACCTGACCGAAGGCAAGGTCGACTGCCTGCTGCATCTGGGTGAGGTCGCTTGCTTGCTGCGCAGCTTCCACTGCACGGGCAGCATCAGCCAGCATGACGCCGATGGTCCGGATGTGCTCGGAGAGTGCACCGTGATTCTCGGGTGTGACCATAGGCGGACTGGTCACGACGGGATGGTAGGTATAGCTGCACCCGGTCAAGACAAAGGCCAGCAGAAGTATCAGGTGACGCATCGCGCTCGAATTTCTAAGCATTGGGCCGACTATCTTAAAACATGCACCGTGCTATGGGACACTGGTTGCTTAAATCCAAATGAGACAAGCATGGGGCATGTAGAAGGAGAAATTGCTTTGATCACGGGTGCCAAACTCGCGATAGATGGGTCTATATCTGCCTGAATTGGCTTAAGAGTCTAGCCAAAGAATTTTCGGATTACGCCGATAAGGGCAGATAATGCGATGGAAATGATGAGCATGGAAGCGAGGGGGAAATAGAACTTAAATCCCTCGCGTTTGATGTATATGTCTCCCGGAAGATGGCCGATCCAGCCGAATAGGCCAGATTTCACGATCAGTCCGAGGACGACAAAAAACACGCCGAGAACGAGTAGCCAGTTGCCGATAGAGCCATTCATCGTATAAGTTCTAACCCGACTTAAGTAAAACCGCAACAGGAGCCCAAGGTGAGTTGGCTTGATACATCCTTAACAGACCCGGATTTTGAAGACGTGCTTACCCTTCGGCCGGAACTCAAAGCTGGTTTTGATTCATTTTTGGCCTCATTTGCACAATCTTCAGATGTGCCGTCTGAGATTCTTGCGTTCTGTCGAGAGCAAGTTGCAATGAATCACAGCGTGTCGATCGCCGGGGAGGACAGGGGAGGATTTGTTGGCGAAAAAGCCATCGCTCATGCCGTGGCAGAGAAGATTTCGTACGATCACCATGGGATCTCGGATGAAGAGGTCAGTGCACTAGCGGATGCATTTGGTGAGGGTGGTGCGGTTACGCTGCTTACGGCGAGTGCTTTCTATGATGTGATGCAGCGGCTTAAACAGGTGTGGGCAACGCGTGAGGGAGAAGGCTGATGTCGACAAGGCCAAGAATCTCCAGTGCTCTGCCTGGCCAGGAACCGACGTTTGCTAATGTGACGGCTCACGCGCCCGATATGATCGCCAGGTTTTTTGCGCTCTACACTGAACTCTGGCAGCAGGGTATCGTCCCACCTGAACTGAAGGAACTTACAAGAATCCGCAATGCGCGTATTACCGATTGCGGATACTGACGAAACGTGCGATTCGATTCCGCTCGTGCAGCGGGACTGGATGAGGATAAGGTAGCGCTGGTCGAAGATGGCTATGAGTCGGATTTGTCGGAAAAAGAAAGCCTTGCGTTGCAACTCACTGACCTGATTATCGGCAGGCCCCAAGCGCCTGCGCCTGAACTGATCGAACGCCTGAAAAAGCATTACTCGGATGCAGAGTTGGTTGAAATTTCGCTCGCTGTGGGTCTTTTTCTCGGCATGTCCAAGGTGCTGATCACCCTGGGTTTGGAACCGAAGGACATGCCGGTGACAGTTGTTGCTACGCCAGGTTCTCAATGACGTATGAAGCAGCACAACCGTATGTATCCGCGCGCTCGCCGGTGGCCGCGGATAATCTGGTGGCGACGTCGCAACCGCTGGCGGTTACTGCGGGGCTGAACGCGATACGTCAGGGTGGTAATGCGGTGGATGCGGCCCTAGCAAGTGCCATCACACTCACGGTGGTTGAGCCAAACAATAACGGGATTGGCAGTGACGCATTCTGCATCCTTTGGGATGGCAAGGAAATTGTGGGTCTTAATGCATCCGGTTGTTCGCCACGGGGGTGGACCAGAGACCGATTTGCCGGTTTAAGCAGCATGCCCTCACTTGGCTGGGATGCGGTGACGGTGCCTGGATGTGTGAGTGCCTGGGTCGCGTTGTCCAGGCGTTATGGCCAGTTACCGTTCGCGGCATTGTTCGAAACGGCGATTCACTACGCCGAAGAGGGCTTTCTGGTTGGCCCTAAATCTGCTTATTACTGGAAATTACTCGAACCGATGTATGCAGAATTTCCCGATTTTGCCGAGCATTTTTTGCCGGCGCCCCAAGCGGGTGCCAGATTTCGCCGACCTGATCTTGCCAGAACATTGCGCCTGATTGCCCAAAGTGAGGGCGAGGCTTTTTATCGCGGCGAACTTGCGCATGCGATTGATGCGGCCAGTCGAGCTCAGGGGGGTGCCTTGCGACTCGAAGATCTTGCCGCTCATGAGCCTATGTGGGTTGAACCTACGCGTCAGAACTACAACGGGGTTACCCTGCATGAGATACCGCCCAACGGTCAGGGACTTGCAGCGCAAATCGCGCTTGGAATCCTCCAACACCTAAGCCCGGAGGCTGTGGACAGTGCCGCATGGGTCCACCAACAGGTCGAAGCGATGAAGATTGCCATTCGAGCAGCCTTTGATCATTTTGCCGACCCGCGTGCAATGACACTCGACCCGGAAGCCTTGCTGGAGCCAGGCATGCTGGCAAGGGCGGCGGCTGCCATCAGCGATAAAGCAGCCCCGCTGCCGCCTCGACAATTACCGGCAAGTAAAGACACGGTCTACCTGACGAGTGCAGATAAAGACGGGATGATGGTTTCGTATATCCAGTCTAATTACATGGCCTTCGGTTCGGGTATTGTGATTCCTGGTACAGGTATCGCGATGCAGAATCGAGGATCTGGTTTTGTGCTTGAACCTGGTCATCCGAATGAAGTAGGGCCGGGCAAGCGTCCTTTTCATACGATCATTCCCGGTTTCGTCACGCGAGACGGCGCACCTTTGATGAGCTTTGGGGTCATGGGCGGTCATATGCAACATCAGGGACACGTACAAATGGTGACGCGAATGTTTGATCACGGGCAGAATCCGCAGGCTGCGAGCGATGCACCTCGTTGGCATGTATATCCCGATTTCAGCCTCGGACTTGAGACGGGTTTTAGTCGTGCTGTGCTCGATGATTTGGCTGCCCGTGGGCATGTCGTCAGCTTTGACGATGCACAACACACTTTTGGCGGGGCACAGCTGATATTGAAGACGGATGAGGGTTATGTGGGCGGCTCTGATCATCGCAAAGAAGGTTTGGTTGCGGGGTTTTAAGGTATGGTAGAGGGTGGCTTAACGTGCCATAAGGGGGACTGATGGCGATAAAAAATGTGTTTGCGGATACCAATGCGCTTAAAGATAAGATCTCTAATTTAAGTGTGGACGATGTTCAGGCCATGGCCGAGCGCATCGAAAGTGATGATGTATTACTCGTCGATCTTCGCGAAATTCAGGAAGTCATTGACCTTGGGACGATTCCCGGTGCCAAACATGTACCTCGCGGCATGTTGGAATTCTGGGCAGACCCTGCCAGTCCTTATTATCGAGATTACTTTGCCGAAGAGAAAAAGACGGTGGTTTTCTGCGCTGGAGGAGGGCGGTCCGTGTATGCCACGCTGGTGCTGGAAGAAATGGGCTTTAAGGATGTTGCACATCTTGAAGTAGGTTTTAATGGCTGGCAGAAAGCCGGCGGAACCGTGGAGGATGTCGCGAGCACAAGCAAATGGATGCGTAAGCCAAGCGGATAGAAACCTGCGAATCTACACGGTGGATATGAATACAGACATCTTAAGGAATGATATGAAATTTGATCTGATGGCAGGCTCGATGAGCTGGGCACAAAGTGCAGAGATGGCCAAGGCGCTGGAGTCTGCGGGTTTTGGTGGCATGCTCTTTACAGAGGCAGGACTGACTCCGTGGATGTCGATTGCCGCGGCTGCGACGGCCGCACCGACACTTGAATTTAGTACCGGTATCGCGGTTGCCTTCCCCCGTAGTCCGATGATCTCTGCGCAGATTGCCTGGGAACTCGCTGCAAATACACAGGGTCGTTTCCGGTTGGGATTGGGTAGTCAGGTGAAGGGACATGTTGTACGGCGTTATAGTTCGACCTTCGACAAACCTGCACCGCAAATGCGGGATTATGTTGCTGCTTTCAAGGCGAGTATGCGTGCCTTCAGGGGTGAGGAAAAACTCAAGCATGAGGGCCCGTACTACAACCTTTCATATCTTCCGGCAAACTGGTCTCCCCCTCGCCACGAATTCGAAGATATAAAAATCGATATCTCGGCCGTGGGTCCGCACATGTGCCGGCTAGGAGGTGAACTGTGCGATGGCATCCATGTACACCCGATGCACTCAATGCACTATATCGAAAACCGATTACAGCCTGCAGTTGCCGAAGGTGCGGCGAAAGCCGGTCGGGTGCCAGCTGATATTGACCTGTTTGTACCCGTTTTTGCGGTGGCGGGTGACAGTGCGGAGGAGCGTGCCCATATGCTGGGCCGTACGCGCAGCCAGGTGTCTTTTTACGGATCGACACCAAACTATGCCTTTCAGTTCGACGACCTGGGTTTCACTGGTGTGACTACGCAACTGCAGGGGTTGATGAAAGCGGGCGATATGGCGGGCATGGCGGCACTGATCACGGACGAAATGCTGGAACATTTCGCTCTCATAGCCCCCTGGGACGATATGGCAGACGCCTTAAAGGCGCGTTATGAAGGGGTAGCAAGCCGTGTCGTGACTTACCTGACGGCGGAAGACCTGGTTCGAAATCCACAAAACATGGGGAAATGGGGAGAAATTGCCCGTGCATTGGCCGATTGATATGTCGTAATCATGAATTATTTTATAAAAACAAAGTATTTACATATATATTGTTGAGTATATAAGAAATATTATCCATTATTGCGTTATTACGACAAAGTAAGGCGCGACGATGGTGATTTTACCCTTCACCAACCCGGAAACTGAAACCTATTGGGATACGCAGGCAGCACACAGCTTCCTTGAAGAAGCGGGTGTGACTGAAAATCTGCGCGCAACGGAGCGTTTGTTAGAAAAAGCGCCATGGTTGCCAGCGCCCAAAAAGCGGGAAAATGTTTCGGATGAGCGTGGTCGGGGCATGGTGGAACTGGTTGCCAAAGCCCTTGAAGATGAAGCTAAACGCAAGCGCCGATCGTTTTATGTATTGCAGTGCCACAGCTCTGACGATGCCCAGGTACTGATGATCAATGACGGTCGCATGGGTCGACGCTGGCGCTTTTTTAAGGGCGAACTCGATAGCGCGGGTCTACGAGCCCATCTTGAACACTTGTGCCCGGATAAATCCGCATTGTTTTTTCCAGACGGGCAAGTCACTGCACTGTGCCGGAAATTGGTTGCAGAAGATGGGGGCCATCAGTGGATGAGCCCAACCGGCCACTCGATGACGTTGGCGTTGACGGCTTATAGGGATCCCCAGGTGTTTATGACCTACCCTGAAACATCGACTGCCGGTGTCGAGGGTGAGATGACACACCTTGACCGCCTCGAAGCTGAGAGCATTCACATCATGCGCGAAGTTGCCGCTCAGGCGGAGAATCCTGTGATGCTCTACAGTGTTGGTAAAGACAGCTCTGTCATGCTGCATCTCGCACGCAAAGCCTTCTATCCCAGCCCGCCACCTTTTCCACTGATGCATGTAGACACGCGCTGGAAGTTTCAGGCGATGTATGACTTCCGGGACGCGATGGCAAAAGAAGTAGGCATGGAACTGATTGTGCATATCAACCCGGAAGGTATCGAGAAGGACATCAATCCTTTCGATCATGGCAGTGCATTACACACCGATGTTATGAAAACCGTAGGGTTGAAGCAGGCCCTCGATGAACATCGGTTTGATGTCGCATTTGGCGGCGCGCGTCGTGATGAGGAAAAGAGCCGAGCCAAGGAGCGGGTATTTTCCTTTCGCACATCCAGCCATCACTGGGATCCGAAAAATCAACGCCCTGAATTATGGAACCTCTACAACGGTTATAAGAATCAGGGCGAGAGCATCCGTGTATTCCCGCTGTCCAACTGGACTGAACTGGATATCTGGCAGTACATCTATCGGGAGCAGATTCCCATCGTACCGCTTTACTTTTCTGCCGAACGTGCTGTCGTTGAGCGTGATGGCATGCTGATCATGATTGACGATGACAGGATGCGCCTGCTGCCGGGAGAGAAGATCGAAACCCGCCGGATCCGTTATCGCACGCTGGGTTGTTACCCATTGACCGGCGCCATTGATTCTGAGGCCGATTCGCTCTCGTCGATCGTGCTTGAGTTATTACAGAGTCGCAGCAGTGAAAGGCAGGGTCGCGCTATCGACAGCGATAGCTCTGGCTCTATGGAGAAGAAAAAGCAGGAGGGGTACTTCTAATGAGTGAAGCGATGCAATTGCCCCAGTTAGAGATCGCAGACCGGGTACAGGAATATATCGACACCCAGGCGAATCTGGACCTGCTTCGATTCATCACCTGTGGTTCAGTAGACGATGGAAAAAGCACGTTAATTGGGCGAATGCTCTATGAGGCGCAGCTGGTTTTCGAAGACCAGGTTGCATCTTTGCAACAGGATTCACGCCGACAGGGCACGCAAGGGGGAGACATTGACTTTGCACTGCTTGTCGATGGTCTGTCGGCAGAACGCGAACAGGGCATTACGATCGATGTGGCGTATCGTTTCTTTGCGACGGATCATCGTAAATTCATTGTCGCCGACACGCCCGGTCATGAACAATATACGCGCAATATGGTTACTGGCGCGTCGACCGCAGATGTCGCCGTTATCCTCGTGGATGCAGTCAACGGGATTCTCACCCAGACGCGACGACATTCCTTCATCACTTCATTGCTTGGTATCCGTCATGTCGTTCTGGCAGTGAACAAAATGGATCTGGTTGATTATGATAAAGATCGGTTTGACGAAATTGTGGCCGACTATCAGAAATTTGCCGAGGACCTTGAGTTTGAGACGATTTCGGCCATCCCACTTTCGGCATTGAAAGGCGACAACGTCATCGAACGTTCTGCGCGCACCCACTGGTATCGCGGCCCAACGTTGCTTGGCTATCTGGAGACGGTGGTTGTAAGTCAAGATGATGAATTCCGCCCTTTTCGTTTTCCCGTGCAATGGGTCAATCGGCCACATGCCGAATTTCGGGGCTTTTCCGGCTCGGTCGTATCGGGCTCGATTTCTGTCGCGGATGAAATCCGGGTGTTGCCTTCTGGTGAAGTTGCCAAAGTGGAGAGCATCGTTCTTTACCACGACAGCCTCGATCAAGCGGTCACAGGCCAGGCCGTGACGATCACGCTGGACCGGGAAGTTGATGTATCGCGTGGCGACGTCATAGTGGCGGCGGATTCTCCGAGTGAAGTATCGGATCAGTTTGATGCATCGCTTGTCTGGATGGACCAAGAACAGGGTTACGTCGGCCGAAGTTACTGGTTGATGCTGGGGACGACACGTGTCAGCGCGAGCATCTCAGATATTAAATTCAGCTACAACATCAATACGATGGAGCAGCTGTCAAGCCGGGCTCTTAAACTGAACGATATCGGCCGAGTTACGCTGAGCTTCGATAAGGCAACCCCCTTTGAGACCTACAAAAACTGTAAAGGCCTGGGTAGTTTTGTACTCATAGACAGATACACGCATGCAACGGTCGGCGCAGGGATGATCAATTACGCACTGCGTCGCGCCAAGAATATCCACCATCATGCCCACGCAGTGGACAAGGCCGCACGCGCAGAACTCAATGGCAATAAAGGCAAGGTTTTGTGGTTTACAGGCCTGTCCGGATCCGGAAAGTCTACGGTTGCCAATGAGGTAGAGAAGGCGTTGTTTGCGCGCGGGATCCGCACCTTCACCTTAGACGGTGACAACATTCGTCATGGTCTGAACCAGGATCTGGGTTTCACGGACGCAGATCGGGTAGAAAACATTCGCCGGATCGCCGAAGTGGCTAAGCTGATGGTGGAAGCCGGTCTTGTGGTACTCACGGCCTTTATATCGCCCTTCCGTTCGGAAAGGGACATGGCGCGTGCACTTTTCGATGAAGATGAATTTATTGAGATTTTTCTTGATGTTCCTCTTGAGACTGCTGAGCAGCGGGACCCGAAAGGACTCTATAAAAAAGCGCGTCGAGGTGAGATCCCGAACTTTACCGGGATCGATTCGCCCTACGAGCCGCCGATGGATCCTGAACTGGTGCTCGCGACCGGCGATTTGAGCCTCGATGAGTGTGTCGAACATGTAGTAAAAAGGGTGTAAATAATGGCTGCTGATTCTCATCTACGAAGTTTGCTCAAGGCCTTTTCCTGGCGCATTCTGGCAACCCTCACGACTGCAACCATTGCTTATGTCGTCACCGGAAAGCTCGATACCGCAGTTATAATTGGTGGTATCGAGTTCGTCATCAAGTTTGTCATTTACTACATGCATGAGCGAGTATGGCAATTGGTTCCTGAAAAAGAACTGACGTTTGAACAATAAAGATAACGACTTTGCCGCCTATGAGGTGATAGCGAAACTTTATCACGCCTACTTCCTTGGCCTTCAGCTGATGGTCTCGAGTCGCATGGGACCCAAGGTCGTTGGTGACTGGATGTTTAGGCTCTTTCGTCAACAGCACGAAGATAAATTTCTTTCAAGTTTCACAAAGCTCGGGCTGGCTGGCCTGCCGGATGCTGTGGCCTGCGCACGTTACCACGTGCTTTCCAATCGTGTGGGTGGGGTCCCGGTCGAATACCTTTATGAGAGTGATCGTAAAGCCTGGGTGCGTTTTCGTTATCCGCGCTGGATGTTCCAGGGCCCCACCCTCTGTGGGGTGCCCCAGGAAGCAAGCCAGGGATTCCTTGAAGGCTGGTATGCACACAATGGTGTCAGCCTGAATAATCCGCGCCTGGGATTTGTCTGTATCTCTGAAGACATGACAGGTGAGTTTGGTCTGTGTGGCTATTTTTACGAGTACGATGATGTGTTGGCACCGCACGAGCGATTGCGCTTTGCCAAGGACGAACGCCCGCCTGACTTTGCCTCAGGCGAGCATCTTGAACCGCCAAGCTCGCAATGGAACGCCGAGCGATTAGCGAAGGCGAATCGAAATTACGCCGTCGAGTACGTACGCAACGGTATCGGTAAACTCCTCGAAGTGGTGGGCGAGGATGATGCCCAGGAGATGATTAAGCGTTCGGCCAAACTGATCGGTCTGCAATACGCCTCTGAAATCGCTCAGGATCTGAATTGCTCGGTCCTATCGACCGAGGATTTGTTAGAACTCATGGCGCAACTCATGACGGCGGCGGGGGATGAGGTCGTGGTTGACACTGATGCCACCCTGACACAGCGGGGCTTGCGCGTGGCCCGTGGTCTGTCTGGTTCCTGGCGGGACAGCGTGCTCGCGGCATGGGGTGAGCTTTTTGCCGGAATTGGGATGGCACAGCTGCATCTATACGATGTAAGCGTAACTTTCGGCGACACCGAGGGGACCTGGAAAATTTCGTCGTTTCAGCAGGCACCCGGTGTCAGATTTTAGCGTTTGTTTTTAAAGCTGCCCCTGGCGTACTTGCCCCTTAACTTACCTGTTATGTACCAGACCAATTAGGTGCCCGCTTCTCGGCGAACGCTGTTGGTCCTTCTTTTGCATCGTTGGAGCTGAACACCTTTTTGGACAACGGTTCCTGCAGCTTCCACAGCGTGTCTTCGTCGGTGCCCTGAGCCGCTGCGCGTACAAGGGATTTGGACGCGGCAACCGCTAAAGGTGCATTTTCAGCAATGCGCTCTGCCCAGCCGATTGCCGCCTCAAGCGCACCACCTTGTTCGGTCATTTCACTTAACATTCCGCACGCCATCGCAGTCTCTGCTGTGATGGGTTCACCCGTGATGGCCATCTCCATGGCGCGCGAATAACCCACACGGGCGGGGAGCCGGAAAACACCCCCTGCTGCCGCAAAGAGCCCGACTTTGACTTCGCGAATGCCAATTTTTGACCCTTTGGACGCTACCAGCAGATCGCACGTCAGTGCTATTTCACAGCCACCGGCAAGTGCATAACCTTCAATTGCCGCGATCAGCGGTTTTGATGAACCTGACCGAATGAATGTGGTCAACGGACCTATGTCTTCTCCGCGTGCAAACGCCTTTAGGTCCATACCTGAGCAGAAGGCGCGTCCGGCGCCGGTGATCACACCTGCGGTGAGCGAATCGTCAGCATCCAATGTCTGAACGGCATTTAACAGACCGTGGGAAAGCGCACCATTGATGGCGTTCATGGCTTCGGGACGGTTCAATGTAATCACCATGACTCTATCCCGTCGTTCAACCAATACAGCCTGTTCAGTTGATTCGTCACTCATCTTTATTTCCTCTTTTATAAAAAGTTGCAGCTGATGAGATTTCAATGGCTGAGGTTTAGCAACAAATCCAAAGCCTGCTTACCATCGGACCATCAGCGGCATGCGCTACGTACCTGTGCACAATAGCAAAGAGCGATGGGTAAAACACGATGCACGACTACCTCAGTTCTAATGCGACCAGTTCACTCCGATGCTGCTATACGGAAATCTGTGCTCGTCAGATTGTGATTAGAAAACGGCCAGTGGATTCAGGGGCGAGCCGGTTCCACCGGTTACGCGCAGGGGCGCACCAACAAAGAGGAACGTCGATCGGCCTTGCTTTTCTGCTTCCTCGGCCACGGCTTCGAGATCCAGATTGTCCAGAATTGGCATGCCAAGCCCAGCGAGCACAAGCTCATGTAACGGGTTGACCAATCCTTCCACCCCTGACGGCATGACATCAGAGACACCATCGCAGCCGATGACCGCAACATCCCGCTGTTTGAGCCATATGGCCAGGGATGCATGGCTGCCAGCGGCCTTCTCGAGGAAGTTCCATTGTCCTTCCTTGGCTACTTTTACCCACCTCCCCGTTCTAATGAGCAGAACGTCACCGGCCGAAATCGTCACACCGCTCGCTTTTTCCCAGGCTTCCAGGTCCGCTGAGGTGAGTGCATGACCCGGTTCCATCCATTGTTTGCCCAGGAAACGAGGCACGTCGACCAGCACACCTCGGGTGAATACCCCGTTGACACCGATATTGTGGATGCCGAGTTTTTCCGTGCCAGTCGGTTTGGCCGCTGTGTAGGGTACGCCGTTATAGAAAAACCCTTTATGGGCAAAATGTGGCAGGCCATCCATGTGTGAGTGGGCAAATCCGTGGTAGTCCACGGCATAGTGATCACCTGCAACCTGATGCCCGGAAAATTCCGCTACGCTGACGGTGTGTTCAAATGGGTTCTGGTTGAGTGGATCTTTGACCTTATTGAGTTCTAAGGCCATTGAGACCGTAATGCCTTGTTTCACCAGGGCAGCCGCAGCGGCGCGTTTAGCTGGGGTGATGGTATTAAGTGTGCCTAGCTCGTCTTCCGTGCCCCAACGTCCCCAGTTTGAAATTTTCTGCATGGTGGCATCGAATTCCGCTTTCGACATCGGCGTCGGTAGGCCGACGGCAAACGAAGATTGGCTACAGGCCATGCTGGTACTGAACAAAATTGCTGCGATTAGATGTGTCCGCTTCATGATTCCTCCCGTTGATCATGGTGTTTGGCTTAACATACGGGGTTTTGGTGGTGGGGTACAACTGCTTTGAACTGGAAACCGTGGGCGATACTGTCACTTCTGATGCTCGCCTCTATCGTCAGCTTCATCGATCGGCAAGTTGTCGCAATCGTTGTTGAGCCTATGAAGGCGGATCTCGCCATTTCAGATACCCAGGTGGGTTGGTTATATGGCGTGTTCGCGGTTTTTTATGCGGTAGCTGCACTGCCGATTGCCTATCTCGCTGACCAGAAATCGCGCAAACACATCATCGCGACGGGCATTTTTTTCTGGTCGGTGATGACCGTTCTGTGCGGATTGTCGAGAAATTACTGGCAGATTTTTCTTGCACGGATTGGTGTTGGTGTAGGTGAAGCCTCTCTTGCCCCTGCAACCGTCTCCATGGTCAGCGACCTCTTTGCAAGGAAAGATGTACCTCTGGCGTTGTCTGTTTTTCAGACCGCTGCTGTCATGGGATCCGGTATTGCATTCATCATCGGTGGATATGTGCTTGAGCTGGTGCAGGGAAGCGGTCCCATGGTGATACCTCTGGTCGGAGAACTTGCACCTTGGCAACAGACTTTTGTGTACGTCGGTTTACCCGGCATCGTTTTGGCACTGGCTTTTTTAGTGCTGAAGGAGCCGAAACGGAATGTTCCGCCTGTCGCAGAAGGTTCGTTGTCACTGCTCGTCGCTTTCTATAAGAAGAACTTTAAACTGCTCGCCCTGCACCATGTGGGGTTTTTAGCCTTCGCTCTGCTGGGCTATGCCTTTGTGTTCTGGAGCGTGTCTTATTTTGTCAGAGTACATGGTGTGGATGCGGCAGTCGCGGCACAAAATTTTGGCTGGATATTCCTGGTGACAGGCCCGTTGGGTCCTGTGCTCGCAGGTGTCACTGCCCGGTGGTTAACTTCGAGGGGATACAGAGATGGAAATGTGCTGGCCGGCATGCTTGCCGGATGCCTGGCAGTACCTGCCATCGTGGCGATTCAGTTCGCACCGTCGTTGTTCTGGGCGTATGTGTTGTACGTACCCGCCATGGTCTTCATCAATGCGCCATTTGGTCTGGCAAACGGCTCTTTACCCGTGATCGCCTCTTCTGCCATACATGCCCAGGTGGCGGCGGTTTATCTCTTTGTCGTCTCTATAGGCAATCTCATGGGTCCGCCGCTGGCTGGTTTTTTCAATGAGGTCGTTTTTCCGGATCCGGATGGGGTGCGCTTCTCCATCATATCGGTGTGTGTCATCTTCGGGCTGCTAGGCGCAGTACTCCTGCAGATGGCGAGAAAACCCTACGCGAGGGCGTGGGAGGAATACAATGAACCCTCTTAACCTGCCCAGAATCCGTTACGACGGGAAGGGCCTGCTAATTCTGAATACGCTCCTGCTCATCGTCTTCACCGGATGTAGCTCAGAGCAGGCGCAACCCTCTACTTTTGCCATTGCGACAGGCGGACCGGCCGGTCTTTATTATCCGTATGGCGGAGGCATGGCCTCTATCTGGTCCAAACAACTTCCTCACGTGAACGCCAAGGCAGAAGTGACCGGGGGGTCGGTGACCAATGTCATTCAGGTGGCACGACGCGAAAGTGAAATAGGCATTGCTATGGCCGACGTTGTAACGGATGCCTACTTAGGGCAGGGCAAGTTTCCGGACAAGTTGCCGCTTAAGGTGTTGTTTACCGCCTATCCGAATATTGTTCATATTCTGACGCTGAAAGATAACGCCATTGAACGGGTGTCGGACATGAGGGGCAAGCGTGTCTCTCTGGGCGCAGCAGGTTCGGGTACGGCTGTTGCTGCGGAAAACGTGATCACAGGACTGGGCGTTCGGATCGACGAAATCGCACCTGCCTATTTGAGCTTTGGCGAAACAACCTCAGCGCTCAAAGATGGCACCATTGATGCTGGCTTTGTGGTGGGGGGATTAGGGCTTGCGGCGGTGACTGAGCTGGCCGTGACCAGGGAGCTCTTACTTATTGGCCTGTCTGATGAAGAGCTCGCCACTTTGAATGCGAAATTTCCTGCTTACGGAGGCTACAACATTCCCGGTGGTACCTACGATAAGATTGATCAGGACGTACAGGCGCTGGGTATCTGGAGTGCGGTGGTGGTGCACGAAGACATGGACGAAGCCTTGGCCTACGAACTCACATGCACAATGTACAGGCATCGAGATGAACTCTTAAAAGTGTCCAAGGTTGCCCGTGCAATGACCCTGGAGAACATTCATCAACTCAAAGCGGTGCCGCTGCACCCGGGTACCGAGCGCTATGTAGCAAACCCGGAAATGCCATGCGTGGATCCGGTTGATGGGTAAATCGACGTATTCGTCTTTCGTCGATCGCACACTCGATCCGGCGGGCAAGGTCGTCTTTGTCATCGCGATCGGGTTGTCAATTTTCCAGATCTGGCAACCGCTGATTGGGTTTATCCCGCCAGGGATATTGCCTTTTGAAAGCGTATTGGGTCTTCAACCCGCAACATACTTCAGGCCGGTACACCTGACATGGATTCTATGTCTCGGCTATTTTGTATATCCCCTGGACGGGCGACTGAGATGGCTGGATCTTGCGACGGTTGTGGCGCTGCTGTGGTCTGCCGAGCGAATTCTCAGATTCGACTACCAGGGGCTCGATCACCTTTTGCATGGGCTATCGAAAGCCGACTTTGCGGCAGGTCTGATTATGCTCGCAGCGACCCTTGAAATGGCTCGACGTGCAGTCGGGCAGGTGATGATGATTGTTGGCTTGGTCTTTATTCTCTATGGGGTGTTTGGCAACTTCTTGCCGGATGTTCTGGCGACACGCGGTTTCAGTTTCGAGCGGATTATCCGTTTCCAGGTGTATACCGGTGCGGGTCTTTATGGTGCGCCGATCGGAATTGCAGCAGGGGCAGTATTCAGCTTTGTACTTTTTGGTGCTTTTTTACAAGCAACTGGCGCGGGCAAGTTCCTTATCGATCTGTCTTTTGCGGCTGCTGGGCGCTATCGCGGCGGGCCTGCTAAGGCCAGTGTTCTGGCTTCAGCTGCTATGGGCTCCATTTCGGGTTCTGCGATCGCCAATACCGTCACCACCGGGTCTCTCACCATCCCAATGATGAAGCAGTTGGGATATAAACCCACGCAGGCGGGAGGGATCGAAGCGGCAGCATCTACGGGTGGCCAGATCATGCCACCCATAATGGGAGCCGGTGCTTTTGTCATGGCAGAGTTTACGAAGACGCCTTATGCGGACATTGTCTGGATGTCACTTGTCCCCGCCGCACTCTACTTTCTCTCGGTCCTGCTCTATGTCCATATCATGGCGGTTAAAGCCGGATTTACGGGTATGACAGACACCACCCCGGCCAGAGCGGTGATGAAAGACGGTGTGCACTTTCTGTTGCCCCTGGCCCTGATCACATGGCTGCTCCTTCGGAATTACTCACCCGTGCTGGTGGGTGTCAGTGGTTGTGCTGCCGTTGTTGCTGCGAGCCTTATGCGTCGTCATACACGCATCAGCTGGCTCAATATTGGACGTGCGTTCCACCAGGGCGCCACCATGGCGATTCCGATCTCAGCCGCTTGTGCGGTTGCCGGTATTGTCGTTGGGACAATCGGACAGACGGGTGTGGGTCTGCAGTTCACGGAGTCAGTGGTCGCTCTAAGCAGTGGCCAGTTGTGGCTTGCATTGATTCTCGTGGCCATTGCGGCGCTGGTGCTTGGCATGGGATTGCCGGCAACGGCCGCTTACATTGTGCTGTCGGTCATGACAGGCCCGGCTCTCCAGGAGCTTGGGCTTGCGCTTATTACCGCGCACATGATCATTTTCTGGCTTTCTCAGACGTCTAACGTCACGCCGCCTATTGCACTGGCGGCCTTCGCCGGCGCGGGTGTTGCCGGCGCACCTCCTATGCGCACCGCAGTCGAAGCGTTCAAGTTGGCCAATGGTCTTTTTGTGATCCCGTTGATGATGGCTTATTCGCCCCTGTTGCTTGGGGGCGACAATGGCTGGTATGAGGTGTTCTTTGCCGGCGTTGTCGCACTTGCCATGGTGGTGGCAATTGCCATGTTGACAGAGCGATTTCTGTTTACAGCACTCGATACCCTGAGCTGGATCCTAGGTCTTGCTGCGATTGTATGCCTGCTTGTCCCCAATGGTTTTCTCCGGGGTGCGGGTGTGTTTGTCGTTGCAAGCCTTGTGCTTGTCAATTGGTGGCGAAGCAGACAGTGAGTATTTTTTGGTGTGGTGCCCGGGAGATGAGTCGTGGTTAAGCGGTTGACTGACTTTGCTAGCGAATGTAGTAATCCGGCAGCGCCTCTTCATTGATAGGGCTCAGGGTCGTCATCGGATCCTCGCCAAAGTAAATGTCTTCACCAAGGAGACGACCGTCTCCGGCATTTGGCCAGATTGTGACCAGCTGCGTATTGCTGATCCACAGAGGTTGTGAATCGATGGCCTGGCCCTGGCTTTCATGAACGCCCATCTGCAAAAGTGCCTCGCGGGCATAAACCTGGCGAACTTCACCCTCGGTGATGACCCCGTTGTCGTCAACGATGATTCGATTGCTCACCACCTGAAATTGCTGCCCGTTGGTTGCGAACATGTTCTGATAAAAACCAGCAACGGCATCATATCCCTCAAGAACCATGTTTTCCGGCCCGACCCGCCAGAAATGATAAATTGGATGGTCGGTCAGAGTGGCCATAAGTGGTGTGAGCCTGGCATTAATCTCGGCTTCCATATGGTTTGCAACGCCGGTCAATAACTTCTCATGGAGTGGGTTTTCCGTTGCGTTCGCGCGTTCGCGCAAGGCGGTCCAACTCGCGTGTGGATCGAATATCACAGGCTTTCTCCTTCTTAATTCAATTTTGAGGTCAGGGTGCGTTTATTTGTTGTCGTTCGACAACCCTGCATCTGGTATTTGCGCCCTGTTGGGATCAGCATCGAGCGCGCCCTGAGTTATAGTAGGCGTGTAGTGTACCTGACCCGGACGATCCGGTTTTTTTAGGTAAGGAAGTCCATCTTCATGCACGAGTTTGTGCGTGTAATCAGGGCAGGCCTGTAATGTCGACGACGCAGTTGAAATCTTGCCTGAAAGAATAGAGCCTTACGTGCAAGCGATGCGGCGCCAGACAGGTTTGTTTTAGACAATGGATATACTCACGACTTCTCCCGAATTAGACAATGCCCTCGTCAACCCGGCTTCGTGGGCTGATGAAACCTGGGTGCATAAGCAATTCAAGTGGTTACGCACACATGATCCAATTCGACGCATTGCACCGGAAGGCTTTGCTCCAATCTGGAACCTCTCGCGTTATAACGACATCAAAGAAGTGGAGGGGCAAAAGCGGATATTCATCAACGACCCCAGACCCATACTCGGCCCTGAAATGACCCAGGCGATCGTGGAGCAACTGTCCGGTCGCCGACATCTGGTGCGCTCGCTGGTCCAGATGGATGATCCGGATCACATGAAGTACAGGGTCCTGACCCAGGGCTGGTTCATGGGTGCCAACCTGCGCAAGCTGCAGGCGCGTGTCGACGAACTGGCCAGCCTGTATGTAGACCGACTGGGTGAGTTTGGTGGTGAGTGTGACTTTGTCAAAGATGTGGCCGTCTGGTATCCCTTGCGGGTCATCATGTCCATTCTGGGCGTGCCTGAACAAGACGAAAGCCTCATGCTTAAGCTCACTCAGGAATTATTTGGCTCAGCAGATCCTGATACCACGCGTTCTTTCGAAATGACTGAGTTCATGAGCGTGATCGGTGACTTCGAGGCCTACTTTAGAGATTTAACCGCAGCACGACGGAAGACCCCGACGGACGATGTCGCGTCGGTCATCGCGAATGCTGAAATCGATGGAACAGCTCTGCCCGACCATGAAACCAACGGCTACTACATTATCATTGCCACGGCAGGCCATGACACGACGAGTTCTTCTGCTGCGGGAGGCTTGCTGGCGTTATTGGATCATCCGCAGGAGATGGCGAAACTCCGTCTTGAACCAGACAAGCACATGGCAACGGCTATCGACGAGATGATCCGCTGGGTAAGTCCTGTACGGCAGTTCTCGCGTACAGCAACTGAAGATTACGTGCTTTGCGACCAGGAAATTCAAAAAGGGGAATCGGTGGTGATGTGGTACCCATCGGCAAATCGCGATGAGGCCATCTTCGATGAACCTGACAAGTTTAAGGTGGAGCGAAACGACGCGAAGCAGCTCGCCTTTGGTTTTGGCGGGCACGTATGTCTCGGTCAACATTTAGCACGAATGGAGATGTCGGCGCTTTTTCGGGAGCTGATCAAAAAGGTTGATCACATCGAGCTTGCGGGTGAGCCGAGGTATATGCAGTCAACCTTCGTGGGCGGGCTGAAGAGTCTGCCGATTCGCTATCGTATGAAATAAATACTGTTGTGATGAATATCTGTCGTTGGCACAACACGGCCCGGATCTGATGCCACTTCACGACGATGGTTCAACCGCTGCAATATCGAACTGTATGTGTCGGAGGGTGTCTGCTTGCAGGTCGAAAATCAGAAAACGGTGGAGGTAAAGAACCCGTGAAACTGATGCGGAAGATGGTGGTCCAGTGGCAGTCGGGCTACCTGGTCGTTGATATTGTCTGCGCGCAAGATGTGTAAGGCGCTCTTGTGAGCAAAACCATCATAGACCACCTCCAAAATGTAGCCATCGTCTTCTCGGGTGGCATTTTTTGCGGGCGCGAAAAGGGGTTCTGAACCATAGTAGCCGGGTGGCAGGGTTAGATGTGAACTTTCGCCATTTTCGTCAACCCGTTGTATGCCGTTAAAAAAACCGTTGTAGCCGTTGTCTACCGAGCATGCCATGTAGGTCACCGAATTGGGCTTACCTACATAGCGGGTGTTGAAAGTAGGAAATTCACACTCGACATCCGACAGTTTCTGCCACGAAATGACGCCGGTTTGCATGTTCAATACGTAGCGGTTGTACTGGCCACCATTGAATCGGCCTTCGGGTGCGAATACATTTTCTAGCGTTGCATTTGCCTCAAATCCGTCCTGGTAGCAGGCGTCGATAAAGATTTCGTCGCCTCGTTCGTAAGCATTGCCGAAGTGCACAATGGCACCATCTCCGGTTGCGAAGGTCCTGACGATTTCCAGCGTGTCGAGATCAATGACCAGAACCTTCATCTCAATACGCTCGTCATATTTCACGACGTCGGAGATGGTCTTGGTGCCAAACATGACGCCACCCATGCCATTGAAAACGATGGAGCCGATAAAAAAGACCGCGTAATGTTCTGTGATCACAAAGTCATGACAGAAGGGAAAGTGTTCGATCGGCACCTGGCCTTTTTTGATCATTTTACCTTCGGTGTTGATGCGATAGAGATTGAGGCAGGGCTTGGGTCCCTTGAGACCCATGCCGGATACGCCGGCCCCGAAGTTAATGTATTCACCTGTCCAGGGGTGTACCCGGCCATGTGCGCTGAAGGCCTGACCTTTGGCCAGATTACCTTCGTAGTCGTATTCACCCAATGTGGAGAGGTCTTGCGGGTCGACTTCCCATGGGCGGCCTCCTTCGTTCAAGGCGAATAGTTTGTCACCGTGGTAAATCGTGTTGGTGTTGGCGGGATTAGCCGGCATCTGGCCCATGTTTTTCAGGAAGCCACCGGGGACTTTCGTGCCAAATCCTCGATATTTGATGTCTTGGGCTTTTGTTTCTGCAAGATATTTAGGGGTGCGCACGTAGGCATTTTTAAAATGTGCTTTGGCGTTATGAAAAGTGAATGCGCAGAGCATACCGTCGCCGTCGAACCAGTGACCGTACTTCTTGCCGCCGATGCGCTGGCGTCCGGGGCCATTGCGGAAAAAGGTGCCTTGCAGATCGTCAGGGACTGCGCCTTCCTGGGCGTCTAACCAATAACTGTGCTCTGTATCGAGATTCTCGAGTCCGCCATGATGCGAAGGGGGTTCATTTTGTCCGGATGGTTGTGGGGTCATATTGTCTCCATATCGCTAAACCCGGCTGGTTGAGGCGTGATTGCGTGAGGCGCTGGATATTGTTACGGATAACCCAGCCAGTCGCCGGTCATATCTACGGGTCCCCTGTACATTGAGGCAAACCGCCGCACGGAAAATTTCCAGGCGCCTTGTTCCCGGCGAAGCTCGTCGTTGTAAACGCCGGCGACACGGAACATATTGCCTTCGCCATCTTTGATATTTTCTTGTACGTAGAAACGGGCAGTGGCTTCGTCGCCTGTCACGTCGATGATGCCGGGTTGTACCCAGTGCAGAACATTTGGGTACCCAGCCATAACCTGACTCCAGAATGCTTTGAGTGTCTCTCGGCCCTTAATCGGCTCGTCCATGCCGGGTAGAAACCATTCGCCGTCTTCTGTGAAGGTCGAACCCCAAATTTCCGCATCCCGCTGCATGACACCATCCGCGTACACCTGAGCGAGGGTCTGAATTTCCAGGATATCATTGCTCATTTAGTCGCTACCTCCTCGGGTGCAAGTTTATAGGGTGAGGCCTCTTCGACCTCGCAATACAGTGACTGAATATACCAGCGGTTGTCTATGCGTCGATAGGCATCCTTATACCAACCGACAATTCTAGAGAAATGTAAACTGCCGTCAGCATTGACGCCGGTGTAAAGCATGATCAGTCGCCATTCACCCGTCGCATTGTCGCCATCTATTTTGATAACCGGATTCATCACATTGTGTGCGGAGTTGCGAATAGTACCGCTTTGGCCGAGGTCGCCGAGCAGCTTTTGTATGGCTGTTCGCCCATGCGCTGGCCCCATGGTTGAAGCTTCCCATGTTGCATCTTCCGTAAACAGTGGTCCCAGCTTTGCTGGATTATGATCATCATCGCAAGCCTGGCAGTAGCGGTATTTGACTGTCCTGATGGCTTCAATGTCCTCGAGGAGCTTAAGGCGTGCTTTGACTTCCATCACTTGAACCCTTTCTCTAATGTACATAGGCTGGTTTTAGTCTATCGATCTCACAGAGGAATACACAATGACAAATAAGTTGGTTTTGGTCGGTCTGGTGCAGCCGTTCAAGGACAAGATTGAAGCATTCAATGAATGGTATTTGGGCAACCATGTTGAGGATACATACAATTGTCCCAATATATCGGCTGTGCGGTGTTATAAGGCCACGCGCGGCTTTCTTGGTGCTGCGCCCAGTGAATACCTGACGATATATGAGTTTGAAGGGCATGATGCTGAAGAAGCTGAGCGCATTCTCGGCGAATATCAGGCGGACCCGAATGGTTGGGAGAAGCGCCAACCCAACAATGGCTCGATGGAAGTCGTCGGTGCTGGGTGGTATGAGGAGGAAGTTTCGTTCGGTGGTGAAGCCTAGATGGTGCCTACCTTATTATTTGCTATCGGTTCGGGGTTTATATGGCACGGTGTGCAGATCATCTGGGTGGCACCGATGCCCAGCCAACTAAAGCGAGACCAGCCTGAGCTCGAACCGGGGTCTGCTGTAGCATTTAATCGCTTCTGGATTGATCAGTACGCCTGGATAGGCATTGGGCTTACGGTGCTGGGCCTTGGTTTAGTCCTGGCTGTGGCAGTCAGATAATGCCGGTAACCCTGCTATACGCCGGAATAATGGCGTTGTTGAGTGTGCTGCTCGCAAACTATGTGCTCTACATACGATTGCGGGCTAAGGGGTTACCGGACTGGCAACCCCATGCAGCAGAGCGCGTGCAATCGAACTTCACGGAGAACGTACCGCTTGGATTAATTGTCCTGTACCTCGTCGAGGTGGCGGGGGCGCCAGGTTGGTTTATACATAGCAGCGGTATTGTCCTGGTACTTCTTCGCCTGGCACACGCTTACGGCCTGGCACGGTATGAGGGCGCAAACTATCCCCGGTTGATTGGCGCGCAGGGGACATTCGTGCTGTTAGCCGTTCTTGGCATGACAGCGATTTTGCTCGCTCTGAGGGGCATTTAATAAATATCTGCCGGTGCTTGCGCAGCCCCAGTTTGGCGCGCCAAGAAGCGTGAGTCCCGGTTAGCCCAAGCCGCGGGTCTGAGTGCGATTTGGTCGAGCATTTCTTTCCATGAAAGCCACGATGAGGCCCGCTATGTCACGGCCGGTTGCCTCTTCGATGCCTCTGAGGCCGGGGGAGGCATTCACTTCCATGACCAAAGGGCCACGTTGTGATCGCAGAATGTCCACGCCACAAACGTTTAGCCCCATGACTTTGGCGGCACGAATAGCGGTCTCCCGCTCTGTTTTCGTCAATCTTTCAAGTGTTGCTTTGCCACCCCGGTGCAGGTTGCTGCGAAACTCGCCTTCTGGGGCCTGGCGTTTCATGGCTGCAATGACACGGTTGCCGACGACGAAGGCACGGACGTCAGATCCGCCGGCTTCTTTAATGTACTCCTGGACGAGGATTGCCGTATTGAGCCCCATAAAAGCCTGGATCACGCTCTCTGCGGCTTTTTTGGTTTCCGCGAGGACGACGCCTATACCTTGCGTACCTTCTAGTAACTTGATCACTAAAGGCGCACCGCCAACCTCGCGAATCAGGCCTTTGACATCGTCAGGGGAGTTTGCGAATGATGTGACGGGTATGCCTACACCGCGGCGTGACAATAGCTGCAGTGAGCGTAATTTATCCCGTGCCCTTGTGATTGCCACGGATTCATTGACGCAATAAACGCCCATCATCTCGAACTGGCGGACCACGGAACAACCATAGAAAGTAACCGAGGCACCGATGCGGGGGATGACTGCATCGAAATGATCGGGACCAAACTCTTCTTCGCGGTAATGGATCGATGGTTTGTCCGAGGTGATGTCCATGAAGCAGCGCACGTGATCAACCACGCGCACATCGTGGCCGGCCTGTAACCCGGCTTCCATCAGGCGTCGTGTCGAGTAGAGATTCTTATTCCTGGAGAGAATGGCGATGCGCAACTATTCTTCCTCTTGGAAATCGTGGTCGGTGGATTCCGGGGATGAAAGGATGAACGATTGCGTGGGGTCGACGTAATACCGGTTGAAGATCGCGTTGCGTCCCAGCAGCATTCGAAAGGCCATTGCTTCGCGATCCGTCAGCGTGAGCTCCACGAGCCAGGTCTCGCCGCCCAGACTCACCATGGTATCAATCACGACGCGGGTTTCTTCATGGCCACCCGAGTCCCGTACCGTGCGATGTTCTTTGACCCGCGCACGACACGCCACCTCGACTGTGGTGTTTTCCTGCAGCGGATGTACGCTGAAGGTCACCCATTCCTGATCATCTTCTAAGAATGCCTGAAGATTGAATGCGTGTAGAACTGATGTGCGAGCGCCGGTATCAACTTTCACCTTGACGCGATCTACGCCAAGCTCCGGCAAAGATACCCACTCCCGCCAACCTATGAGACGAGCCACCCTCGGTCCTAGCAAAAAAATTGGGCGCGAAGTTTGCGTCGCCGGCCCACCCGAATCAAGAGAAAACGCGCAGTCGTCTTTGCATAACCGACCCCAATGCGAGGCACAGACAATCACCTCATAGGATTTAAATATAATGTTAATTATAAAAATAATATCTAAATAATTGAAATTAAAGTAAATTAAATAGATATCGAATCATTTTAATTGTGTCCCGGGGTCGGTCAAGAGACCAGCCCCCTGTTACACTTATGTACAAAACTGAGGGGATATCCATGGGCGATAAACTTACGGGTAAGGTGGCCGCGGTCACAGGCGGCACAGCAGGGATTGGTCTGGGCATCGCCTCAGCATTTGTGGGTGAGGGTGCATCTGTTGCTCTGATGGCGCGCAACCCTGAAAAAGGTGCGAAAGCGCTGTCGGTACTCGATGCGGGCGAGCGTGCAATATTTATCTCTGGCGATGCGATGGTGCAGTCGGATGTAGAGGGTTTTTTGGATGAGACAATCACACAGTTGGGCAAGATTGACATTCTCGTCAACAACGCCGGCGGTGCGGGTGACTTACAACCCATGGTCGATTTGTCCGATGAAGCATTTGATGAAGCCATGAAGTGGAACGTCTACGCCACTTTCTGGGGGATGCGCCGGGTGCTCAAACCCATGCTTGAACGATCCTGGGGCCGCATCATCAATATCTCCTCTACCGAAGGCAAAGTGGGTAAACCGGTCATGTCGGCGTATGCAACCGCAAAACATGCGATTAATGGCATGACCAAGGCGGTGGCTCAGGAGGTGGGGCCCCAGGGCGTGACGGTCAACGCAATTTGCCCGGGCCTTGTGATCACGGACATTGTCCGGGAAAACGGCCCCCGCACGGCAGAAGCTATGGGCATCAGCTTCGATGAGATGGTGGATATGTTTGCCCAGGACTCAGCAATAAAACGCCCGAACACCGTGGAGGAGGTTGCGCAGATGGCTGTACTGCTCGCCTCTGACGAAGGGGGCGGCATTACGGGCGCGACGCTCAGCGTAGACGGAGGTAGCGCGCCTTACTAAGCTTAGCGTGTATCGAAGGTCGTGGAGCGTAATGTGTCTGTAGCTGCAGCAACTGTTCATCGATACGAAACCCTTAAAGCCACGCCGATCACAGGGGGGATAGGCGCTGAAATTTCGGGCGTGGATCTGCGCGATCTCAGCGATGGGCTGATTGTTGATCCAAAGCGTGTTTGGCTTGATTACAAGGTGTTGTTTTTTCGTGAGCAAAAGCTGACCCAGGCTGAGCATGTCGCGTATGGACGTGCGCTGGGAGAGCTGGAAGTTCACCCGTTTACGCCAAACGACAGCCAATACCCTGAGATCATTATTCTTCATTCCAGGCCGGAAAATTTTTTCGCCGCCCAGACCTGGCACAGTGACGTGACATTCAGAGCCTGCCCGCCCCTGGGTTCGATACTCTACGGGCGGATCATTCCAACGTGGGGAGGCGATACGTGTTTTGCCAACATGGAGCTTGCTTACGATCTCTTAAGTGATGAAATCAAAGAGGATATAAATGGGCTCAATGCTGTGCATTCCTTAGAGAAGACATTCGCTCAACGCATGGATGATGAACAGCGTGAAGGAGCATTTGAGGCGTACCCGGATCAGGTTCACCCCATTGTTCGCAGCCATCCTGAAACGGGCAACAAATCAATTTTTGTGAATGTTAATTTCACCCTGTACGTGCAAGATCGGTCTGAGGAAGAATCTTCTGGCTTGCTCAACAAACTATATGATCAGGCCGCTAAGCCCGAAGTGCAGTGTCGCTTTCGCTGGCATGCTGGCAGCGTTGCTCAATGGGACAACCGGTGCACCCAGCACTATGCGGTGCCCGACTATGTGGGTGAGGAGCGGCGGGTTGAACGCGTCACATTGGTGGGTGATCGTCCCCGTTAGGACGCACGGATCGTGCTCATTTAGTACAATATTGGGCTTAACTGTTCGGGGATGAGATATGTCTGACGAAACACCACGTTCGCAGTGGGAAGACCTTGCGGCTAAAGAACTGCGCGGAACTCCCCTGGACGATCTCACCTGGATGAGCCCAGAGGGTATAGCGGTGAAGCCCCTTTATACGGAATCGGATCTTGACGCGATCAGTCATCTGTCCAGTTTTCCGGGTCTTGAGCCGTTTGTTCGTGGCCCCCGGGCGACGATGTACACCAATCGTGCATGGACGATTCGTCAATATGCAGGCTTCTCGACTGCTGAGGAGTCCAACGCTTTCTACCGGCAGAATCTTGCTGCCGGCCAAAAGGGCCTGTCGGTGGCTTTCGACCTGGCGACCCATAGAGGCTTCGACTCCGATCACCCTCGCGTGACCGGTGACGTTGGCATGGCAGGTGTTGCGATAGATTCGGTGGAGGACATGAAGATCCTCTTCGACGGTATACCTCTGGATGAAATGTCCGTTTCTATGACGATGAATGGGGCAGTACTGCCCGTGATGGCAGGTTATGTGGTTGCTGCTGAAGAACAGGGCGTGGCCCAGGCAGACCTGGCAGGCACCATTCAGAACGATATTCTCAAAGAATTCATGGTTCGCAACACGTTCATTTATCCGCCCGAACCGAGCATGCGTATTGTTGCTGACATCATTGGCTACACGGCCGAAAACATGCCGCGCTTCAACTCCATATCGATATCCGGATATCACATGCAGGAAGCCGGAGCAAATGCCGTGCAGGAAGTTGCCTTTACTCTGGCAGACGGAGTTGAATACGTTCGCGCAGCACTGGCAACCGGTCAGCAGGTCGACAGGTTTGCTCCGAGACTTTCGTTTTTTTTCTGCATTGGCATGAACTTTTTCATGGAGGTGGCCAAGTTGCGTGCCGCGCGCATCCTCTGGCACGAGCTGATGAGCCAGTTTAATCCGCAAAACCCAGCCAGCCTTATGTTACGCACACACTGTCAGACGTCAGGTGTGTCCTTGCAGGAGCAGGACCCCTACAACAACGTCGTCCGCACAACGATCGAAGCCATGGCCGCCGTTTTTGGCGGCACGCAATCCCTGCACACCAATGCATTGGACGAGGCGATTGCACTACCGACGCCGTTTTCAGCCAAAATAGCACGCAACACGCAGATCATTCTTGCAGAAGAGAGTCAGATTACGCGCACCGTAGATCCATTGGGTGGAAGCTACTACGTTGAAAGCCTCACAAATTCAATTGTTGAGCATGCTCGAAAGCTCATCAAGGAAGTCGAAGAAATGGGCGGTATGACCAAAGCCGTCGTCTCCGGAATGCCCAAA
>JAYZCO010000045.1:0-21713 GCA_036338285.1 Pseudomonadota bacterium
AAGCCGAGTTCATTCAAGCGTTTTTCAAAAGCCCAGCTGTGTTCCATTTCGCGTATGGCAACCATGTCCAATGTTGGCTTCAATTGCTCATCCTGAGTGGATGCACTCCATGCCTTAAATAGCTCATAGCCACCTCGCTCACCGTTCGCGACTGCGTTTAAAAGACCAATGTAACTGGGTTTCTTAGCCATCTCTCTCTCCTCAATGTGTGGCGGGAACCGCCCTTTGGTGAAGCTTACATTCTTTACCGATCATCGAACATCACCTTCAATCCGCCTTAGACCGCTCTGTTGCACCCGCTCGTTGCGAGAAAGCATCGTTTCCTATTCAATGAGTACAAGCAGTATAGGAAGCTGATCATGATTGCTCGTTTTATTTGCCTCAACCTGCTCATCGCCTGTCCGATCGCGATGGCGGCCGAATATCTGAACCCACCCGGTGACGCGGCATTGGGATTGCCGTTCTCCGACGCCGTTAAGGTGGGTAATCTGTTGATATTATCCGGCAAGCTCGGCACCAAGCCTGGCACCACCGATCTCGTACAGGGGGGTATCAAGGCTGAAGCACGCCAGGCATTAGAGAACATTAAGACCAGTCTCGAACGTTATGGTGCGAGCCTTGAAGACGTCGTTAAGTGCACGGTAATGATCGCCGATATCGCCGAGTGGCCCGATTTCAACGAAGTGTACGTCACGTACTTCCCCGGACCAAAACCAGCACGCAGCGCCTTTGGCGCGGCAGGACTTGCCTTCAACGGACGTGTCGAGCTGGAGTGCTGGGCAGAAGTGGACTAGCGCCTAGACACCTCGTTCCTGCGCAATCTCTCGCACACCGTCAATCAGCATCTCTACTTGAGACCGATCGACCATGATATGCAAAGAAGCGCGGTTCACAGCCCAGTCAATCTCAGCATGCGTCACATCGCGAATGTAGATCCCATGTCGCGTCCAAAGAAGGTCATTCAACTCCTTTGGCATCACTCCTTTAAGCGTGAAAGAAACCAAACCCGCACTTAAGGTCGGGTCGTCGGAGACAAACACTTCAACTCCCGCAATATCCCGCAAACCTTCGCGCGCCGTCGCGGCAAGTAATCGAACCCGGGCTTCCACGGCACCGGAAGTCAGTCGCTCATGGAAATCGAGCGCCGCGCGTATCGAGGCTCTGCCGGCAAAATTTCCTGATCCTCGCATCTCGTAACGTGCAGCGGTAAGTGCCTGGCGGTTGTATTCGCTGTCATCGGCTGGTTTGCCATACATGGACATACCCGCCACAGGACCGGAATAAACAAGTGGCCAGACCTGATCCAAAACGTCACTGCGCACATAGAAAAAACCGGTCAGCATGCCTGCCAGCATCCATTTGTGGCAGGCACCTGCGTACATATCACAGCCTAATTCGCTGATATTTAAATCCAACATTCCAGGCGGATGTGCGCCATCCACCAGGGTCAATATACCTCTAGCACGTGCCATGTCGCAGATGGCTCGAACCGGCATGCAGCAACCATCCGTATAGTTGATGTGGCAAAAACTGATGAGACGCGTACGAGGGGTGATGGCTTGAGCAAACGCATCAACTAATGCATCCGCGCTTTTAGGTGGATGAAAATCCGTCGCTGAAAGATCCACCACAACCGCCTTTGCACCAAATCTCGCCGCCGCCAGATTGACTGGTTGCGCACCACTGCTGTGGTCGTGATTCGTATAAATGATCTCATCACCCGGTTTGAAATTGAGGCCGAGGGTGCCGAAAGCCATCCCTTCTGTGGTGTTGTTCGTGAGCGCAATTTCAGTTTGATCACATCCGACAAACGCCGCCAATCGTGCCCGTAATTCAGCACGGGTTTGCGTCGTTTCCACGTATTTGGCATAACTCAATCGATCAGCATCATAGGCTTGAATGGCTTCATACTGCGCTTTAATGACCTGGATCGGTGAAGGGCCACGGCTGCCTGTGTTCATGTAAGCAACTTCAGGATTGGTAATGAATTGCGAAGCAATCCAACGCCAATAAGCTTCATCTTCCGGCAACTTCCCCGTCGTGATTTCGGGTGTTTGAGCAAGCGAGCGTTCAGCAGCCAGACCTGCTGCAGTACCGGCAGTGAGATGTTGCATAAAAGCCCGTCGAGACTGTTGCATAGCGCCTCCTAAACCGCGATCAATCTAGGGGCGTACTTCGTAGTACAAATTGCTCGGATCCTCAAAATCGTGCTCCTTAAACCGAGAGAATCCGCCTTCAGCCACCATGCGTGCCGCTACTTGCGGGTTGAATCCAAGTGTACCCAGCCCTGCGCCACCCGGTTCCGACAAGGCCGAAGACATGCACGCTGAAACTGAAAATCCATAGAACATGGCGAGCAACGGGTTGCGCATATTCTGCTTAAAATCGGGCGCGCTGCGGATATCCTTAATCAGCCAGGTACCGTCTTCGTGCAGGGCATGGTGAATGGCGCGAATCACTGTTGCGGGCTGCGGCATGTCGTGGATGCAATCGAAGGTGATCATGAAATCAAAAGTAGGCTCATCCGGCAGCGATTCGCCCCCCTGATTGTGAAGGGTCACGTTAGACAACCCCTGGGCCTTGACCTTTTCACGGCAGCGGTCAATTGCATGATTGCTCGGATCATAACCGTGAAATTCAGAAGCAGGGAAAGCGGCCGCCATCGCCATGAGTGCCAGCCCACCCCCGCAGCCAACGTCGGCCGCCACGGCGCCTTGCTCGAGTTTTTCAACAACGCCATCCAGCGCCGGCAAGATCTTAGGAACCAGTTCCTTTCGAGTCCAGGGCCCAAGCATACGTTCTGTGCGGTGTGCCGCGCTGGCACCAAGATCCTGATAGGTCAGGCCAATACCTGTTTTGAATGCATCGACCAGCTTGTCAACCGTTTCGGGTGGAATCTGCCCCGAAAAAGCACCGGCCGCGAAAGAAAGGCTATCGGTTTCGTCAGCCAAGACGGCAGCACCAACAGGTGTCAGCTCGAAACGATCGTCATCGTGATAATTTAATAGACGGGCTGCTGCCTGCCCACGCAACCATTCAAACAGCCATCGTTTAGCCAACCCCGTCTTCGCCGCCAGATCATCTGCGGTCAGTGGCCCGGCACCATCCATTGCCTGGTAAAGGCCCAGTCGGTCACCCAAGTGAATCATTAACGAAACCATCTCTCCCTGTTTATAGCTCCAGACGTTGAACGAATAACGTTTCAATTCATCCTGATCGATCGCTTCGCTCATGAAATCACTCCTGCTGTAGGTGTTGCAAAGATTGAGCCCAGACAAAATTATCCGCATTTGGCATTTTTATACCAGGCAAGGTAGACGCATCCATCACGGTCTGCTCATCAACAATGTCATTGATGTACAACATATAGGCCGTCAGTGCGTATACCTCGTCTGCCGTTAGCTCACCCGGTTGTGTATAAGGCATCGCCCGCCGTATATAGTCAAAAACTGTGGTAGCAAACGGCCAGTAGCTTCCAAGCGTTTTAACTGGCGCCTCTGTAGATAGGCTGCCATGCCCGCCGGCAAGCCGGTCATTGACGCCGTTCAAACCACCTTCACCATGACACGCAAGACAATGCCTGTCGTAAAGTACCTGTCCTTCAACAGCACTACCCGAGCCGGCAGGCAGGCCTTCACCATTAGGCAGTACAACCAGATCCACGACCGCAATTTCCTCTGCGCTCACCGGTTGACCCAGTCCTGGGGCCTCACCCATGACCGGAAGTGATACGCATAGGCTGAACAAGCCCAGCAGACGGCTAAACATAGACATTGTGCGCCTCTCCATCGGCCCCGATGGCCCATGCCTGAATGGCGTTGACATGGTAAAACGCGCTCGGGTGTCTTGCTTGCAGCAAAGCCGATCGGCTCGGCTGAACTGCACCTGTGGTATCACTTGCCCGGCTCAAGATCGTGGCAGGTCCACCATCCCACTGCCAGGCGGCACGAAAACGAGTGACACACTTGGGCAGCACATGGGCATCAAGGGCAGCTTCTGTCCAGGTTTTTCCGGCGTCGGCAGACACCTCTACCGAACGAATTTTTCCAGCACCGCTCCAGGCAATTCCTGATATCTGGTATATCCCTGCCTCGGTCATCGTCAGCCCCGGTGAAGGGCTGGTGATCACCGATTTAACGCCCATGGGAAATGTAAATAGTTCTGCAATTCCGTCTCTGCCCAGATCCGAATACTTCGACGTTTCATCTTTTGTCATCGCTGGCTGGTTTGTGACCTTCAGTGTCTGTAACCACTTCACGCTCGCATTTCCTTCCCACCCGGGCAGGAATAGCCGCATCGGATAACCGTTGCCTGGACGCAGCCGTTCACCATTTTGGTACAAAGCCACGATGGCATCGTCCATCACCTTTGATAGCGGGATGCTACGGGACATCGCCGCCGCATCCGCCCCACTCGCCACGATCCATTTGCCATCCGCCTTGATACCTGCCTCATCCAGTAAGATGGACAAAGGCACCCCGCCCCACTCGCTGACCGACACAAGACCATGTAGTGCGGCACAATCCCCTTGCACCGGTTGTGCGCGGACCATCGCACCGCTGTTACCAGAGCATTCCAGAAACTGTATCCGCGACACGGTGGGATAGCGCGCCAGTGCTTCGAGATCAAAAGCCAAGGGACGCTCGACAAGTCCGTACAAATAAAGCTTATGTCTTGTCGGATCGATATCCGGAATACCCGCATGGTGCCGCTCAAAATGCAACCGACTGGGGGTAATGAGTCCATCAAGGTGCTGTAGGGGCGTGCGCGAGGCACCACTCCCCGTGGTACCCCTTTGTGAGCCGATCGGGTTTCTGAGCACATGACTTTCATGGTCAGACGGAGCGCCGCTTGGGCTCATACCGTCGCCTGGTATGCGCATCCATTGTTCACGTGCAGAGGCGCTGGCGGTTAAAAGTGCCGTGCCTGCAAGCGCGCCTCCCCGGATAAATCGACGACGTCCATACAACCCGTTTGCTGCATCTGGCGGTACCTGCATGCGCCTCCCTGTCTTACCTAATGATCGTGAGTGACAACCATGGCAGAAAAAGTTTCTGGAGGAAACTGGCAAAGAAAATGCGGTACGCTCGGTTCGGTTAACGCAAAACCTACGTCGCCTCAGTTGCCTCTATGCGCATGTGTCGGAAGCTCATCCAGATCAGAAATTGCAATCCGAAGATAAGTGACGCAGCCAGAAGGTGTGCAGGTTGTACGAAGGCAGGCATGCCCAGATGACCCAGGGTCGCGCCAGAAAGAATTGCGCAACCGACCACCACGATCAACGCGAGAGACAAACGTACAACGGGATGCTCCCAGCCCAAAGAACCAACCAACAGGCGCAACAGCCACAAATTGGCCGCAAGCACGAGGGCAGAAAAGCTGCGATGCACATAGAACACCCAGGGCATGTATTCGATCCATGTTGAGCGCGGGGCATCACGTTGCATAGTGCTGATAAAGTCCGTCATCTCTCGCACCTGGGTACCCATCGCCACCTGCAAAACCGTAAAGCCCATCACGATGTACAACCATCGCTGCACCCGCGGGTCAAAATCCGCCACAGACAGTGTTGATAAGGTCCCGCGCCGGGCCTGAGCGAGGGCGAACAGGAGCGTGGCCACGATAGCAAGGGCCATCAACATATGTATCGTGATCATGCCCGGCTGCAGGTTAGAACTCACCACTTTCGCACCAAGCCATCCTTGAAAACCTACCATGAGAAAAGCCGCTATCGAGGCATAAGTGATTGCAGGATAATGTTTTCGAAGTGGCCATGAGTATATCGCTGTCAATAATATGAGTAGACCAATACTCACGCCGGTCAGCCTGTTGGCGTACTCAGTCCAGGTTTTCACCGCATTGAAGCGTGTCTCCGCGTAGCCCAGCTCAGCATAGATCTCCTGATAATTTGCGGGTAATTCCGCTTCAGTGATGGGTGGTATCCACTGACCAAAACAGGTCGGCCAGTCCGGACAGCCCATGCCTGCGCCAGTCGCACGCACACTCGAGCCGACCAGAATCAGAAAGTACACAGCAACGAGGGTAACCAGCGCTATAGAGTGATAACGCCGTAGCGCAGATGTTTGGATATCGGGATTCATACTTCCGGGGTTTGTACGACACAAGCGTGCGGCAAAATAAACCAGTCTTCGATTGTCTGCAAGCGACGTCGCCTCACCATCATCTCACAATGCGCAGAACCTCTGTTTGATAAACCTTGCCTCGAGTGTTGAGCATATCCACCATCGCCATTGAGGTCGGCACATAACCGAAGCCGATATCGTATTCCGGGTGCCACTGAAAGACCGAGCCGCCCGCCCCCATCCATCCGAAAAAGCCCTCGCGGCCCTCATTCAAAGAACGCTCTAAGGGGTCGCTTTTTTCGTTAAGCGGATGAAAATAAGCAACCCCGCCCTGAGTAAAAGTGGTGACAAACCCCATATCCGCTTTGACAGGCCGGGCGTGCAGCCCTTGGTAGGCTCTCTCGTTGAGTATTTCCTGGCCTTGCCAGTTACCACCCTTCGCCATCACACCAGCAACCTTGGCAAGACCCCGAGCAGAGCAATGACCATTGGCTGACGGCACCTCACCCTGTGCAATATCCGCTTTGCTGAAGTTAGTGAAATCCCCCATATCCAGAATCGGGGGCGGCATTCCCCTGGTCGTCCCACCACGCATTTGTCGAATGAGCCGCGCACCCAGAGCAAGACCTTCTAGCGCGTTGAACTCGATTCGACGCCGACGCTTTGATTTAAAACTCTCACGGAGATAAAACCCCACACCCGGCATTGTCAGAGGGACGATTCGGTTCAGGTCTGAATCTCTCACGCCACATATGACATCCGCATCTAACGGTGCGGCCAGCTGATCCTCCATAAATTCTCCGATCGTGCGTTTGGCAGGATCAATACGGCGAAAAATCTCGTTTACAATCCAGCCGCGCGTAATGGCGTGATACTCACGTCGACAGTCAGCGCCGCCTTTACGAAACGTCTGCGGATGATTTTCGATCACACGACCGATATGGTTTTCCTTGATCCGTTCACGCTGCAGGTCACTCATCGGGATTGAGTGGTTGAAGGCCGCCAGACCTGCCTCATGGCGTAACACGTCGGCTATGGTGGTGGCGGCTTTATCACCACCGGCAAATTCAGGCCAATGCTCCGCCACCGGATCCTCATATTCAAACAACCCCTGGCCATAGAGCCAGGCCATCGCAATGGCTTCGAAATTTTTCGTGCTGCTGAACACATTGGTAATATTGTCAGGCGAATATTCCTCGTTACCCACTGCGCTGGCCCAGAGGTCAACGACCCGCACGCCACCCACATAAACACACAGTTGCGAATTCGCCTCAACTAAGCGCCCCATATTCGTTGCGAAGAGATCTCGTACCGATTCAAAGCCGGCCGCGACGGTTCCCTCAACCCGTATGTTTAGATCAACCATGTTGTCTATCTCCTTGCCGCCCACCCTTAGCTTCAACAACTCACCTGAGACCTCAAGGGCTGTAGTAGTTACCTTGTACCCACGTCCCTATCGTATAGCACCGCAAAGTCAGCCTAACCCGCCCGCGCCTGACTGTCTTGCGGTTTAGGTTATAATCAAAGGTCTCATGCGAATGTGCGCACAGCACGATCGGAAATAAAAGTGATTGGGAAGGTACAAGCCATGGCTGAAGCAGTAACTGCAAAGAATTTCGATCCAGAAGCACTCAGGGCACGTTATCAGGTTGAGCGTGACAAGCGCCTGCGTGAAGACGGCAACGAACAGTACATCGAAATGACAGGCGATTTCGCAAATTATCTGGACGATCCGTACATCGATGAGCCAATTCAACGTGATCCCATCACGGACGAAGTGGACGTTGTTCTGGTCGGCGGCGGTTTCGGTGGTTTACAAGCTGCCGCGCGTTTGCGAGATGCAGACGTTAATGACTTTTTGATCATCGAAAAAGGCGGCAGCTTCGGCGGCACCTGGTACTGGAATCGCTACCCCGGCGCGCAATGTGACATCGAGGCGTATTGCTATCTACCGCTTCTAGAGGAAACGGATTATATCCCCCGAGAAAAGTATGCCTATGCCAAAGAGATTCTCGAACACAGCGACCGAATCGCGAATCACTTTAACCTTTATGATCGTGCGCTTTTCCAGACAGAGGTCACAGAACTTAGATGGGATGTTCATATCGATCGATGGATTGTACATACCAACCAGGGCGACGCGATCAAAGCCCGCTTTGTATCCATGGCCAACGGACCGCTGCACCGACCCAAACTCCCGGGTATCCCGGGCATCGAAACATTCCAGGGCCACAGTTTCCATACCAGCCGTTGGGACTATGAATATACAGGCGGTGGGCCGCTGGGCGGGCTCGACAAACTCGGCGATAAACGTGTCGGAATCATAGGCACCGGTGCCACGTCGATACAGTGCGTACCGTTTTTGGGAGAAGCCGCACAGCGCCTCTATGTGTTTCAGCGCACGCCATCAACGGTCGATGTACGGGGTAACTCAGCCACGGATCCAGAATGGGCAGAGCGTTTGTCAGAAGGCTGGCAAAAAGCGCGCATGGAGAATTTTAATGCACTCATATCTGGGATTCCGCAAGAACAAGATCTGGTCAATGATGGCTGGACCGACCTCATTGGCAAGATGATGAATCAGTTCCAAACAGCCAAAGACGGCGACAACATGACGATCGAAGAAATGATCGAAATGGCCAACTTTGAAAAAATGGAGGAGATACGTGGTCGGGTTGATGAACTCGTTGCAGACCCGGACGTGGCGGAGAAGCTCAAACCCTACTACAAAATGTTCTGCAAACGACCTACGTTCAACGACGAATTTCTACCCACCTTTAACCGTCCCAATGTCGAGCTGATCGACACGGATGGTAAAGGCGTTGAGCAGATCACCGAAAAAGGTGTCATCGTTGCAGGGGTAGAATACGAACTCGATTGCCTGATCTATGGTACTGGATTTGAGGTTGGGACCAGTTATACACGTCGCTCCGGCTATGAAGTGTATGGGCGCGATGACCTCACCCTGAGTGAGCATTGGAAGGAAGGTACCCGCACCCTGCACGGTATGGGCAGTTTCGGATTCCCTAACCTCTTCATCATGAATACCTCCCAGGGCGGTTTTACGGCCAATTTCCCGCACTTGCTCGACGAAACCGCAATACATCAGGCGCATATCATTGCCTACGCATTGGACGCTGGGCACACCACGGTGGAAGTCACTCAGACCGCGGAAGACACCTGGGTCGACACCATTCTCGGCTTTGAGGGCGGCCCCCTCGGCGGGCTGGGTGGACCCGATTGCACGCCGGGTTACTACAACAACGAAGGCCAACCAAATCCCACCGCATTACAATCGGCACCCTATGGCGGCGGCTCTATTCGGTTCTTTAAGTTGTTGGAAGAATGGCGGGAAGACTCTACCTTCGCTGGACTTCAGTTTGACGGTGCACCTTTACAGGCCAGCTGATGATTATCACCCGCTCGTATTGCAAGTAGTTTGAACGCCCTATTTTCGCGAGCTTTGGACCTCATGACGCAGACGCCAGTCTGCGCTTATTCATCCTGCACAGGCCTCAGTCTAGTCAGACTTTGTCATCACAACGACCACAGCTGACGATGCCTTTTGGGCAGCAGAGAAGTAAAGTGGGCTTAAAACCATTTGGCGCCATCTGCAGGAGTTAACGATTTTTTTCGAGTGGCTCGAAAATTCCTTCTTCGCCGTCTGGGTTGGCGAATCTTTATGGGGTTATCCCATCATGCTGAGCGCCCACGCAGTGGGACTGTCAATTGTCGTCGGCATGGCAACCGTGGTCGGCCTGCGATTACTCAACGCATTTAGTGCAATCCGCATCGACTCACTCGGCGGTCTGTTCAAGTTGGGCGGCTTAGGCTTTGTGATTAACGGCTTCTCAGGCTTTGCCCTGTTTTCTTCGCAAGCGACAGAATTCATTGGAAGCATGGTATTCCTGTTGAAAATATCCATGATTGGCATCGCCGTCTGTATATCCGCACTTTTATACGCGCGCCTTAACAAAAACAGACTGCACGGTGAGGGCAACACACTGCCAAGCGGAACGAAAATTCTCGCTTCGACCTCGATCATTATCTGGGCCGGCGCCGTCATTACCGGTCGACTGGTTGCGTATTTCTGATGATGGCACTCATCCATTGGATCGAAGGCAGCGCCCTTAATCTGTGGGTTTTGAACACTCAATGGGTCTGGCCGGTGATGGAGATCCTTCATTTTATTGGTCTGTCATTGCTGTTGGGCGGTTTATTGATTGTTGACCTTAGATTGGTTGGTTGCTTTCGAAAGATCAGCATTCAGGCGGCGCAGACACTCCTGCCGCTGGCGGTATCAGGATTTCTAATCAACATCGTTACCGGCACCGTGTTTTTTCTCGGTGATCCTATGCGCTACGCTACAAACGTCGGCTTTCAACTCAAAATGGTGCTCATCGGGCTGGCCGGGCTGAACACGCTTTGGTTCATAAAAACGATCCGACCGACAACAATTCAATGGCCGTCGGATCGCCTAACATCAGGACCGGCAAGAGCGACAGGATTGATTTCATTGGCTTTGTGGTTTGGCGTGTTATTACTTGGGCGCCTGATTCCATATGTTGGCAGCGGCTGATGGGCCTTAAGGAACATCTACATTAATTATGCGAGGTGCTACGCCATGTTGCGCACGGTATTTGGCGGCTTTTGGTTACTGCTATTTCTAATTTCACCGGAGGTTCTCGGCCACCACTCGGCAGTCGCTTTCGATAAAGCCGAAACCCTCACGGTGACCGGTGTGGTGACAAAATTTATCTGGCGTAATCCGCACCTCTCGATAACCCTGGCGGTGCCAGGGCAAGGTGGCACACCGAAGAGCTGGCGAATCGAAGGCGGCAGCACGAACGAGATGGTCAAGGCAGGGTTCGACCGGGCTTCGGTGTCACCCGGAGACGAAGTAACAATTCTGCTCAACCCGCTTAAATCAGGCAAGCCAGGCGGGTTGATGCTGGGCATACAACTGACAGACGGGCGTTCATTCGGATGGCAGAGTGAGTCCTACGCCGAGACAAAGGGGTCTGATACGAAAGCTAGAAGGCAGATTCCTTCATTGACCGAGTATATTGCGCCACCGCCCGGAGAAACGTGGCAGGATCGAGAAGCACGGACGCGCCCGGAGCCATTGCCAATGCTCGAAAGTCGTGTCGGCGCAGGAAAAATTCCGGGCGTACTAGACCCTGACAATTTACAAAAACCCAGAGCCCAACCGCCCTTCGACCTGACAGGTACTTGGGCTTTTCGAGGTGAAGAAGACGAACAGGCGCATTACGGGACTTACGAATTCAAGCCGCATCCAGAATTTACTGAAAAAGCACAGAACACGTATGCTGAGTACCAGTCCCGGGCAATCGCCGGGCAACGATATATCGAACCCACCGCGTATTGCTATCCAGCCGGACTACCCAGACTGATGACGCGATACGGCGCATTGATGATGCTGCAGTATCCAACCGCAATATTTATGATTTCGCGCTTAAATAACGAGTACCGGGTGATCTACCTGGATGGTCGTACCCGTGAGCCTGAAAATCTTCGCACCCCCAGCTGGAATGGTGAATCGCTCGGCTATTGGGATGGAGAAACCCTGGTGGTGGAAACCGAAGGATTTATCGACAGCCATCACCTGATTCAACAGGGTGTACTCACAGGAGATCAACTGAAGATCACGGAACGCATCTCCATGCTCAACAACGGCAATACCCTCAAAATCGATTTCATCATGGTCGACCCCGAACACTGGATTGGAGAGTGGCGGCACACCAAGTTTCGTGATCGCATCTTAAAAGCAGACGTCAGAGAGGCGACGTGTCTGCCTGAAGACAACAAATCACTGCCGGGGCTCTGATGCTACAATCTCAATCCCTCAATAAACACGTCAACGGCTTACGTATGAGTGCTCGCGCAGTTGGTTTGTTGGCATTTTGCCTGTTGCTTACCCCCGCCGCCCTTCCTCATCACTCCTTTTCAGCGGAATTTTTGGCCAATCAAGTACGCACTGTGGAAGGAACCGTGCAGCAGGTGTGGTTTAAAAGCCCCCATGTTCGCTACTACGTCAAGGTGCTTAAGGAAAACGGAGAGATCGTGGTATGGGATAGCCGTGGACTCAGCCCTTCAATCCTGCACAGAAGAGGTTGGAATAAATCGACCATCAATGTGGGTGATCGGGTGAAAGTCACAGGCAACCTGGGCCGCGATGGTCGCAAGCTGCTCTACATCATTAATATCGAAATGGCTGATGGGACCGTGCATGGTAAACCTTATGCCGGCGCAAGGTAGGTGCCCATGCTGACGATCAGATTTGGCCTGGCACCTACCCTGCTACTTTGGATGATTACAGCGATCGCCCAGGATGATCTTTCCGGCAAGTGGATGTTACGTCTCGATTCGGACGAACCCGCGCCGGTCTTTGGTGAACTGGAACTTGTGCATACTGCGAACGGTTGGGTTGGCTATGTCGAGGGCGGGCCGGCGGAGGTCAGCGTGGATGGCAACAACCTTGAGCTCAAGATTGACAGCCGCGATCTCGCCGGTTTTGTTTTTTTTCGTGATCTCCGCGGCAGTCTGGTAGCGGGTGAATTGAACGGCACTTACACAACGCATGGCCAGGCCAAAACATTGCCTCCCGGTGGCAGTTGGACCGGGGTACGAAAACCTGACAAAAAACCGCGTGCCGAGCCACGACCATTCGATATTTCCGGAATCTGGCAACCAGGGCCTGGTATCGACTTTCGCAAGTACTCAATGGACCTTACTGATGCGGGACAGGAATGGCTGGATGGATATCTTTTTCATTATGACCAGCCCAACGTGCGTTGTGTTTCGCCTGGGATCATTGCCATGGTCGCCTGGGGCGGTTACCCCATGGAAGTACTTGAGACCGAAAACCGACTGACGATTCTTTATGAGGTAGAAAACTCTGTTAGGCGTATCTTTATGGACGGCGAAACCCCACATAAATACATGCCACCCTCTGCGATGGGGTATTCAACCGGATACTGGGACGGCGCTACATTGGTGATTAAGACGTCCCTGTTATCAGCAAACGTTCGGGATTTTCGGGGCGAACCCACCTCCGATCGCGCACAGATGATTGAGCGCTATACATTGAGTGAGAATGGGTCCGCTCTGAATCTTGTGGTTGAGCTGCACGATCCGATGTATTACAGGCGGCCTGCGGTTCGTCGTCGACAATGGGTGCGCAATCCTGAAGCACGTATTTTTCCCTATGAGTGTGATCCTGATTCTTTTTTCCGACAGATGTACGACGAAGACAAACTCGATATGTATTTCAAACGCTGGGAAAAAAGGCTTTAAGATCGGACCCCATCGACCATCTATGACTTAACCGCCGTCACCGGCCTGAATTTTTCGCAACGATGTTCCACTCACATACTATGTCATTGAGCTTCTTTCCCTTAAGCCATAAGGAAATCACTTATCTTTACCTAGTAATTTGTAACCAAAGGGTGTAAATAAGTTTACAAAAGAGAATGAGGAGGAAAACCGATGTTATTTGGGAAAATCTCAGCTAGATTACTAACCATCTGTGCGGGCACATTCGTTCTATTAGGTGCTACAAGCCGAGTAAACAGCGAAGAAGCGATTGAAGAAGTTGTCGTCACCGCAAAATCAATCAAGGCAAGTCAAATGGCTGCGATTGAAGCTAAGCGATTTGCCGATAATGTGGCCGATGTTATATCTGCGGATGCAATAGGCCGCTTTCCGGACCAGAATCTCGCAGACGCGCTGGGTCGAATACCGGGAATGTCGATAGAACGAGACCAGGGGCAAGCCCGTTACATTAATTTTCGAGGATCTCCGAAACGATACACCACCGTTGCTTTTGACGGCATTGATGTACCGGGAGTCGAAAACGGTCGTATCCCAAGATTCGACGCGTATCCTGCGGTCATTACCTCACAGGTGATGGCGAACAAAGCAATCACGGCAGACATGCCGGGCGAGTCTGTATCCGGCTACATCAACGTCAAAACCTTCGCCCCTTCAGACATAGAAGGTTGGTCGGTTTCCTTAGAAATAGGCACGGGTGAGCAGGACTTAGGCGAAGGCGATGTTTCGCGAAAAAATGCCAGAGTTTCTTATTCCAACGATAGGTTTGGCGTGATGTTCTACGGGTCAAGAAACCTACGTGAGCAGGTCACTGACAACCGCGAACCTGAATACGGAGGGGGCACAAAGGGTGCTCTGCTGCCCGGCACGGTTGAATTTAGAAATTACTTTGTCAACAGAGAAGACGAAGCCTACGGCGGCAGACTGGAGTATTACCTCGACAATGGCGGGAAAATTTACTTCAGTTCTCTGAATACAGAATTCAAAGACTACGAAGAAAGAAACCAGTGGAACTTTATATTCCCTGATGACGCACCCGCCGGGACCGGCACCGTGCCCAATGCATCCGTAAGACGGCTGCTCGAAGACGGTGAATACCTTAATCAAACGGACGTCAATACCCTGGGTGCGGACCTCATTATCGGCGAATGGGATGTTCAGGTAAGTTATAGCGACATCGAAACCGTATTCGATACCTACCTGCCTGTCCCCTACTTAATTGGCGTCAACAACATCAGTAACGTCTTTTACGATGTCAGGAACCCCGAAAAGCCGATTGTCACGTTTGATGAGAACCTGGCAGATCTAGAATATGTTGTACCGTATATGGTAGACGCTATTGGTAACATGGAAACAGAGACGGACCAGTTCAAGATCGATCTCAGCCGCTCAAACAAGTGGGGAGCCATGAAGTTTGGCGCCAAGTATGACACCCGTGACGCCGAAGGCGGAGGGGCACCACTGTCCATCTTCGTCACAGGATATTTCAATGTCGATTTTCAGCCAGAAACCATTAAGCCATGGCATACCGACATGAACAACACCGTAGGCGGGTACTATGCAGATAACAGTGCGATCTGGGAAGCCATGCAGGCGTCCGGTTATAGCAGAAACGATTTTCCCGATGAGGATAAGGTCTCCATCGAAGAAACGATTATCTCTGCTTACATCATGCAAACAATCGATAGGGATTGGGGAAATATCCTTGTGGGCATCCGTGTCGAAAACACGGATTACGAGACGACTGGTTCAAAATTAGTGGGCACGACCCTTCAACCTTTGACGGTTTCGAATGACTATACGAATGTCTTACCCAACGCGCACGTTAACTGGGACTTCGCAGAAGATAAGAAACTACGATTTTCAGTTTCAACAGGCATTAGTCGACCCACCTACATCGAAGCAAGAGCCGCCGCAACGGTAGATATTTTATCACTGTCAATAGCAGGCGGTAATCCAGAACTTGAAGAGGAAAAGTCCTGGGGAATTGATGCGGCTTATGAGTGGTATTTCAACGACGCCAGTCTGTTTTCAGCGACCATATTCCACCGTTCAATTGACAACGTCATTGCGGAGTCAAACGAGAAAGTGCTCGGCAGCATCTATTCCGACGAGGCCCTGCCAGGAGAGCTATGGGATCTATCGGGCTTTGGCAACGGCAAGGACGGTAAGCTTCAAGGTCTCGAACTCGCCTTTACGGGACGACTTGATAATTATATTGAAGGGTTCTGGTCAGGTTTCGGTCTCGAAGCGAATGCAACTTTCTTGGATTCAGAGTTTACGACACCAACGGGCGACAAATTCGACATGCCTGGTCAATCTGAAACCACTTTCAACGTATCAATTTTCTACGAAAACTACGGCCTGTCTGCTCGCTTAAGTTATCGATACAGAGATGAGTGGCTTGATGAAACGGAAACGTCTCTATACGAGCTGGTCGAGCCCATCTATTGGGCAGAACAAGAGCGCCTTGATCTGTCTATTCGATACGATCTGGAGGCATTGACCGGATATAAAGCGTCGATCTTTCTTGACGTGAATAACCTCACAGACGAAACAGATATTCGTTTTACCGGTCATGATTGGAATCCTAATCAGATAGAGAGTTATGGCAGACGGTACCTAGTAGGTGTGCGCTTAAACCTGTAGTTCTGTCGAGCTGTAGTTCTATCGGGAAAGGGCCGCTTTAAGAAATTTTAGCGGCCCGAGCACCCAGCACATGTCACAGGATGTAGCTTATTATAGGAGGCCATCACCTATGTTCCAGGCAGCAGGTCTTGTGAGTAACTGTTTATCTATGCGAGCGCGCCCGAGGGTGACGATCTGTTTGGTTGCATTTCTCATGATGACAACGGCGTGCACGGAACAAAGCCTTTGTCAGGGAGCGGATACGCCTACCAGCCGATTGTTCTTACAACAAATATCCGCGCACAGCGCCATCCTAAAATGGCGCGGCGATGCCGATAACGTGTGTCTGGGAGAGAAAGCGGATCATCTCGTCGAATCGGTTAAAGCCGATTTGATTGACGGTCACTATCAGGCCTTAGTAAGCGACTTAAAAGCTGACACAACCTATTTTTATTCTATTGGTGGCGCACCAAGCGCCAGCTTAGAACATCAATTTAGAACTGCACCTGAACCGGGCCAAGTACCTTCGGATGGAAATACACATATATGGCTGTTGGGCGATTCAGGGACCGCCACGGAAATGCAGGGCGGTCGCTATACACACTCGGGAGAAGCAATAGACGTATTTAACGGCTTTAAAAAATACAACGAGACACAGGCCAATAATGAACCGCTGGATCTCATCCTGCTGTTAGGTGACAACGCCTATCTGGAAGGCACCGATGCACAATGGCAGGGTGCTTTTTTTGACGTGTATACCGAATTGATACGATCGGTCGCAACCTGGCCAACCATCGGGAATCACGAAATGGGCGGCGGGCCTTTCGATCTTTGTTTATTCACCCAACTGCCTACATGCGCGAAGGGCCCTGTCGTGTCGCATATCGGGGGCATCAGCCAATCTTCCGACCCTGCCAGTTATGACAGTGATGGCGATGGTCCCGACCCAGACGGTCTGCCCTATCTCAATATCTTCACCCTGCCTGCGCGAGGCGAGCAAGGCGGTGTGCCAAGCGGTACGGAACAGTACTATGCCTTCGATTACGCCAACGTCCACGTGGTCAGCCTGGATTCCCAGCTTTCAAACCGAGACCCGGCACAACGTTCGGCGATGCGAGAATGGCTAATCGATGACTTAAACAGTAATCACCAAGACTGGACTGTGGTGATTTTCCATCACCCGCCCTATTCGAAAGGCCAAAACCACGATTCTGACGTTGAACAAAATGAAATAGATATGCGGGAATCTTTTGCCCCGGTGTTTGAGGACTATGGCGTAGATGTCGTCTACAGCGGGCATGCGCACTCTTATGAACGTTCCTGGTACTTAAACGGACATTACGGCACAGCCGATACTTTTGAAGTCAGTCGGCACGCAGAAACGGACAGCAACGGTGATGCATCTTTTGGGCAAGGCTCAGATGCTTATCCGCAGATCAGCGCGGTTAGTTCAGTTGACGACAAAGCAGTTTATACCGTGGCCGGAAGTGCAGGCAAAGCAGACAAAGAAAGGCCCTGCAAAGATGGGAGAACGATGGGATGCAGCCTACCCAACTGGTTACGCCATCCGGCACACCGGACTTTCCAGGAAGATCAGAAGGGATATTACAGCAACGGACTTGCGCTTAAAGGATCGGTCGTGCTGGATGCCAATCGGCAAACGCTTACTTCACGATTCGTCGATGAGCAGGGTGAAGTGAGAGACCACTTCATCATCGAAAGGGACCGGCCCGACGCCAAATGACCTATTCGGGCGTCTTTTCATTACTTTTTCTTTTGTGCCTGAATTCTGTCTGTTCCGCGCATCCAGGTATCGTGACCCGGTTGGACCGGATTGATGCGCTTATCGAGCAACATCCAAAATCCCAGTCCCTGCGGTTGCATCGAGCCTCAATGTATACAGACCACGGCAGGCTGGAACACGCACACATGGATTTACAGCAAGCTGCCCTGCTCGGTGAGCCTACTGAAGTCGGTTTCCAGCTCGGCAAGTACCACTATGCCAACGGCCAATACCAGCTCGCACTTGAAGCCCTTAAGATGTATCTGCAACACTATCCCGACCATGAACAGGCGCTTCTTTACAGCGCAAGAGCCGCCAGGGACGATGCCCGCCTAATACTCGCCAACGAACACTTTGACGCCTATTTCAACGTGTCCAAGATGCCACATCCGGGTGAATACCTTTCAGCCGCTCGATTGCGACTAGCCCTGTGGCCCGATGATGTGACACATGCATTAAACCTTCTGGATCAGGCCATGCAGCGAATTGGAATTCTCCCCCAGCTGCAGCGGTTCGCAACTGAACTGGAAGTGCAGAGAACTAACTTTTCAGGCGCGATTGCCCGCTGGGAAACCCTGGAGGACGTACTCGGACGAAGCCCGGATTGGATGTTAGAGACGGTTCGACTTTATAAAGCTGTAGGGAAAAATGACGCCGCACGACAGATGCTGGTCGAAGTGAACGCAAGCCTTGCAAAGATCAAACCGACCCCTTCGAACCAACAATTGATCCGAAAATTTCATCGACTCACATCAGAACTTGAAGCAGGTTAGTTTTTTCGCCGTCTAATTTCTGCTTATCTTCGTAGGCAAACCACCTCCGCCCCTCGTCAGTTGGATCTCAAATACGGATACTTCGCTGATAATGGCAGAACGCCAATCGCCCTCAAGCTGAGGAGCTGAAAATCGGGCTTTAGCATCCTAGCGCACCGTGCAACCACGCATGGATTCCACGACGCTTTCATAAACAGCGTAGCATCAAATATTTGCTGGCGGCTTTCGCTGCGATCGAGGCTTCAGCCAGAGGCTTAGAATACAAAAGGCAATCATCGAAGACACGAGCGCATTCACCGGTGCTATGCCGACGGTTGAAAAATAGGCCACAGAAAACCCGATTGCCCAGGATGCAACTCCGGCATAGTTGAGTCCTTCGACTGCCGTCCAGTTTTCTCTTTTCCCTTTCCCAACAATCCAGTAATCAGCAATCATAACCCCGGCAATGGGGCAAATTCCCATGGTCAATATGAGCAGGAACGGGATGAAATGATCAATGATTCCGGCGATAGCCAGAGCAGTGCCGATGATTCCAGCCACGCCAGTGGCCAGGGCGCGCCGCCTATCCTTCAGACTGAACAGCTTCGTCAATGCCAATCCACCCGAATAGGCATTCACCGCATTCGTGGTCCATGTCGCCAGAATAAGGGTCGTTAAACCGATGCCTGGATACCCTAAGTTTGCGATCACTTTGGTCATATCTGAACTACCCGCTAGAGCCGACATTAATGCACCCGCTATGAGTAATAAGATACCCAAGGGAAGTACGCCAAACACGCAGGACAGGATGGCTCCTTTGCGATCTACAGCGTAGCGCGTGTAATCCCCCGCGATCACGCCCCCAACAGCAAAGGTTCCTACCGCTATCCCAATTCCGGTCAACAAAGAGATCGGTTTATTGGGCTGTAAATCAACTAATGCAGTTAAACCATATTCATATACTGCTATGTAGGTTCCATAGATGGCTAACACAAGCAATGCAGGAACCGCTATATAGTTTAGGTAAGCTAAGGCACGATAGCCCAATATAGCAGTCGTCAACATGACCACACCCCACAGGGCGGTTGACAAGGGAACTGCAATCTCAACGCCCAGCCAATGCTTCATGATTTCGGAAAAAGCAGAACCAGCGATACTGGTTTGCACACCAAACCAACCCATCACGGCGACTCCGAGAACAAAAGAGATGATTAACCTTGATCCTTTGTCACCAAAAGCCGAACTGGCGACCGAAACCGTTGGGCGTCCTAAGTCTGCTCCCGCCATGCCCTGAAAGGCCATATACGTGACCACAGTTGCGTATCCAAGGGTTCCAGCGATAATGGCTTGCCATACAGGCAAACCAGATATCATCACACCACCAATCATCAGTGCTGGAACACAGATCATGGCCCCTGCCCAGATCATTGCAATATTTGGCCAAGGCTTCCTTTCAGCCCTTGGCACTTCACCCAGTGCATTTCTTTCAACTATCGAGGGCATCTTTGGCGTGCCTACCAAGGTATTTGTCTTCAACCAATCATTCTGCCGTGTAATAACCTTGTTTCAAGGTTCGATAAGGTCTTTTCGCGTCAATGGACTTTCCGCCATAGGACTTACGCCCGTCATTTCTCATCCAAAAGTAGTCACAAGGGTGTTCTGGACCTGTTCTCGCACCACAGCGTTTCCTCCCTTCTGCATTGCTGAAAACCAGCGATCTGACCCAGTTCTATCGCCACCTACAACAAATACATCCCCTTTATCAACCATAGGACTGAGAGAATATGATTGAGGTAACCTCCACCGCCCAGCACTACAACTGGGAAAAGATGCCCCGTGAAGCGCTCAATGACAAAATCAGCCGCCGCATAATCACCGGCACCGATATGATGATTGCCCATGTCTATTTTAAAGCCGGTGGCGTTGCCCCGAAACACAGCCACCACAACGAGCAGATCACCTATATCTTGGAGGGCGCGCTCAGATTCCTACTGGGTGAAGCCCAGGATCAGGAGGTCACAGTTCGTGCCGGAGAGGTCATTGCTATCCCCCCTCACCTTCCCCACAGCGCCATCGCGCTGGAAGACACCCTGGATGTGGATATTTTTAACCCGCCACGCCAAGACTGGCTGGATGGCACCGACGCCTATTTACGTGAAGGTAGTTCCTGATGTCTGCGCAAGACCTTAAGACACTGTTGAATAACTACCGACTCCCTACCCCCCTGGGATTTGGCCAAGCATTCGCGCCTGTGATGTATCGCGCTGACTATTGTGCCGGCCGGTGGCAGCAGGGCACATTGCAGGCTTTTGGCGAGATTGGCCTCAACCCGGCTGCTACCGCCGTACAGTTTGCCCAGCAAGCCTTTGAAGGGATGAAGGCATACCAGGTCAACCAGGCGACACCGGCCCTGTTTCGACCGGAGATAAACCTGCGTCGACTCAATCGCTCAGCTGGCCGGCTGTGTATGCCTGATGTACCGGCAGAACTTTTTGCACAAGCCCTGACCTCCGTGATCAAAGCCTGCCAGCCATTTATTCCCGGCAGCACCGGCCAGTCACTATACTTGCGTCCAACCTTGCTGGGCACCGACCCAAACTTTGCGGTGAAGAGCTCCGAAAATTTCACCTTTCTGGTGTTAGCCAGCCCATCAGATGCTTACTACGCCGCCCCCATTAAAGTCATGATTGAGCGAAACGATTGCCGAGCTGCCCTCGGTGGGACAGGTGCTAACAAAGTGGGAGGCAACTATGGCGCCTCGCTTCAAGCCACACAAAAGTCTATTGACTTAGGCTACGACCAACCACTCTGGCTCGACCCAGTGGAGCTCAATATCGAAGAACTCTCCGGCATGAACTTCATGGCCATAATCGATGGAGCCCTTCACACCCCAAAGCTGAATGGCTCCATACTACCGGGGGTTACTCGCGACTCCCTGCTTACATTAGCCCGCCAGCTCAAGATTAAAGTGGTGGAACGCACGATGCCGGTGGATAAACTGCTGAATGATATTGACGCCGGTCGCTGCAGTGAACTCTTCGCCAGTGGCACCGCTGCCATAATCTGCCCTCTATCAGAACTGGGCGAAGCGGATGGCACACGATGGCAGTTGCC